>NZ_FOIS01000001.1:600000-900000 GCF_900110455.1 Natrinema salifodinae | reverse complement strand
GGCGACGTCCGGTCGATCCGATAACGGGTTGGCAGCAGAAATCAATACGACATTTATTGCCAATATACAATATCTATCTCGTAATAGGTGCGCTTATTGCCGCGCAGTTCTCCGGACCGAATATGGCGATCACGCAGTCCACGACCGAATCGGCATACAGCTGTCCTGAATGCTCGGGCTCCCTCACGGCGGAACACGGCTCGCTCGAGTGCGCGGAGTGCGGCTACACCCCGCGACACGGCGCCGACTGATCGGCGCGTCCCGCATCCGACACGGCGTATCGACCGACGATTCCCTCTCGATGCGGTCTCGATAGTCTCGCTTCGACGATTCGAAGCGCCGTCCGACGGGTCTCCGTCGGGCGCGTCGCAGTTCTCACGCTTCGGTAGTCACAGCTCGAGAGCTCCGCGTCCGATCAGCCGTCGCTCAGCGGCACGAACGGCAGCGTCGCCCGCTCCTCGGCCGAGTAGGCCAGGGCCTCGCTCTGGCTGACGCCCCCGGGAGTCACCAGGTCCATCACCCGCGGCGCGTTCGCTTCGGCGCCGGGGATAGCACCGCCGAACACGTAGCCCTCGGCCTCTTCGGCGACGGGGCGGAGTTCGCCGCGGTCCTCGGATTGGACCATCGCCACGGCTTCGAGTTCCGAGACGTCGGTCTCGCCGAACGCCGCGCGATCGACGGCCAGCGAGACGGTATTCGCGTCGGTGTCGACGTCGTCCCGGACCGCGATCGCGTTCCCGTCGACGTCGGTCAGCGAGTTGCCGCCGGCGTCGACCGCGCTCTTCGTGAAGCCGCTGACCTCCAGGCGGTAGTGCCACGGCGCCTCGAAGCCGGCGGCCAGGCCGAGGTCGCCGAGTTCGGACGCGGTCCCGCCGTCGGCGGTCGGGTCGCGGAGCCACAGCGCGAACAGCTGCGGCGAGAAGCCGCGGTCGCTGCCGAAGACATTGGGCAGGGTCTCGGTCTCGAAGGTGAACTCGACGGTGCGCTCGGTCCGGGTCACCTCGACCGATCGGAGGTCAAAGGCGCCGTCCGGGAAGTCGTCGGCGGTCGGGTACGTGTACTCGCCGGGGCCGTGGTCGTCGCCGCTCGGATCGTCGAACGAGGCGACGGTCTCCGGCGGGGTTACCGTCACCGTCCGGTCGGCGAGAGTCTCCCCGTCCGGCGTTCGGACGGTCACGTCGTAGCTTCCCGGTTCGTCGATCGTCGCGCCGAACGCGAACGTCCCGTCCTCGGCTCCCGGCGCGAAGCGGACGTTCTCGCGGGCGACGACCTCGCCGTCGACGACGAGTTCGACGTTCGTGCCGCCGACGTAGTCGCCGTCGTTGGTGCCGCTCGCCGCGACGAACGGCTCGCGCACGAAGGTCTTCGCGTCGATCGAGACGTCGACGTCCTGCGCGGGCCGCTCGTATCGCGGCAGCCGCTCGAGATCCTCGCGGGTCGCCGGCCGCAGCCGAATCGCGGTGCCGCCGGAGCCGACCGTCGACGCCAGCACCGTCGTCGAGGAATCGACGATAGCCTCGTCGATGCGGACGTCCTCGAGTTCGTCGTCGTAGCTGGCGTCGACGCCGTCCGAGTAGAGTTCGGCGACGTACTTGCCCTTCGCGTGGCCGTTGCCGCGGCCCCGCTCGCGACTGCGATTCCCGCCGTTCCCGTCGCCGTCGCCGTGACCGTGGCCCTTCCCCTCGCCGTTCTCGTGACCGCGCCGTCGACCGGGCGCCTCGTCGAGGAACGAAAGCGGCACGTCGAGCGCGCGGCCATGTTCGTCGGTCATCGCGCCGACGTACCACTCGTCGTCCTTCCGCCTGGCGGTGATCATGTACTCGCCGATCGCGGCGTCTAGCACGCGGGTGTCGTCCCAGCCCGCCGCTGGCACGTCCTCGATGAACCGGAACTCGGGGACCGTCGGGCCGGTGATCGGCGGCTCGTCTGGCTCCGGCATCGCCTGGCCGGACTCGGTGACGGCGATCGAATCGAGGTTGAAGCCGCCGGTGTCCTCGTCGGTCAGGGTCAGGGAGAGTTCGCTGTCACCGGGTTCGAGCGAGACGGTCGTCGCGGTCGCGGTCCAGACGTCCCAGTACGCCGTGCCGGGGATCGTCAGTCGCTCGACCGGCTCGCCGTCGATCCGGAGGGTCGCCGTCGCGTCGACGCCCTCGTCGAGCCCGTTGTCGGCCTCGTAGTTGGCGACCCGGAGGTGGACGTCGTACTCGCCGGCCGCGTCGACGTCCTCGAGCGTCCACGCCGCCGACGCGCCGCCGTCGACGCTGTTGGCGTCGAAGGGAACGTACTCCTCGCCCTGCGCGTGGGCCCACTCCGATTGTGTGACGAACCCGTCCAGCTCGGCGTGTTGGGCCTGGCCGACTTCGCCGACGTCCAAGGTCGCGGGTTGATCGGCTAAGTACGAACTCGGCAGATCGGCGATCATCTGGAGGCCGCTGAAGTAGGTCGGGTACATCGCGAGCTGTTTGGCCCGCGTCGTCTCGATACCGCCGGAGCCCGAATCCATGTCGAAGATGCCGGGCGTGTACTCGACCGGGCCGCCGAGCATCCGCGTGAACGGGAACGTCACGTGGTGGCTCGGGCTGACGTCGCCGAAGGCGTCGTACTCCTGGCCCTTCACGCCCTCGCGGGTCATCAGGTTCGGATAGGTCCGCCGGCGACCGGTCGGGTGGATCGGCTCGTGAATGTCGAGCAGTTGCCGGTTGGCGGCCGCCGTCTCGGCGACCAGGGTGTGGTGGTTGACCAGCACCTGGTTGTGGTGGTTGTGGCCCTCGCCGGCCAGGTCGCCGTCGTCGGCGACGTAGCCGTTCTTGATGGTCCGGATACCGAGGTCGTCGTACAGCCCGAAGGCCTCCTCGAGCTGGGACTCGTAGTTGTGGAAGTCCCCCGCCGTCTCGTTGTGCATCGTCATCTGCGTCGGGGGCGCTAAGCTCGTCCCGTAGTCGGTGACGCCCTCCAGATCGAAGTCCGGGTAGGACTCGGTGAAGTCGAGGTCGCTCCCGTCGCCCGGGTAGCTCGACCAGCCCCGATTCCACCCCTCGACGAGGACGCCGGGGATGCCGTGCTCGCTCGCGAAGTCCATGTACTGCTTCGCGCGGCCGGTCTGGGCACCGTGGTTGCCGGTCCGTGGACCCTGATACTCCCAGTCGGCGCGGCCCGTGATCATCAGCCACCAGACCCCGATGAACTTCTGGGGCTCGATCCAGTCGACGCCCTGCGTGAACACGTCGTCGCTGTAGTCCTCGTTGAGGTTGACGACGAGGTTCGACTCGACGAGGTCGCCTGGCTGCCGTCCCAACTGGACCGTCCGCCAGGGGGTCCTGTGGGGCGCGGACGCGGACACCTTCGTGCCGTCGGGTAGCGGCGCGAGCGTCGACTCGAAGGTCGTGTCGCCGCGGTCCTGTGGCGCGATCGCGAGCGAGGCGTAGTCGTCGAGGTTCGCCTCGTGGACGCTGACGTAGCGGCCGTCGTCGGTCCGCATCGTCATCGGCGTGTGGACGCCGTCGAACTCGCCGCCCAGATCGTCCTCGAGCGTCGCGTCGACCTCGCTCAGCGGCGTTTCCTCGTACTCGACCTCGAAGTTGTTGTAGTCGTTGGGGATCCACCACGACGCGTAGTCGTCGGCGAACTCGTACTCGGTGCGCTCGCTGGTGATGACGAACCCCTCGCCGAAGCGCTCGTCGAAGAGGAACCGGAAGCCCACGCCGTCGTCGAATACCCGGACCTCGAGCGTGCCGCCTCGTCCCGGCTCCGCCCGTTCTTCGAGGCCGAGCCGGAGTTCGGTATAGTGTTCGCGGATCTCGTCGTACCGGTCCCAGACGGGCTCCCAGGTCTCGTCGACCGTCGTCCGCTCGCTCCCCGTGACGGCGAGGTCGGCCGCGTCCGCGCCGACGCCGAAGATCGCCTGGTTCCGAAACTCGAAGCCTAACCGCGAGGAATCGACGACGGGCTCGCCCTCGAACGAGACGCTGTACGTCGGCGTCCCGTCCGCGACGTCGACGGTGAACGCCACGCTCCCGTCCGGGGAGGTGACGGTCTGCGTCGCCGAATCGTCACCCTCGCCGACCGGCGCTGCGGCGTCCGCCGAGACGGTCAGCGAGTAGGCCGTCGCCGCGAACAGCGACGCCATCCCGCCGAGGAAGCCTCGTCGTCGATACTGTCCCAAAGTGTGGTGTGGTTTTTCATCCTCCATTTCCCGTCGTACGTCATTACTCCCCCACTAAAAATTAACTATGATTTAAATACATTTACGTGATAGTTTCGGAACCCGTCCGATCCGCCGCCACGACGGCTCGCTGGCGCTGGCTCGCTCTGGCGGAGGACGACGTTCGAACGAGGTCGCAATCCAACCGAGGGTGAGCGCCACCGCTATCGGGCGTGACGAACGAGGACGAAAAACGTGCCGAGCGTGACCGACCGGTTCAGTCGTCGATCGGCGCCGCGCTCGAGAGGGCTTCGTCGATGTCTGCCTCGGCCATCTTCTCGACCAAGGCGTCGATCACTTCCTCGCGCTTGCCGGTGACGAACTTGATCGAGCCGACGACCAAGTGGCCGCCGCCGGAGACGCCGCCGCCGGCGATCTCGGCCTCGAGTTCCGAGACCATGTTCGGGATGTCCAGGCGGACGCCGTCACTGCGGAGGACGGCGAAGTCGGGGCCGTAGCCGACCGTGATGACCGGATCGCCGGTCTCCTCGATCTTGCGGTCGTGGATCTCGCCGGTGGTCTTCCCCGGAGCGGGGTAGGTAAAGCGGTGGGCGTGGTTCTCGACGTCGATCCGGTAGAGGTGGGCGCCGTTGTCCAGCGTCTCGTGTTCGAGGTGGGGCGTCGCGGCCTCGAGCTGTTCGTCGACTTCCTCGCGGGCCCGGTCCGCGAAGAAGGAGACGAGTTCGCGGTGGCGCTCCTCGTCGTCGCTGTCGACCTGAAGCAGGTCCTGAATCAGCTGATCGCCGGAGTTGTAGCGCAGCCAGAAGGCGGCGTAGTCCAGAGCCTCGCTGACGTCCTGCAGACGCTCCTCGTCGTAGCCCTCCGCGGCGGCGAGTTCGAGGTAGTCCTCCATCGCGTCGGCCTTCGAGCGGTCCGAGAGGCCGGCGACGGCGGGGACATGGCGCAGTTCCTCGGTCAGGTCGGGGTAGATCATCCGCGCGAGTTCGACGCAGAGCATCCCCGTCGTGATCCGGTAGTCCTCGTCGTGGAGATACGGATTGACGTGGGCGTCGAGTAAGTCGCCGACGGCGTCGGGGTCGGGGTGGTGGTGGTCGACTGCGACGATCGGGATGTCGTAGTGGGCCAGCGTCTCGTAGGCCGGCACGTCCTCGGCCGTCGACCCGTTGTCGAGCATCAGCAGGAGCGGGAGCTGCTGGCCGTGGCGCTCGCGGTCCTCCAGAGCGAAGTTGAGGTCGCGGGTCGCGTCCTCCATCTCGTAGAAGGGCGCCTTCGACGGCAGCCGCTTGATGAGGTGGCGCGGCGCGTCGTCGTCCTCGTGGACGTCCGCGATGAATCGTTCGAGGGCGATCTGGACGGGGACGGCGGCGCACATCCCGTCGCCGTCGGCGTGGTGGCGCACCCGGATCGGGCGTCCTTCGAGGACGGTTCGGCGGAGCAGCCTGGCGACCTCCTCCAAGTTCGGGCGGAGCTTCTCGAAGGCCGGCCAGTCGATCAGCGGCTCGACGTCGTGGGGTTCGGCGCGGGTCTCGAAGGCGTTTTCGAGGCGTTCACGGGCGTCTTCGGCGTCCTGATCCTCGAGCTTCGAGAGGCCGTCGACCTCGATCTGAACCGATCCTTCGCGGTGTTCGGGCGCGCCGGTCACGCGGACGACATCGCCGACCTCGATGGAGGGGTAGGCGCGGACGCCGGCCTCCTCGAAGGCGGCACAGGGGACGACGCCGTCCTCGTCGGCGATGTGGAAGATCGTCGGCCCGCCGGTCTGTTTGACCTGGGTGACCTCGCCCTCGAGGTGGATTTGTTCGCCGAGGTTGCTCTCGAGGCGGTCCGTGCCGGTCAGGGCGTAGTCGTGGGAGACCTGCCGGAGCGTGTAGTCGTCGACGTCGACGGGCTCGAAGGCCATGTCGCCGTTCTCGCGGACGCTCTCGAGTTCGACGACCAGTTCGTCGCCGACGGCGTAGGTGCCCTCGAGGACGGATTCGTGGACGAGACCGGAGACGGAGTCGGAGAGATCGACGAAGACGCCGTAGTCGACGATGCCGTTGATCTCGGCGAGATAGGGTCGGTCGTACTCCACGTCGTCAGCGGTACAATCGGAAGCGAGATCGTAGACGACGGAATCCCCGTCGTCTGCGCCGGGGTCCCCGGCGGAGTCACACGTCATCTTGATTCGCCGTTTGGGGGTGGTCGCGTATAACCCTTGTCAAGAAGCGATGGGCGCCCGATCGAGTTGACGCGACCGAGGAGTAGTTACAAGCCGCGTCGCCGAAACTATCCGTGCATGACAGTGTCATTCCCGCCCGAAGAAGGCGACGAGTACGCGTACGAACGGTCGTTCGACCGCGAGGACGTCCGCGAGTTCGGCGAACTCTCGGGCGATCAGCAGCCGATCCATACCGAGCCGGACGAACTGGGCCGATTGACCGTCCAGGGGCTGCTTACCGCGACGCTACCGACGAAGATCGGCGGGGATCTCAACTACATCGCGCGCAGCATGGAGTTCGAGTTCGTCCAGCCGGTCCACACCGGCGAACGGATCTCCTGTACGTGTCGCCTCGACTCGGTGACCGAGCGCGACGAGTACTACGACGTGCGGAGTTCGACGGTCTGTACGAACGAAGCCAACGAGGAGGTGTTGCGCGGCGACATCGACGGGATCATCCCGAAAGACGCGGTGTCCGAACCGGACGACGAGTGATCGGTCGCTCGCGGCCGCCGTGAGCCGTGAGCGGTGACGTGCGTCCCGATCGATCCCGGCGGCGTTCCGCGCGGACCGAGCAACGGGCGCATCGGAACGTTTAGCAACCGCAAGGCCGCAGATGGGGATATGGGGCTGTTAGACGCGCTGTTTCGCTCGAGTGAGATCCTCGGGATCGCCGAGGAGACACTCGAGTTCGCCCTCGAAGCCTCGGAGGCCGCCCATCCGGACGAGTACATGGGGTTTCTCCGGGGTACCGAGGCACACCGGCTGGGCCTGGATCGGGACGGACTCGTCATCACGGACATCCTCGTGATCCCCGGCACCGAGTCCAACAGCGTCAGCGCGACGGTCAAGACGAACCAGATACCCAACGACATGAAGGCGCTGGGGAGCGTCCACTCCCATCCCAACGGCGTCATCAGCCCGAGCGACGCGGACTTGGAGACGTTCGGACGGGGCAGCGTCCACATCATCATCGGCGCGCCCTACCGCCGGACCGACTGGCGGGCGTTCGACTCGCAGGGAGAGCCCACTCAATTGAACGTGATCGACGTCGACCTGCCCGAGACCGAGGAGTTCTTCGATTTCACGCAGGCGGACATCGACGAGGAACTGCGACGATGAGATTCGCTATGCGCGAGACGATGCCACTGACTACGGGACGCACCGCGACGGAACCGACGGCCGACATATCGAAGGCGAGACCCACATGACGCGGACGGTTATCGCGCAAGGCACCTTCGACATCCTCCATCCGGGCCACGTCCACTACCTCGAGGAGGCCGCCGCGATGGGCGACGAACTGGTCGTGATCGTCGCCCGGAAGGCTAACGTCGACCACAAGGAGAAGCCGATCTGTCCCGCGACCCAACGTCGGGACGTCGTCGGCGCGTTAGCGGCCGTCGACGAGGCAATCCTCGGCCACGAGGAGGATATCTTCGTCCCGATCGAGGAACTCGATCCGGACGTGATCGCGCTGGGTCACGATCAGCACCACGACGACGCCGCCATCGAGGCCGAACTCGAACGCCGCGGGATCGACTGCGAGGTGCGCCGCGCCGGCGCCAGGGAACCCGCGGCCGAGGACGAACTGCTGTCGACGCGGCTGATCATCGAGCGGATCCTCGACCAGCGGGGATAAGCGGCGAGAAAGGGCGGCGGTCGTCTCGAGTCGCGGCATCGAGAGAGCGGGACCGACGTTCGCCCGATCGGGTTCGATTTCTCGCTCAGTTCTCGATGACGACCGCGGGCGGCGGCAGCCGGAGCGAGTCGACCGTGTGCCCCGTCTCGACGAAGTGCTCGATTGCCTTCTCTGAGACTTCCTTTTCTGTATAGCCGTCGGCGGTACTTATCTGCCAGTCGCACTCGAGACAGTACTTACACATTCGTCGGTCTAGCCGGTATTCGCTCACAAAGGCGGGAAAGGCCCGTGCAGGAAATCGAAGGGACCGGCTCTTGCCGGTGCGAGGAAGTAGTCCGTTTGGATGGTCGGGATGGGGAGGGAGGAGGTCGCCGGGGGTAGCGTCCCGCTTCGGGCCGCCTCCGTGACCCGGCGCGAGGATAACCGCGCGCGACTAGTCGTCCGTGACGCCGGGGTTGGTCGCGGCGCCGTTCGCGGCCGAGCCGAAGTCGCGGCCGTACTTCGCCAGCACGCCGCTCGTGTACTGGGGTTCGGGCAGATCGTGTTCTTCGAGGCGCCGTTCGATCTCTTCGTCGGAGAGGTCCACGGAGAGTTCGAGGTCGTCGATGTCGATGGTGATCGTGTCGCCGTCCTCGAGCGCGGCGATGGGACCGCCGACGGCGGCCTCCGGAGCGACGTGGCCGATGGAGAACCCGCGGGTCGCGCCGGAGAACCGGCCGTCGGTAAAGAGCGCGACGTCCTCGGCGTGACCCTGGCCGGCGACGGCCGACGTGACGCCGAGCATCTCGCGCATGCCGGGACCACCGCGGGGCCCCTCGTTACGAATCCCGATGACGTCGCCGCTCTCGACGCGGCCCTCCTGGACGTACTCCATCGCGTTCTCTTCGTTCTCGAAGATCCGGACCGGACCCTCGTGGTGAAGGTGGTCCTCGCCGGTGATCTTGATGACGGCGCCCTCGGGGGCGAGGTTCCCCGTCAGGATGCGGATGGCGCCCCGCTCGTGGATGGGGTCGTCGACGGTGTGGAGGAAGTCGGCGTCGAGGTCCGCGACGGCCGGCGGATCGACGCGTTCGATGGCCTCGGCGAGCGTCTCGCCGGTGACGGTCAGCGCGTCGCCGTGGAGCAGGTCGGCCTCGAGCAGCTCCCGCAGGACGACCGGCACGCCGCCGACCTCGTGGAGGTCGTTCATCACGCGCTCGCCGCCTGGCTGGAGGTGGGCGATCTTCGGCGTGCGGGCGCTGATCTCGTTGAACTCCTCGATGTCGAGATCGACGCCAGCCTCGGCGGCCATCGCCAGCAGGTGGAGCACGGCGTTGGTCGAACCGCCGACCGCCACCTGCAGCGCGATGGCGTTCTCGAAGGACTCCTTCGAGAGGAAGTCCGAGGGTTTGCGCTGTTCGTGAACGGCTTCGACGGCCAGTTCACCGCTTTCGCGGGCGACCTCGTAGCGGTCCTCGTCCTCGGCCGGGGGCGAGGACGACCCGAGCGGTGCGAAACCGATGGTCTCGGAGATAGAGGCCATCGTGTTGGCGGTGAACATGCCGCCACAGGAGCCCGCGCCGGGACAGGCGTTGCGCTCCATCTCGTCGAGTTCGTCCTCGGACATGTCTCCCTCGGCGACGGCGCCGACGCCCTCGAAGACGTTCTGGACCGTGATCTCCCGTCCCCCATGCTCGCCAGGCATGATCGACCCACCGTAGAGGAACACGCTGGGAAGGTCCGTCCGGATGGCCGCCATCATCATCCCGGGCATGTTCTTGTCGCAGCCGCCGATGGTGACCAGGCCGTCCATTCGCTCGCCGAAGGAGACCAGTTCGACGGAGTCGGCGATGAGCTCCCGGGAGATCAGCGAGGCCTTCATCCCCTCGGTTCCCATCGAGATGGCGTCGGAGATGGTGATTGTGCCAAACTCGATGGGCATGCCGCCGGCCTCGTCGACGCCCTCGAGCGCGGCCTCGGCGACGTCGTCTAAGTGGACGTTACACGGCGTAACGTCGGCCGCGGGGTTTGGAACGCCGATCATCGGCGCGCCGAAGTCCTCGTCGTCGAACCCCATCGCTCGGAACATCGCGCGATGCGGCGCCTTCTCCGCGCCCTCCGTCACCTCGCGGCTCCGGAGGTCCTCGTCCTTGCCGTAGTCGAATTCGCTGTCGCTGCTCATGGTCGGACCTTGCGTCGGAGGGACATAAGTTACCCTTTCCCGGGCAACCGTTCGATCGAATCCGATCCGGTCGAACGGGTGCGGCTGATCGAGCCGATTCGAGAGGGACGATCCGTCTACAAGCACTCCTGTGCCGGCGATAGTCTCGGCACCGCAGATTCGGGATCGCCGCGGGGCAGGTCCAGCGGAGCCGCCCGTACTTGGCCCGCGCCTGGCGGCGGGCGGACATCGCGTCGGGAGCGATCGTAGACGACGGTCCCTTCGCGGCGCACCAACCGGGAGTGATAGGAGTCCTCGAGGAAGCGCAGCGATTCGTCAAAGCCGCCGGTCGCTTCGCAGGTCGTCCGCCGGTCTGCACGGCGAAACGCCTCTCGTGATCGGAAACGCGGAGTTCGAGAGAGACGACGTCTGAAGCGCCGCCATCATTTTTCTTCCTGTTCGCTAATTGTAACGGCAATTGCCTCCAGATATATCTATGATGAAATAGTACGTCACGGCTGAATGTCAGAGAATGACAATCACAAATTCAGTGATCGAACCGATGAACCGAATCGAACGATCAGCAGACGCACGGTTGTCCGCGGCGCCGCGGTGGCCGGTCTCTCGCTCGCCGGCGCGGGGGCCGCCTCGACGGCGACGGCGGCCGCCGGCGAACGGGTGTTCTTCCAGTACTTCCACGAAACCTGGCCGACGATCACGAACGACCTCTCGAGGGTCGCCGATCGGGGCTACGACGGGATCTGGATCCAGGCGCCCCAGGAGAGCGAACTGACCTGGGACGATCGGGACGGGCGGAACGACCCGCCACTCGGCTACCAGCCCGTCGACTTCCGCTCGTTCGACAGCGAGTTCGGAACCGAGGACGACCTCCGGGGACTCATCGACACTGCACACGACCACGGCCTCGAGGTGTACGTCGACTGCGTGATGAACCACATGGCCGCGGACCGCGGGTACGACTTCCCGCAGTTCGGTGAGGAGCACTTCCACACCCACGTCGGATCGATCGACGACTGGGACGACGAACATCAGGTCGAACACGGGAACCTTCTCGGCCTGAAGGACCTGGCGCAGCTCGAGACCCACGGCCACGATGACACGGCGCCGTACGTCCGCGAACAGCTCTCTGACTACATGGAAAAGATCGCGAGCTTTGGCGCGGACGGCTACCGGTACGACGCGGTCAAACACGTCGAAGCGGAGTTCTGGGAGCGGTACGCCAATCCGTGGGCCGACGAACTCGGCATGAACCGCGTCGGCGAGGTGTTCGACGGCGGCGTCGACTACGTGCAGACCTACATCGACACCGGCATGGACACCTTCGACTACCCGCTGTACTGGACCCTCGACGAGGTCTTCGACCACGGCGACATGAGCCGCCTCGAAGGGGCCGGCGTCGTGGCGCAGGA
Source organism: Natrinema salifodinae (assembly GCF_900110455.1). Classification (NCBI taxonomy): domain Archaea; kingdom Methanobacteriati; phylum Methanobacteriota; class Halobacteria; order Halobacteriales; family Natrialbaceae; genus Natrinema; species Natrinema salifodinae. Next base: position 888,429 of record NZ_FOIS01000001.1, on the reverse strand, counting down.
TCCGTGGCACGCCTGGCCGTTCGTCCAGAACCACGACGAGGGCGCGCCGTCGCAGTACCACCTCGCCCACGCCCACGTCCTCACGATCGAGGGGACCCCAATGGTGTATAACTTGTATCCGGACGAGATCCTCGACGACGACGCGATCACCAACATGGTGTGGGTCAAATCGAATCTCGCCGGCGGCGAGACGCACTGGCGCCACACCGATTCCGCCCTCGCGATCTACGAACGGGAGAACAACCTGCTGGTCGGGTTGAACAACGACACCGACGAGTGGCGCGGCGAGCAGGTGTCCACGACCTGGCGAAACGAGACGCTCAACGACTACAGCGGCACCGCCGACGACGTCGAGGTCGACGGCGACGGACGGGTCGAGGTCTGGGTGCCGCCCGAGAGCTGGGTGTTCTACGCGCCGCCCTGACCGGCCGATCGGGAGTCGATCCCGCACGATCGTTGCCACCGTCGAAATTCCCTTGACGGCGCTTCCCCTACGCCGCGACACATGGCGACCGTCAGCGTCAGCGCGGGTGCGCGACTCCACGTCGGCTTCCAGAACCTCTCGCTCGCTCGCGAGCGACTCTACGGCGGCATCGGCGTCGGACTCGCCGAACCCCGAGTCACCGTCACCGCCGAACCGGCCGAGACCATCGACGCCGACGACCGCCTGGTCCGCGCGTACGCCCGCCGCGCGACGGAGATCCTCGACGAGCCTGGCGTCGCGGTTTCGATCGAGGAGCGACTGCCGCGTCACGTCGGCCTCGGCAGCGGCACCCAACTCGCGCTCGCCGTGCTGACGGCCACCGCACGGGCACACGGCCGCGACCCGCGAGTCCGCGAGCGAGCCCCTGCGATGGGCCGAGGCGGCCGCAGCGGCGTCGGCGTCGCCACCTTCGAGGACGGCGGCTTCGTCGTCGACGCCGGCCACCCGACGAACCGGTTCACGACCGAACCGCCCGCCGAGGGTGACTGGACGGTACCGCCGGTCGTCGCCCGCCACGATCTGCCCGCCGACTGGCGATTCCTCGTCGTCGTCCCCGACGCCGAACCAGGCCGCAGCGGCGACGACGAGGACGCGAGCATGCGCGCGGTCGTCGAACGCGCCGATCCCGCCGTTTCCGACGAGATCGCCGGCGTCGTTACCCGGAAACTGCTGCCGGCCGTCGCCGCGGGGCGGCTCGAGCCCTTCGGCGAGGCCGTCGCCGAGATCGGTCGCAAGAACGGCGCCTGGTACGCCGACGCGCAGGGCGGGGTCTTCCGGCCGCCCGCGGGTGCGCTCGTCGAGGCCTTGGAGGACTGTCCGGTGCTCTCGGGGGTCGGCCAGTCCTCGTGGGGGCCGGTCGTCTACGGGGTGACCGACGCCGCCCACGTCGCGGAGGCCGAAGCCGCGGCCGAGGACGCGCTCGCGGACCGCGGACTCGACGGCCGAGTGTTCCTCGCGGAGCCGGCCGAGACCGGCGCGCGAGCCCGGACGGACGACGCCGGTGATCGACGGTAGCGGGGACGAAGAGCAGGGAGCGAGCGGCAACGCGAGTCGAGCGAAGTGGAGTATTTTTGCGTGTCGAGTTCGTACGCCCACGATATGCAATTCTGCGACGACTGCGGCTCCATGATGAAAGCACAGGGCGACCGCATGGTCTGTACGAACGAGGACTGCGGCGCCGCGAGCGACCGGGACCGCGAGCAGGAAGCCGCGTTCGTCACGACCGAGTCCCAGACCGACGACGACGTGATCGAGTCCAGCGAGGAGGCCAACTTCGAGGGGAAGCCGAAGGCCACCGACGTCGTCTGCGATGAGTGCAGCAACGAGGAGGCCTGGTACACCCTCAAGCAGACCGCCTCGGCCGACGAACCGCCGACGCGGTTCTTCAAGTGCACCGAGTGTGGAAACCGCTGGCGGGAGTACAACTGATTGGCACGGCAGTCTCCAGCGACAGGAACGGCGCGAACGGCCGCACTCCTGCGGGTCCTTCGAGATGGACGATGCGGATCGTCGTCGAGGCGCCGACGACGATCGCGGAGCGGGGAGGCGTTAGCCGGGACGATAGTGAGCCGAGGAGCAAGAGGTCCTCGCCGAGTACCTCCCGGATCTCGGAGTTGTAATCGCTCGAGACGAGCTACCATCTTCGAGCACCCGCGATTTTCGGCGATTCGTATCGGTCGCCAGGCCGTCCTCATCTGATAGAAACGCACGTTGACCTGATCCGTTCCGATGCACGCGGTCCGATCGACCGTAACGTTCGACGATCGGGTAATGAATGATAACAATGGGCAAGGAATATGCGTGGATTCCTCGTAGTACGTGTATGGACGCGATTGATCGGCCGTCGTTTGCGTCCGACGCCAGCAGACGCATCTACGAGTACGTCGAACGGCACGGGACCGTCGAACGTCACAAGGTACTGGACGTCGTCTCCCTCCCTTCGGAGGAGTTTCGAACGCGACTCGAGGAGCTGAAATCCGACGGATACCTCGAGGAGGACGGCGGAACGCTACGGATCGCGCTCGAGTTCGGTGCCGTCGAGAAACACGACTTAGGCGAGTTCACCGTCGTCATTCGCCCGGCCCGGCAGATGGATTTCGAGGGGCTGGTCGATACAATCCGGGACGTCACGGCGAAAGAGACGTACGTCGTCGCGGAGACCATCGCCGAGCAGCTCCTGTACGAGAACACGGTCATCAGGCACAACGCGGTCCAGTCTCGGACGTTCTTCGTCGCGACGGTCGACGGCGACGTCGTCGGGTGGACCCACCTCGATTGCGATGGGGTCGACCCGGTCCGGGAAGTCGCCCAACAGACCGTCGGCGTTCGCGAGGGCTATCGGGGCCACGGGATCGGGAGCGCGCTCCTGCAACGCGGGATCGAGTGGGCCGAAGCGAACGGCTACCGGAAGGTGTACAACAGCATTCCGGTCGTCAACGACACCGCGCTCGAATTCCTGACCGTCCACGGCTGGAACACCGAGGCGATCCGCAGGGACCACTACACGATCGACGGCGAACACATCGACGAGGTGATGATGGCGTACGAGCTGTAGTCGCCAGCGTCGACCGTCGAGAGCGACCGTCGGCCGAGGCCCGGTCCGGGGCGCAACGTTCACATCGGTCCGGACGAATCGACGGGTAGACGAATGTCCGACGGGCCGCGGCTACCGGGGGTCGATGTCGAGGACGAGGACGACGAGGACCGCATCGTCTGTCACGTCGACGCCGACTGCTTCTACGCCTCCTGCGAGCGACTCCGCGAGCCCGACCTCCGCGGCGAACCCCTCGTGGTCGGTATGGGATACGAACCAGGCGAAACCATCGGCGCCGTCGCCACCGCCAGCTACGAGGCCCGCGAGTTCGGCGTCGAGAGCGCCCAGGCCATCTCGACGGCGCTCGAACGGCTCCCCAGGCGCGCGGCCTACGAGTCCGGCGACCTCGAGAGCGACGTCGCGCGCGAGCAGACCGGCCACTACCGCCCCGTCGACATGGACTACTACGAGTCCGTCGCGGCCGACGTCCGGGAGATCCTCCACGACTGCGCCGACGTCGTCCGCGAGGTGAGCATCGACGAGGCCTATCTGGACGTGACCGACCGCACCGCCTGGCAGGTCGCCGACGGCTTCGCTCGCCACATCAAGGACCGCATCCGCCGGGAGGTCGGCGTCACCGTCAGCGTCGGCGTCGCGCCGACGATGAGCGCGGCGAAGATCGCCAGCGACTTCGACAAACCGGACGGGCTGACGGTCGTCCGACCGGGCGAACTCCGGGAGTTCCTGGCCCCGCTGGCGGCGGACCTGCTCCACGGCGTCGGTCCCGTAACCGCCCGCGAACTCCGGGAAATGGGACTCGAAACGGCGGGCGACGTCGCCGCGGCCGACCCGGAACCGCTGGTCGAGCGGTTCGGCGAGCGCGGCCGGGAACTCTACGACCGCGCACGGGGCGAGGACGACCGGCGGGTCCAGCCGAAGGGCGATCCTAAGAGCTTCTCCCGGGAATCGGCCTTCGCCGACCCCGTCTCGGAGCCGGAACCGAAGTACGAACAGATCGAGACGCTCGCCGCGGCCGTCGCCGACCGCGCCCGGCGAGAGGGCGCGCTGTACCGGACCATCGGCGTCAAGGCCGTCACGCCGCCGTACGACGTCAACACGCGCGAGCGGTCGCTGTCCGGCCCGATCGACGACCCCGATCTGGTCGACCGCGTCGCCCGCGACCTCTTCGCCGAGTTCGAGACCGAGCCCGTTCGCAAGGTCGGCGTCCGCGTGGCCAACCTCGAGTTCGCCGCCGCCGACCAGGCCAGCCTGGCGAGTTGGGAACGGGACGACGACGGTTCCGAACCCGCAGCCGAAGTCGAGACCGATCCCACGGACGAGACGGGGGACGAGGATCGCAGCCGAGAGACGGAGTCAGAGTCGGAGCCAGAGTCGGAATCGGAGCCGACTGCTGTGCTCGACGACCGACCGAGCGGTCAAACCTCGCTCGCGGATTTCTCGTAACCACTCGGTCAGAGCGATAGTCATCAGGAGCGGAAAGAACATCGAAATTATAACCCCTCCCCGACAATCACCGTAGCAGACTTCAGCACACCGCCCCATGTTCATATGACAGAGGACTTCTACGATCTTCTCGAGATCCCTCCCGACGCCTCCCAGGACGAGATCAAGGAGGCCTACCGCGATCAGGTCCGGGTCTATCACCCGGACGTGAACGACGACGATCGCGCGCAGGCCCAGTTCACCGCCGTCAAGACCGCCTACGACATCCTCGGCGATCCGGTCGAGCGCCAGGCCTACGACCGACTGGGTCACGAGGAGTACGTCGCCAAGCGGACCAGCGGCCTCCCCTCGCCCGACGTCTGGAAGAGCGATAGCGACGATGATGAGGACGACGAGGACGAGAGCGGCACGGAACTGAGCTACTCGGAGTCGGAGTCCGAGACGGAGAGCGAATCCGCGTCGGCATCGGCCTCGGCGTCGACCGCGTCGTCGACGGCAGCCGCCGACGATTCCGCCGCCACGGTGAGCGGTTCGACAACGGGGCGTTCGGCCACGACCGGCGCGGCCGGGTCGCGCGCGTCGACGTCAGCGGCCGGCGCAGCGTCGGCCGGAACCGCGACCGACTCCTCGAGTGCGACCGGAACGGGGACAGGCGCGAAAACGGGACCCGGAACCGGTTCGGGATCGAGCGGGCCGTCCGGGGCCGCGACCGGCGAATCGGAGCGCGGACCAGGCCGAGCGAGCGGGACCGGGACCGAAACTCGTACCGGGACGGCCGATTCGGGGCCCGCCAATCCGCTCGTCCGCTGGTGGCGTCGCCAGAACTTCTCCCTGCCGCTGATCTGGCTCTCGGTGCTCGTCTACGCCGTCGGGCTCGGCCACTTCGGACGCGAAAACGGCGCCGCGCTCGGCTCGCTCTGGGCCGACGTGCGCGGCGTCGGCACCGATCCGGCCGGCCTCTGGGCCCTGCTCTCGGAGAGCCGCCACGGCATCGACACGACGGTCGCGTTCGTTCGAGGCGTCGAATTCGTGACGCCGCCGCTGGCGCCGACGCCGTGGTACGCCGCGCTGGCCGGCGTCGTCGCGCTCGCGCTGGCTTGCCTGGTCGGCGTCCGCCTGGTCCGTCGAGAAGCGGCCGAGCGGTGGGACCCGGTGACGATCGACGAGACGATCGTCGTCGCGCTCGCGGTAACGGCCGCGACGGGCCTGGTCGGCGGCCCCCTGCTCGCGGGGGCGACGCTCATGCCTTTGCTGTTCGGCGTGATCGTCCGCCACACCAGGCGCGGGCCGGGCTGGACGCCGTCGTACCTCTACGTTCTGCCGGTCCTCGCGCCGCTCGTGGGCCTGGGCGCCGCGGCGGCGGGCGTCGCTTCGCTCCCGGCCGATCTGGCTGCGTTCGTCGTGCTGCCGCTGGCCGGCGCGCTCGGACTGCCGCTGCGGGCGACGATTCGGAAACACTTCGGTCGCTGATTGCCCGCCGGGTACGCCGGACGCGGTGTCGCCGGCAATCCGCGTCTACCGCTGCGCCGGGACGAGATGTCGTTCGTAGGGGTCGTTTCCGTTTGCCTATAGTTGCTTGCGTTACATGATCCGATCTTATCCTAGGACAGAAATATAACTGATACGTCTGATGTTGTATACGATTCCATATATGATCTAGTGGCCCGACTCTACATCCCGAATCTAGCGATATGATCTCTCTTGATAGCTATATTAGGCGCATCCCTCATCTCCCACCCCACTATTTCTTATATACGTTCCTAAATCGTCTTTATCTCTAAACTACACAGAAATAGGGGCGTATTTAGAGTATTACCGACTATAGTACTGGTCTGATAAAATAAATGCAAACCATACATCGTTGCAAACATATTTTATACGCAATAGATTTGGGTCTGATATGTTTCGTCTGAGGGCCACCATGAGGGATCTCAGATTCGGTCTCTCTTTCGCCGTAGGGGGACTCGAAGTTCCACCAGGAATTCGGACGCGCTCACGGTGCTCGTAGTCGAACGATAGTTACCCCGTCGAGCATGCGATCACTCAGCTCATGTCGGCATCGGTAGAATCGCGAAAACGCTGCTGGAAGACGTACATTTTACCCAGGGTACCGCGAACCAACGGGTACCGTATGGACGCGAACGATCGGTCTATCATCAGTTTCGTTATGCTATCGCACGCGATCGTGCACACGTACGAGCTCTCGATTCCTATTCTCATGCTCCTGTGGGTGGACGCGTTCTCGATCTCAATCGGCTCCCTCGCCGTCGTGGTCTCCGCCGGCTACGCAATGTTTGGATTAGGGGCGCTTCCGACCGGCGTCCTCGCCGACGTCTACGGTTCGCGAACGCTGATCGTCTGCTGTCTCGTCGGCATGAGCGCGTCGTTTCTCCTCGTGAGCGCGGCGCCGACCCTCCACGTCCTCGTGCTGGCGCTGGTCTGCTGGGGCATCGCGGCGAGCATCTACCACCCGGCGGGGCTCTCGCTGATCAGTACGGGCGTCGTCGACCGCGGCACGGCGTTCGCGTATCACGGCGTCGCGGGCAACGCCGGTATCGCCCTCGGTCCTCTGGTGACCGCGCTCCTCCTGCTCGTCGTCGACTGGCGGCTCGTCACCGTTCTGCTGTCGCTTCCGTCCCTCGTCGTCGCGGGCTACGCGCTGACGGTTCGGTTCGACGAGCACGCCGGCGCGAACGCGCGCCGGGCCGACGCGGACGAAAGCGCTGCCCCGTCGGCGTCGTCGCTGTCGGAGCTGTGGGCCGGCTCGAAGGCCCTGTTCGCGACCGGGTTCGCCCTCGTTTTCGTCATCGTCATGCTCAGCGGGTTGTTCTACCGCGGAACGCTGACGTTGCTGCCGGAAATTCTGACGACGATGCTCGAACCGAGTATCGGCGACCTCCGGCTCTTCGATCCCAACTCCGCGCTGGCGTCGGAGTTCGAGCCATCGCGGTATTTCTACACGGGACTGCTGCTCGTCGGCATCGGCGGCCAGTACGTCGGCGGGAAACTCACCGATCGATTGCCGACCGAACGGGGACTGGTAGTCGCGTTCGGCTCACTCGCGGTCATCGCGCTCGCCTTCGTCCCCGCGGCCCGGGCCGGCGCCGTCTCGCTCGCGCTGGTCAGCGCCGCCCTCGGCTTCGTCCTCTTCTTGATCCAGCCCCTGTACCAGGCGACGATCGCTCGGTACTCGCCGGCGAACGCTCGCGGGCTCTCCTACGGCTTCACGTACGTCGGCACGTTCGGCGTCGGCGCGCTCGGTGCCGCGCTCACCGGCGTCGTCTACGACGGCTTTGGGATCGTCCCGATGTTCGCGACGCTCGCCGGTGTCGCGGTCCTGGCCTGCCTGCTCAGCGGCTCGCTGCTCGTCACCGGCGACGCGGCGAATGGGACCCGCGCGGCGAACGTGGACGGCGACTGACAGTCACGGGGGTGGAGTCAGTTAGTCGGCCGGTTTGGACGCGTTTCAGACAGCATCGTTCCGACGCGGACAGGGCCGTGCAGATTAATACCATGGACCACCGACGGACCGGTGATGGACGAGCGATCGCCACGGATTCCAACGATCTCGACGAGAGACGAGCTACCGCCGAATCAGCGCGACCGGTACGACAGTATCGCGGAGGGTCGCGACGACGTCAGCGGGCCGTTCCCCGTACTTTTGCAGCACCCGGAGTTGGCCGAGAGAGTGGGACGTCTCGGAGCGTATGTCCGTTTCGAGAGCGCACTCGCCGGTCGAGAACGGGAGCTGGCGATCCTCGCGACCGCACGCGAGTTCGACTGCGCCTACGAATGGGTCTTCCACGAGCCGATTGCCCGACGAGAGGGGGTCCCGACGGCGACCATCGACGCGGTCGCCACCGATGATGCGCTCGACGCGGTGCCGGACGCCGACGCTCTCGTCGTCCGGTACGTCCGAGCACTGCTCCGCGACCACGGAGTTTCCGAGCGGACGTTTCGACGAGCCGAGGAACGCTTCGGCGTCCGGGGCCTGGTGGAACTGACCGCGACCGCGGGCTACTACGCGATGCTCGCCTGCGTGCTGAACGCGTTCGAGGTCCGCCCGGACGAATCGCCGCCGTTTCGATCAGCGACGTAGCAGCGCTCCGCGAACGGGTCAGCGGCCGACGACCGACGCGAGTTCCCGCTCGACGTCGTCGAGGTCGATCGTTCGGCTCCGGACGTCGGCGTCGTACCGCTCCTTGTAGCCCGAGCCAGTCAGGACGGTGACGACGTCGTCACTCGGCTCGATCTCGCCCCGCTGCGCCAGGCGGCGAACGCCGGCGACGGCGACGGCGCTCGAGGGTTCGACCGAGAGTCCGACCCGCGTCGCGAGTCGGTCCATCGCGTCGCGGATCGCCGCGTCCGGGACCGAGACGACCGCGCCGCCGGTCTCGCGCGCCGCCGCGAGCGCTCGCGTTCCGCTCGGCGGATCGGCGTTCGCGATCGAGACGGCGATCGTCTCCTCGGGGGTCACCGGCGTGACCCGCGGCTCGTCGTCCCGGTACGCGGCCGCGATCGGGTCGCACGCGGCCGCCTGACAGAAGTAGAGTCGCGGAATCTCGTCTATCGCGCCAGCCGTTTCCAGTTCCCGGAGCGCTTTCCAGACCGCGCTCGCCTGGCCACCGCTGCTGACCGGAAGGACGATCGCGTCGGGCGCGTCCGGAGCCGACTGCTCGACGATCTCGTAGGCGACCGTCTTCTGCCCGGCGACGCGAAGCGGCGTATCGGAGTTGACGAAGTTCACGGGGGCGTCGAGCGACAGGGTGTCCGCGTAGAGTCGCCCGTAGTCGCCCTCGACCCGGAAGATCTCCGGGTCGTGGCGGCCGATCAGTTCGAGTCGCTCCGCGGGGGTGTCGGCGGGCACGAACACGGCGCAGTCGAGCCCCGCACCGGCGGCGTACGCGCTCATACTCAACGCCATGTTGCCGTGGGAGACGGTTCCGACCCACGCCTGACCAGCCTCGAGGGCGTACCCGATCCCGACGGCGCTGCCTCGATCTTTGAAGCTACCGGTCGGGTTCTGTCCCTCGTGTTTCAACGAGAGGGTACAGCCGGCGTACTCGTCGAGGCGCTCCGCGCGGACCAGTGGAGTGCCGCCGGGCGCGACGCCGGTCGGGTTCGAGACGGGGAGCGCGTCGATGTAGCGCCACGCGTCGTCGATCGCACCCGCGTCGTCCCAGGCGAACTCGTCCGGTGTCGTCTCGAACCAGAGCGGTTCGCCGCACGCACAGCGCTTTCGCTCGTCGAACGCGTACGTGTTCCCGCAGTCGTAGCAGGATACCGTTCGTGCCATTACCGAGGACCTCGCGTCGAGGCGGTAAACGCTTTGTCAACCGCCGCCTGACCCGGAGCGGCGAGCGGCGGTTCCGGTCGACGGCGAGCCGCGGACGGGGTGCCCGTCAGCGGACGACCGGCGCGTCGACGTCGCCGATCGTCTCGACGGTCGCGCGAACGCGATCCCCCGGTTCGATCGGTTCCGCACCGGGCGTTCCCGTACTGAAGAGATCGCCTGGCTGGAGCGTCATCACGTCGGAGTGGAACGAGACGATCTCCCGCGGCGGGAACAGCATGTTCCGAACCTCGTTTTCGGCGGCGACCGTCTCGTTGACGATCGTCCGGACCGTCACGTCTTCGAGGCGCGGCGGCTCGTCGGGGACGGCGATCGTCGGTCCGACGACGAGGAACGAGTCGAAGCTCTTGGCTCGCGTCAGGAACCGCGGGTTGCGCTGGAGGACGTCCTCCGCGGTCATGTCGATGATGGGGAGATATCCCGCAACCACGTCGTCGACCTCGTCTTCGGCGACGTTGCGACACTCTCGCCCGATCAACACGGCGAGTTCGGCCTCGGCCGTCACGCCGTCGCTCTGATCGGCCGGCGGGAGTTGAATCGGGCCGCCGGGCCCGGTGACGGCGCTCGTCGGCTTCAGGAAGCTTGCGGGCTCGTCCGGCCGTTGCTCGTCCAAGTCGCCGGCGTGTTCGGCGTAGTTCAGCCCGATGCCCCACAGTTTGCCGAACCGTTCGAGAGGCGGACCGAACTGCACGTGTCGCCGATCGATCCGATCGGCGGGGGCCGCGTCCGTGTCGGGGAGCCGCCCGCTCGCAGCGAGGGGGAGCGCCTCGCGAACGCTCGCGACATCCGGGGCGGCCGACGAGAGCGGGACGAATCCCTCGTCATCCCCGAGCAGCGGTCGGCTGTCGGTGGTTCGTGCGAGGTACTTCATTCGTCTCGGTCGGTCCAGAAGTCGAACGATCGGCCGGGCGCGAACACGTCCAGGCCGACCGCCCGCTCGTCGCCGGTGTTCTCGACCTTGTGGGGTTCGTCGGACTCGAGCAGGACGGAGTCGTACCGTTCGAGGGTGACCGACTCGCCGTCCTCGCTCGCGACGGTGAGTTCGCCCTCGAGACAGAGACAGACCTGTTCGTTCTCGTGATGGTGCATCGGGGAGCTGTGGCCCGGCGGCTTCTCGAACCACTCGAACGAGAACCGGTCGCTACCGGCCAGTGAGACCCGCCGCCAGCCCTCGTCGGGTTCGTAAGTCGCCGCGTCGTCGAAGTCGACCGGCTTCATAGGTTCGCCCCCGTGGAGCCGCCGTCGATCAGGACGCTCTCGCCGTTGATATAGCCCGACAGCGGCGACGAGAGGAAGGCAACGGTGTTGCCCAGTTCCATCGGATCGCCGATCCTGTCGAGGGGGTTGCTCGCCCAGTCGTCGAGGCCCTCCTCGTAGGAGTCGTAGTCCCCGCGATCGACCGCCTGCTCGACGAGGCTCTCGATCCGTTCGGTCTCGTGTGGACCCGGGAGCACCGCGTTGGCCCGCACTTCGGGCGCGAACTCCTGGGAGAGGGTCTTCTCGAGACCGATGACGCTCATGCGGACCGAGTTCGACAGCACGAGGCTGTCGATGGCCTCCTTGACGCTTCGCGACGTGATGTTCACGATCGTCCCCTCGCCCTCGCGGAGGTGCGGCTCGGCCTCGCGGGCCAGGCGCACGACGCTCATCACGAGCAGCTCGTAGGCCTGGTACCAGTCCTCGTCGTCGGTGTCGAGGAACGGACCGGAGGGGGGTCCGCCGGCGCTCGTCACGAGGTGGTCGATACCGCCGAACTCGTCGACGGTCGTCTCGACCAGCGCCTCGATGTCGTCCTCATCCGTGAGATCGCCCGGTCGAGCGACGACGGTACCCGCGGCGACGTCTTCGATCTCCGCTTTCGCCGCTTCGAGTCGATCCTCGTCGCGCCCGTTGATGACGACGTTCGCGCCTTCCCGAGCGAGCGCCTTCGCGGACGCCTTGCCGAGCCCGCTGGACGACGCCGTGACCAGCGCCGCATTGTCAGTAATCTGGAGATCCATTTCGTCCGTAATCCCCGAGGAGAAGAGCAAAAAGATTTGTGTTGCGGTAACTCGTACCACTCTGCTCTCCGACGCACCCATACGCTCCGTATTGCGGAACCGGACCGCTCGAACGGAGAAAGAGACGCCGTCGTCGCGGCTACGCGGCCCAGAACCGCGAACGAAACGTTGCTTCCCATAGAATTGAGGTAATAGCTATCGCACACCACACAGATATTTACAAACATAGGCATGTAATTCAGGAGAGTCTCGTCTCGGTTCGGTCGGACGAACATTCCGTAATACGGTTCGAAAGTCGGCCGTCGAAGCCGTTGAGCGACCAGTCTCGGAATCGAATCGATCGATTCGGCGCGAAAATAGGGACCGAGAGGGATGATTCCATATGGCGGAATTTTTAACCCATGATCGATCATGGAGTGGTATGATGGAACGAAACACTGGTGGCGGAAATCGGATCGGGAGCACGAAAACGAGCTTCGAGATCGTCCACGAACTCCACGAGAACGGTCCCGCCCGGCTCTCCGAGATCGCCGCCGAACTCGATATTACCGAGAGCACAGCGCACCGGCACCTCAACACGCTCTGTGATCTCCGGTACGTGTCGCGGGTGGGAGAACGGTATCAGATCGGACTCCGGTTCGTGCGGTTGGGCCGAGCGGCGCAAATGAGGGACCCGGCGTACGGAATGGCGAAGCAGTACGTCCAGACCCTCTCCGAGGAAACCCAGGAGCGATCGCAGTTCGTCGTCGAAGATCACGGACTCGGGATCTACATCCACATGGCGACCGGCAGCAAGGCCGTCCGCGCCGGGTTCGGCGTCGGTCGGCAGATCCACCTCCACTCGTCGTCGGCGGGCAAATCGATACTCGCGCACTACCCGCGAGAGCGCGTCGACGACATCTTCGACCGGTGGGAGCTGCCGTCGCTCACCGAGAACACCATCACCGACCGCGAGGAGCTCTACGCGGAACTCGAGGAGGTCCGCGAGCGCGGCGTCGCCTTCAACCGCGAGGAGCACGTCGACGGAATCAACGGGGCCGCGGTCCCCGTCAAACGCGATGGGGCGGTTCTCGGGGCGCTCGCTGTCGCGGGGCCGTCCAACCGGCTGACCGGAGAGCGGCTCGAGGACGAGCTTCCGGACCGCCTGCTCGCGGCCGCGAACGAACTCGAACTGAACATCACTTACTCGTCACCTGATAGTTCGAACGATCACGTCGTCGAGTGAATCAGACGGGCTCGAACGCCGCCGTTCCGTCGTCGTAAGCGAGTTGTACCCGATTTTCGACAGTGACGCCGTCGTCGATGTCCTCAAGCAGTGCCTCCGAGACGTAGAACTCGGCGAGGTCGGTCGTGTTCTCGATCCAGACGATCCGGACCGTCTCCGGGTCGTAACCGCCGAGCGCGTTCAGCGCGACTCGCATCGCCAGTTCGTCGTTCGGTACGACGGGCGGGAGCTTCGCTTTGGCGAGCGAGCCGCTCGTCAGGGCGTTCGCGTAGGTCTTCCGCAAGTCGAGTTGCTCGCCGGCGGCCTGGCGAGTGATATCGGCCAGGCCGATCCCGTTCCCGTTGCCGCTGGTTGCGTCCGTGAGCCCGCGGGCGTAGATGAGTTTGATAGAGGGTGTCTCCGGATCGGGCGCGTTGAGGACACGATATCGGCCGATCACGTTCGTATCCATCCCCGCGCCGGAGATCTCCTTCCCGAGTTCGTCGACGACGAGCAGGTCGATCTCGTCGGCGGGGAGCGTCGCCATCTCTTCGCGAGCGCGGTCGAGCAGGGCCGGCTCGCGCTCCTCGAGCTCCGGCGCCGGAATCGCCTCGATGTGGCCCGTCTCTTCGTGGAAGTTCTCCACCAGCGCGAGCCCGCCGAGCAGGGGGACCGACTTCCTGATGGCCGCGACGAGCGATTCGATCGTCGGCACGTATCCCTGCTCGATCGCCGTCGAGTGGAACGCCTGGGCGCCCCGTTGCTTGCCGAGTCCGACGGTGAGCATCTTGCAGAGTCCGCTCTCGATCCGGCCGGTGAAGTTCGTGTGCGGCTTGACTCGGTTGATCACCATGACCGCGTCAGCCTCGAGCGCGGCGGCCGAGAAGTAGACGGGCGTCGTCGTCCCGTCGACGTCTATCTCGTCGAGTTGCTCGACGTCCATCCGGGCGTCGATCGGCGCACCGATCCGCTCTTCGGTGACGTCCAGCGCCGCGAGGATCTCTCGTTGCCCTTCGGGAGTCGCACCGCCGTGGCTACCCATAGCCGGGACGACGACCGGCTCGAACCCGCGCTCCTCGACGACCGATACCGTCTCAGCGACGACGTCGTCGATCCGGTGGATCCCCCTGCTGCCGACGCCGACGGCGACCGTCGCGCCGGGCTCTATCTCGTCTAACGGGAGCCGATCCAGCTCCGACCGGACCGTCGCTAGCGGATCGGTCAGGGTCTCGGTAGACGGTTCGTAACTGACGCGCGCGAACGGCGGGTGCGGCTGCGGATCGATGAGATCGGCTATGTCGCTCTGGTCGGGGAACTCCATACCCCACGTCTAGTCTCCCGACGTATAGTTTACTGTGGAAATAATTGCCGGTATATGAGTCGATTTTACCGTGCCCCTCAGTCTCATGGTATGGAGATCGACCACGTCGAGTCCTTTCCAGTGGCGATACCGCTGGAAGAGCCGGTGTCCTTCTCGAACCGGACGCTCACCTATCGCGATCACGCGATCACGTACGTCCGGACCGAAAGCGGACGCGAGGGTGTCGGCTACTCGCTTGGCTACGAGGGCGCGGGACTGATCGCCGATGCGGTCGAATCCTTGCTCGAACCGCTCGTCGTCGGCGAGGATCCGCGGGACACCGAACGGCTGTGGCGCGAGATGTTCGACGGGACGGTCCAGATCGGACGGAGCGGCGTGCTTCTCCGGGCGATATCGACCGTCGATATCGCCCTCTGGGACATCAAGGCGAAGGCGGCCGACCAACCGCTGTACAAACTCCTCGGCGGCCACGCCGACACGGTCCCCGCCTACGCGAGCGGCGGCTACTACCGAGACGAGAAGGGCCACGAGGGACTCCGCGAGGAGATGCGCCGGTACCTCGATGAGGGACACGACGTCGTCAAGATGAAGGTCGGTCGCCGGTCGATCTCCGAGGAAGCCGACCGCGTGGCGGCCGTCCGCGACGAGATCGGGTCCGATCGGACGCTGTTGCTCGACGCGAACGGCGCCTGGTCGGGCGCGACGGAAGCGATCCGAGCGTGTCGCGCGTTCGAACCGTACGATCCGTACTTCATCGAGGAACCGGTTATGATCGATAGCGTCGGCGCGATGACCGATGTCAACGAGGCGATCCCGTACCCGGTCGCGACTGGCGAACTCGAGGGACCGCGCTATTCCTTCGAACGACTGTCCGACGACGGCGCCGCTGACATCCTCCAGCCCGACGCGACCGTCTGTGGCGGGATCACCGAGTGGCTCAAGATCGCCCACTACGCGGCGGCCAACGACGTGCGGATCGCACCCCACTACAACTGGAACCTGCACGCGTCGCTGCTCGGCGCGATCGAGAATGGGCTCTGGGTGGAGTACTTCTACCGCGACATGGACGTGAAGGTGTTCGACGATATCGTCGAAACCCCGCTCCGGCCCGACGGAACCGGGACGATTCCGCTCCCGGATGCCCCCGGCCACGGCGTGCAGTTAGACGCGGACGCGCTTGCGGACTTCAACCGGACGTACGAATCGTACCAGGCGAACTGAAATCGACTAGCCGAACTCACCAGCACCATGAAAGACTTCTCGAACCAGATATCGAACCGAGACGCGGACCGCGACGTCGAGATAACCGACATCCAGACCTGCGTCGTCGAAGGGAACTTCGAATGGAACCTGATCAAGATCGAGACCGATGCCGGCGTCACGGGGATCGGCGAGTCCTACCGGGGCGGCGGCGTGCCGGAACTCGTCGAGTACGCGAAGCGGTTCCTGATCGGCGAGAACCCGCTGGACGTCCAGCGGCTCTACAGGCGGATCATCCAGGAGATGTCCGGTCACGGCGGGACGACCGGCAAGGTCATCACCGCCGCCTCCGGCATCGAGATCGCGCTGTGGGACATCACCGGCAAGATCCTCGACGTCCCCGTCTATCAGCTGCTCGGTGGGAAGTTCCGCGACGAGATCCGGATCTACTGCGACTGTCACGCGGGCGAAGCCTACGCCGTCGAGGACGGCTACACCGAGTACGCCGACGCCGACGCGTACTCCCCCGAGGCATACGCGAACGAGGCGCGGCGGGTCGTCGACATGGGGTTTACCGCGCTCAAGTTCGACCTCGACCTCGAGATGGACAACGACCCGGACCCGTTCAACGGTCGGCTCAGCAACGGGGCCGTCGAGTACAAGCGCAAGCTCGTCGAGGCGGTCCGCGAGGAAATCGGCTACGACGTCGACCTCGCGTTCGACTGTCACTGGGACTACTCGGTCGAGAGCGCGAAGCGCCTGGCGTACAAGCTCGAGGACTACGACCTCATGTGGCTCGAGGACTTGATTCCGCCGGAGAACACGGCCGCGCAGATCGAGGTCACGAAAGCGACGGAGACGCCGGTCGCGACCGGTGAGAACCGCTTCCGCGTCCACGAACTCTCCGACCTGATCTACGACCACGGCGTCGACATCGTGACGCCGGATCCGACGACCGTCGGCGGTCTCGGCGAGACGATGCGGATCGCGGATCGCGCCGAGGAGAATTACATGCCGATCTCCCCACACAACGTCTGCAGTCCGATCGGGACGATGGCCTGCGTGCATCTCGGCGCTGCCATCCCGAACTTCGACGTCCTCGAGTATCACGCCCTCGAGGTCGACTGGTGGGACGAGTTGCACACGCGCGACGAGCCGCTTATCCAGGACGGATACATCGAGGTGCCGGAGGCGCCTGGCCTCGGGATCGAACTGGACGAGGGGGTCGCCGAGGACCACCGACTCGACGGAACGGACGGCTTCGAATAGCTATCGAATCGGTACACGGCCGCTAGTCGCCGATTCTGTGGATCATCACCATCGCAACTCTCACGGCCATCTCGCGATGGCGATCGAATACCGAATCGGGCCCTTCGAACTAATTCGAACGAATGTCCGGTATCGAACGCCATGCTATTATAGTCTCTATATGGTATAATTACTCCTATCACAATAGGGAATAAACAGATAGATTGTTAAGCATGCCATGAGATACCACGTATGTATATGCCAGATAATGGTGTAGATAGGCGGCAATTTCTCAAAGGGGCAGCGACCGCGAGCGCGATCGGCGTGGCAGGCTGCTTAGGCGGTGGTGGCGACGAGATGCAGCTCCGCGTCGGAACCTCCGCCGGGGGAACGCAAGACGTCGGACTCGCCGTCGAACGAGCGGTCGATCAGGAGAGCGACGAACTCGACTATTCGACGGTCGAGAGCCCGGGATACATCGGCACACTGTACCGGCTCGATCAGGATCAATTCAACGCCGGTATCGTCGATAACAACTCGATGACGAAGGCAGCCGAAGACCGTGGCAGTTTCGAGGACGAGGGCGTCGATATGATTCCCTATCAGGGATTCTACGCGTTCCCGTACAGCATCTATATCGTCGCTCGCGACGGGACGGGGATCGAAACATTCGACGATCTGGCGGGCGCGAACGTCTACCCGGCCGAGCCGGGTTACTCGACGCGGGCAACGACGCTCGACGTCTGGAGCCAAGACCCGACGGCGGACGTCTACGATGAGATGAATATCATGGACATGGGCGTCGACGACGCCCCCGGTGCTATGGAGGAGGAACGCATCGACGCCGCGATCGCCTACGGGACCCCGCCGGTCAGGTACACCGGTTTCGTGACCGAATACGACGCCCGCGTCGATGTCCACTACGTCGAAGAGACCGATGCGCTGGTCGAATCCGCCGAATCGTACGCCGGTGCCGGGACCTCACAGATCGCGTACGACGACTGGGGGCTCGAGCAGGACATCGGCGTCGACGAGGTGTTCACCTGGGATTTGCAGGTCAACTACGTCTTCCACCCCGACGCCAGCGACGACGCCGTCTACGAACTCTGTCGCGTCGTCGACGAGCACAACGACACCGTCAACGAGGGCGAAGAGCAGTTCAACGACTTCGAATCGACGGAGGACATGCTCGGCGCGGCCCTCGAAGACGACACGTTCCCCTTCCATTCCGGCGCGGTCGAGTACTATCAGGACAACGACGCCTGGGACGATAGTCTCCCGACCCCGGAGTAATTGATCCGCCCGATCCGAATCGAGAGGGGGACACTCCAAGATATTATAATACGAACCACACCATACAATGAATTCAGAACCCGAAACCACGCATCGATCGACCGCCTGGCTCCCCCGCCTGCTGGACATCAGCGTTACGCTCAGTTCGGTCCTGTTCTGGCTCATCGTCCTCTACTGGGCCCGTACCCAGGGAATGTCTCGAGTCAAGTACGGCGTGATCTTCATCGGTGCAATCCTCACCGTGTACGCGATGGACCAGTCGCGGCAAGCGCTCGAAGAGGGTGACCGACTCGATGCCGCCGTCCTGTTGCCCGCCTCGATCGTGCTCATAACGGCGTCGGTCTATTTCGCCCTCAACTTCGAACGCGTCTACGTCCACCAACAGGGCTACGCGCTCGATCACGAGTACATGCTCGCGCGGCTCATCATCGTCTCGATCCTGTATCTCACGTGGCGCGAGTTCGGGAACTTGTTCCTCGGGCTCGTCGGTGGCGTCATTATATACGGGATGTTCGGGGACCTCGCCCCCGGAATCCTGAACCACGGGGGGATGACCGAACTGACGCTCCTGCAGTCGCTGGTCACAGACCTGTACGGGTTCTACGGGAGCCTCACGCAACTGACCGCCGCGTGGATCGCCCCCTTCCTCCTGTACGCCGGCCTGCTGTTCGCCTACGGTGCGTTCGACCTGATCCTGCGGGTCGCGATCGAGTCGGCGAACTACATCCGGTCCGGCGTCGCCCAGACTGCGGTGCTCGCGTCGACCGTTATCGGATCGATCAACGGTTCGTACACCGCGAACGCTGCCATGACCGGCTCGTTCACTATCCCGACGATGAAAGACAGCGGCATGGCGAGCCACCGCGCGGCGGCCATCGAAGCAGTCGCGTCGACGTCCGGCCAGGTCCTCCCGCCCGTTATGGGCGCGTCCGCGTTCGTCATGGCGTCGTACCTCGGCGTTGCCTACCTCAACATCGTCGTCGCGGGCCTGATTCCGGCGGCAATTCTGGTCGCCTCGGTCGGCATCGCCGTCCACTACACGGCGATCAGCGACGCGAGCACCCAGGAGATGGACTTCGACGAGTTCTTCGACGAACGGATGACCAACCGGGAAAAACTGGTCGAAGCGGTCCGGTTCGGGATCCCGTTTCTCGTCCTGATCTATCTGCTGGGGGTCGTCCAGTACACCGTGATGACGTCCGCGCTGTGGACGATCGTGGCGATGATCACCACCGGCGTCTTCTTCCCAGTGGGCCAGCGGTTGTATGACGGATCGGCGTCCGACGCCGTCGAGTTGCTCATGCAACTCCTAAACGAGTTGCTCACGCAGCTCTGGAACACGATCCGCGGGTTCCGCCGCGGGGCGATCATCCTCGCCCCGATCGCGATCATCCTGGCGGCGGTCAACGGCGTCGTCGACATCTTTAGCGTGACCGGCGTGCCGAACAAGATCGCGCTGCTGTTGATCGATCTCTCGGGCGGGGTCCTGCTGTTCGCCGTGCTCCTCGCGATGCTCGTGAGCATCCTGATGGGTATCGGGATGCCGACGGTCGCAGCGTACGTCATCGTCGCGATCCTCATCGCGCCCACTCTCATTTCGGACTTCAACATTCCCGAGATCACGGCCCACTACACCGTGTTTTACGCCGCTATCCTGGCCGGGATCACGCCGCCGGTCGCGACAGCCGCGGTCGTGACGGCCGGCATCGCCGAGGCGAACTTCTGGCGGGTCTGTGGCGCTGCGATCAAGATCGCCGCACCGCTGTTCGTCCTGCCGATCGCGTTCGTCTACAATCCGGCGCTCGTCTCCATGTCGTTCGGCCTCGCGACCGTGATCGCCGGTGCGTTGGTGCTCCTCGGTGCGATCGCGATGATTTACGGTCTGAACTATCCGTTCAAGATGCGAGCGGGCCGCCGGCTCGCACTGCGGCTGGGGCTGACCGTGCTCGGGACGATCGTGATGGTCTATCCCGGCCGCTTCGTCAAACTCGCCGGAATCACCCTCTTCGCCGGCGTCTTCGTCATAGAGAAGGTGATGGTCCGCGACAGGAACCTGCCGTTCCTCAAGGGGGTGGGACAATGAGCGCGCGCCCTGCCGACGACGATCCGGAAGAGGCGGTCGACACCGAGAACGTCGGTGGACTCGAAGAGATCGTTCCGCCACGGCTCATGCCGATCTGGCGCCGGATTCAACTGATTCAGGACTTCCGCAGCGCATACGGACGGACATACGTCAAATTCGCGGAGGCGATCATCGCCCTCGTCCTCACCGGCGGCTACCTCTACTGGCTTTCCCTCTACCTCGCGGCGTAAGCGTCGGCGTCGCGCTCCCGTCCCGGACACTTCGCGCGCTTTTCAGAGGATCTCGTTTCGAAGGACAATCGGCGGCCGGCGGTTACTCCGGCCAGTCCGCGGCTCGCGCGACGTCGTGGGGGATGTGGTCGTCTTGGCTCCGAACGTCGTCCAGATAATCGCGGAGGCGCGGTCTGAAGGAGGGATGCGCACACTCTTCGACGATCAGTTCGGCGCGTTCGACCGGCGACAGTCCGCGGACGTCCGCGACCCCCTGTTCGGTGACGAAGACGTCGATGTCGTGTTCGGTGTGATCGACGTGGAACGTCATCGGAACGACGCGCGAGATCTCGCCGTCGTCGTGCGTCGAGGGGAGCGCACAGATCGTCACCAGCGCGTTGCGGTTGAAGTCCGCGGAGCCGCCGACGCCGTTTATCATCCGTTTACCGCCGACGTGGGTCGAATTGACGTTGCCGTAGATGTCGACCTCGATCGCGCTGTTGACGCCGATCACGCCGAACCGATCGATCAGTCCGGGATGGTTCGAGACATCCGCCGGCCGGAGGACGACGTCCCGCGCGTAGCGCTCGACGCTCGCGAAGAGCCGTTCTTGACCCTCGTCCGTGAGCGCCATCGACGTCGCGCTCGCACACGCCAGGCGGTCGGCGTCGAGCATATCGAGCAGTCCGTCCTGAATGAGTTCACCGTAGTATACGACATCGCGGTCCCCGAACTCGAGGCCCTCGAGTTCGCCCATCAGCGCGTTTCCGAGCGACCCGACGCCGAACTGTAAGTGGACGGCGTCTTCGAACGCCGCGGTTCGTTCCATCTCTTCGGCCAGAAAGTCGCCGAGATTGGCGGCGATCGCGAGGTCGTCGTCTGCCGGTTCCCGGAACGAGTAGGTCGAATCGACGCGGTCCGTCTCCACGACGCCGACGAGTTTCTCGGGATCGAAGTGCATGCGAGACGTTCCGATTCGCTCACCCGGGTCCGTGAGCGGGATCGGACCTCGGTTCGGCGGCGCCTCCGGACGATAGATGTCGTGGAGCGCCTGAAGTTTCAACGGCTGTCTGTGATTCACTTCGACGAGGAGCTCGTCGGCGGCTTCAACGAACGCCGGTACCTGGCCGACCGAGGTCGACGGGACGAACCAGTCTTCACCGACGGCGACCGCTTCGACGACTGCGATATCGGGCTCGACGAGGCCGCCGTACTGAACCTCGTCGCCGATCGACGACGCGTTTCGATCACTGAACGCAATATCGCGTCGGTTCGTCGCGGCCCGAGCGACGGCCGACGATTGGTACGTGAAGCGGCGATCGATCGCGCCCGACTCGACGAGCGCGACGTCGATCTCGTCGCCGACGTTGCCGCTACTCACGACCGTCAGCGACAGGTCGCGATCCGAATCGGCGAGCGCCAGCGGAATCAGTTTCGGATAGCCGACGCTTCCGAAACCGCTCGTGAGTACCGTCGCGTCGGCGTCGATTCGCGCCGCGGCGGCGCCGGCGTCGAGGAGCGGGAGATTGCCGTTCAACCGCCGGTCGACGGTGTCCGTCGCCGGCTCTCTGCGTCCGGTCATACCCGCCACACGACTCCCGATCCGTTCGCGCGGACCGCACACACGCGGCGTTCTTCGCTCCCTGTTCGTCCGTCTGGGGCGGCAATCGAGGCCCCGCGGTAGGTAGTTCGAATCATCAGTTACCTCAAACCGTTACAGTCGAACGACTCGTCACCGGAAGCGATCGAATGCCGTCTCCCGGTGGCGAGCCGTCCGGTACCGTCGATCGCTACTTACGGGTAAACGGACAAAAAACCTCCCAGCACCCACTGTCGCGATAGGGTTCGCGAGCGCGGCGTTCTCACCGGTCGGTAGCGGACGCTCGTCGGCGTCAGGACCCGTCAAATTCGAAACAAAGTGATTATGTAACGTGTTCCGTTCTACCACCGTATGGCGACGGACGAATGGACGGTATTGCTTCCCGAGAGGATTCACCCGGCGGGACCGGAATCGATCGCCGATATCGCGACGACCGTGAGACGAGACGAATACGACGACCGAGCGGCGCTGCTCGCCGACGCAGACCGATTCGACGCGGTCATTACCCGGACGAAACCGATCGACGGAGAGTTCATCGAAACGGCGACCGATCTCGAGATCGTTTCCAAACACGGCGTCGGATACGACAACGTCGACGTCGACGCCGCGACCGAAAACGGCGTCCTCGTGAGCAATACGCCAGGCGTCAATTCGCGCGCGGTCGCCGAACACGCGATCACGCTACTCCTGGCCGTGCGACGGCGGCTCCGGCCGGCGGATGCCGCCGTTCGCGCGGGGAACGCGGACGACTACGACGTCCTCACCGACGAGTTCCGGCGCGATACCGTCGGGCTGTACGGCTGTGGCGATATCGGATTCGAAGTCGCCAGCCTGGCGTCGGGCCTCGACATGGACTGTTGCGTCTACGATCCGTACGTCGACCCCGCCGACCTCCCGGCGCACGTCGCGGCCGTCGACTCGCCGGCCGCCTTGTTCGACCGGGCCGACGCCGTCTCTATCCACGCACCGCTGACGGCGGAAACCCGGAACGCGATCGGCGAGGCGGAATTACGGCGGCTGTCGCCGTCGGGTATCCTCGTCAATACGGCGCGAGCCGAAATCGTCGACAGGGACGCGCTCGTCGCGGTACTCGAGTCCGATGCGATCGCCGGAGCCGGGATCGACGTGTTCGCCGCCGAGCCGCCGTCCCCGAGCCATCCCCTCCTCGAGTACGATAACGTCGTGACGACGCCGCACGTCGGTGCTCGGACGACCGAGGCGCTTGCCGCGATGAGCAGAGAATCGGCGGCGAACGTTCGGACCGCGTACGACGGCGCCGTTCCCGAAACGACGATCAACGCCGACGAACTCCCGTCGACGCACGGCTGAACGGTCGAGCAACGGCGTAACAGACATAAGATATCTGGGTAATGTATCGTACTATAGAAAAAGAGTCATATAAGATGTATAACCACAAAATTCTAACGCTGGTCGAAATAGGCGAATAACCCCATAACAGCTCGAACGAGGTTCAAAATGAACTCCTAAATATAAATGCCCAATTGTTCCTATATGGCTCTATAAAAAGATCTTATTCGTCTAAATATGGACTTTAGTAAATACTCGGCCACTTTATTCCATTTATACTCGATATCCTAGCTAAAACAGGGACTGAATCTGATCATCACTCCTTTAAAAATATGGTATATTATATTGTCGAGACAGTATGTCCGTGGTAATCCACGATGAAATCGCGGTTCGATCGATCGACTCCGAGGCTGGCCGCCGACCGGCCACTCCGCGCTACCGAACAGTTGAAATGCGACAGATGCCAAAATCTCGCATGACCAAGTACTCGACCGGGTCGTCCAGCGGTGGCGGCGGGACGACCTGCGAACTCTGTGGTACCGAGAGCGATTCGCTCACACTCGCGTCGGTCGCCGGAGCCGAACTCGAGGTGTGTCCCGACTGCGCGCCACACGACGATTCCAAGACGCACGACCGGGGCCGAGATCGGAACCGGTCCGACCAGGAGACGAGTACGGGCGGACGCGGATCGAACGACGAACCCAGCCGTAAGCAGAAGGCCGCCCAGAACGTCGCGAAGGCGAACCCGGTCTGGGACGGCGACTCTAAACACTGGGAGAGCGAGGGAACCAACTACGACGACGACCCGCTGCCGTACCTCGTCTCGGACTACGGCGAAGTCGTCGTCGAGGCCAGGCGAGACGCCGGCCTCCAGCGCGAGGAACTCGCCGAGGAGTTGGGCGTCCCCGAGACGGACGTGCTCGCGGTCGAACAGGGCCGTGCGACCCAAGCCGGCATCGGCGGCGGCCTGATCGAGGCGCTCGAGGACCGCCTCGGCGTCACCCTCTCGGAGTAACCGTCCTCTCGCAATTCTGTCGGACGAACCCACACTCACGGCGGGCAGACTTTTAGTGATCGGCGACAGACTGTGACCGATGATCGGGCAACGGGCGGCAGCGGAGCCGTACGCCACGCGGTTCGAAACCGAAGTCACGTCGGTCGACGGCCGACGGGTCTGGCTCGAGCGCAGTCACTTCTACGGTGCGAGCGGCGGCCAACCGGCCGACCGCGGGACGATCGGCGATATCGACGTCACCGACGTCGAACTGGTCGACGGCGACCAGATTCACGTGCTCGCCGAGGCCCCCGCGTTCAAGCCGGGCCACCGCGTCCTGTGTTCGGTCGCCTGGTCGTTTCGAATGTATTGCATGCGAGCCCACACCGCCGCCCACATCCTCTCGGGGACCGCGCGACGGCTGCTCGACGGGGCGACGACCGCGGGGATCGAAATCGGACCGGAGACGGTCCGCGTCGACCTCGCGACAGACGCCTCCGTCGACGACGAGACGTTGGTCGCGTTAGACGAGCGCGTGAACCGCGTCGTCTGGGAGTCGCGGCCGATCTCCTGGGACGACGTGCCGATCGCCGACGCGCGCGAGCGCGCCGACATCGCGTTCGACGAGCAGCGCCACACTGCGGCCGTCGAAATGGGCCGGGCGCGGGTCGTAACGATCGCCGCCGAGGGCGAGACCGGGGGCCGAAACGGAACCCGCCTGGCCGGGGCGACGAGGACGACTGGGTCGCGAGACCCGTGGGACGCCAGGGCCTGCGGGGGGACCCACGTCCGGAACACGCGCGAGGTCGGTCCCGTCACGGTGCTTGGAGGGTCGCGCCCGACGGATGGCGTCTACCGAATCGAACTGGCGGTCGGACCGCGCGCGATCGACCGACGGGCGGCCGAGAAACGCGCCGCCTTCGCGGCGACGACCGCGCTCGACGCCGACCTCGCGGACGTGCCGGACGAGCTCGACGGCGGTGTCGATCGCGCGTAGGAACGGTCTACAACCGATTCTGCCGTTCGATCGAGTTCGAGCCGGTCGAATATCTCCGCTGACAGGACAATCGGCGATGATAGTCACACGAAAGTGTAACTTATTACTACCGTGCGAGTGAACGCTGGGCTATGGGAGTCGATTACTCACAGTTACACGACCCGAACGCCGAGTATACGATGCGGGACCTCTCGGCGGAGACGATGGGAGTCACCCGAGAGCGCGGCGACGGGCGTGACATCGAGATCACCGACGTCCAGACGACCATGGTCGACGGGAACTTCCCGTGGACGCTGGTCCGGATCTACACCGACGCGGGCGTCGTCGGCACCGGCGAGGCCTACTGGG
Organism: Natrinema salifodinae; assembly: GCF_900110455.1. Taxonomy (NCBI): domain Archaea; kingdom Methanobacteriati; phylum Methanobacteriota; class Halobacteria; order Halobacteriales; family Natrialbaceae; genus Natrinema; species Natrinema salifodinae. The sequence goes on along the minus strand of NZ_FOIS01000001.1, from coordinate 862,790 downwards.
GCGCCGGCGTGCCGGAGCTCATCGAGCGCATGAAGCCGTTCGTCGTGGGCGAGAACCCGCTGGACATCGACCGCCTGACCGAGCACCTGGTCCAGAAGATGTCCGGCGAGGGGTCGATCGGCGGCGTCACCGTCACTGCGATCTCGGGCATCGAGGTCGCGCTCCACGACCTGGCGGGCAAGATCCTGGAGGTCCCGGCCTACCAGCTGCTGGGCGGCAAGTACCGCGACGAGGTCCGCGTCTACTGCGACTGCCACACCGAAGAAGAAGCCGACCCCGAGGCCTGCGCCGACGAGGCCGAACGCGTCGTCGAGGACCTGGGCTACGACGCCTTGAAGTTCGACCTCGACGTCCCCTCGGGCCACGAGAAGGACCGCGCGAACCGTCACCTCCGCGAGCCCGAGATCGAACACAAGGCCGAGATCGTCGAGAACGTGACCGAGCGCGTCGGCGACCGCGCCGACGTCGCCTTCGACTGTCACTGGACCTTCTCCGGCGGCAGTGCCAAGCGCCTGGCGAAGCGCTTAGAGGACTACGACGTCTGGTGGCTCGAGGACCCGGTCCCGCCGGAGAACCATGACGTCCAGCGGGAGGTTACGCAGAGCACGTCGACGCCGATCACCGTCGGCGAGAACGTCTACCGCAAGCACGGCCAGCGCCGCCTGCTCGAGGAGCAGGCCGTCGACATCATCGCGCCGGACATGCCCAAGGTCGGCGGCATGCGCGAGACGCGGAAGATCGCCGACCTCGCCGATCTCTACTACGTGCCGGTCGCGATGCACAACGTCTCCTCGCCGGTCGCGACGACGGCCAGCGCCCACGTCGGCGCGGCCATCTCGAACTCCCTGGCCGTCGAGTACCACTCCTACGAACTCGGCTGGTGGGAGGACTTAGTCGAGGAGGACGTCATCGAGGACGGCTACATCGAGGTCCCCGAGGAACCCGGTCTCGGCGTCACGCTCGATCTGGACGTCGTCGAGGAGCACATGGTCGAGGGCGAGGAGCTCTTCGACGAAGCGTAACGAACGTTCCGCTGCACTCTCGTTTTTCGGACGATCGGGGCCGAACTCGCGGGAACCCGGATCGGACCGTGAGATCGCCGCCACGATGCGGTTTCGGCCGAGCATATTTCACGCTGTCCTCGCAATCGGTACCGTAAGAGACAATGGACGACGACGACCTCGCCGGGTTGCTCGAGCAATTTGGCCTCTCGGAGAAGGAGATCGACACCTACCTCGCGATTCTCGAACGCGGGGAGTCGAAGGCGAGCACCATCGCCGACGCCGCCGACGTGTCAAAGCGCTACGTCTACAGCATCGGCGAGGCGCTCGAGGATCGCGGGTTCGTCGAGGTCGACGATCACGCGGTGCCGACGATCATCCGGCCGGTACAACCGGAAACGGTCGTCGAGCGGCTCACGGAGAGCGTCGAGGAGATCGAGCCCGAACTCCGATCGCGGTACACGGCGACCGAACGGTCCGGCGACCAGTTCGAGGTGATCAAGTCCCGCCAGACGGTGCGCAAGCGGATCGAGAGCCTGCTTGCGAGCGCCGAGACGGAGGTCACGCTCTCCCTGCCCGCCGAGGTGCTGCCGCGGATCCGGCCGACGCTCGAGGCGACCGTCGAGCGCGGCGTGCTCGTCTTGCTCCTGCTGGGGGCGGCCGACGGCGATCGGGACGTCGCCTCGCTGGCCGGCACCGCCAGCGCGGTCCGAACGTGGGACGCGCTCGTGCCGACGATGCTGACGGTCGACGGCGCCCACGGCCTGCTGGCCCCCAGCCGACTCCTCACGACCTCGACGAGCGACACCCGGGCGATCGCGCTCTCCCAGGATCAGCTCGTGCCCGTCCTGGCCGGCTCGTTCCTGGCGAACTACTGGCCGACGGCCGAGGAGCGGTACGTCACCACACCCGACGAACTGCCCCGGACCTACGAGGGCTTCCGGAACGCGGTCTTCCAGATCGCGCTCCACCGTGCGACGGACGCGCGCGTCGAGGCGTCGGTCACCGGCTCGCCGGTCGGCGAGCGGGACCTCCCGTCGTCGCTGTCCGGCGAGGTCGTCGACGTCCGGCAGAGCCTGGTCCGGCCGGTCACTTCGACGCTCCCGATCGAGAACGCGTTCGAGATCGACGTCGGCGGCGACCGGTACGCCATCGGCGGCGCCGGCTCGTTCCTCGAGGACTACGAGGCCGAATCGGTCACCCTCCGGACGATCGAAGGGCGAGACGAGAGCGACGATCGCTGAGCAGAGCGCTACGACTCGCAAGCGGTTGACCGCGAAGAAGCCGCGAACCGTTTTTCCGGCCGTGAGTAAACTTATTGTGCGGGAGGGGCGAACTGCTCGGTATGAGAGACAGTCCCGTCGAATCGATCGAACGGAGCGAAACCGGGTATCGAACGACCGTCGCCTCGCGGCGCCGGACGGGAGGGGCGGACGAATGACGGCGACGCAGATGGTTCGAGAGCGCATCGTCGACGGCGGCGTCCTCGTCGTCCTTCGCGGGGTCGACGAGGACCAAATCGTTCCGGTCGCCCGTGCGATCCACGACGCGGGCGTCGCCGCGCTCGAGGTCACGGCCGACGGCACGCGCGCGGCCGAGAAGATCGCCGCCGTCGACCGGGAACTCGCGGACACTGACGCGGTCGTCGGCGCGGGGACCGTCCTCGACGCGGCGACCGCCCAGTCCGTGATCGACGCCGGCGCCGAGTTCGTCGTCTCGCCTCACACCGACACCGACGTCGTGCGGACCTGCAACCGCCACGGCGTCCTCGCAGCACCGGGGGTCATGACACCCACGGAGGCCGTCACGGCGATGGAGGCCGGTGCCGACGTGCTCAAGATGTTCCCCGCGTCGACGGTCGGACCGGGCCACATCGGCGCGCTCACGGGTCCGCTCGGCGACGTCGACATCATCCCGACCGGCGGCGTCTCGCGGGACAACGTCGCCGACTTCTTCGACGCCGGCGCCGTCGCCGTCGGCGCGGGCGGCGCCATCGTCGACGACCAGGCCATCGCCGAGGGCGACATGGAGCAAGTCCGGGAGACGGCCGCGTCGTTCGTCGCGGCCGTCGAGGCGGCCCGAAGCGAATAGGCGAGTCGGCAACGACCCGACCGACGCGACCGGTACGAATTCTCGCGGAACCGCCCACGAGCCGGTTCGAACCCGCAGCGTAGCGGCTGCTGGTGCTGGTGGCCGTTTTATGTCGCTCGTCGGGGTGGGAATGGGCGTGACTCCCGATCGAGATCTCGATTTCGACCTCAAGTCCGACCCGGATCAGTGTACTCGCCGGCGGCTACTCGGCACCGTCGGAACGGTCGGGGCCGTCGCGGCGCTCGGCCTCGGCGGCTCCGGTGCCGGCAGTGCGCAAAACGAATCCACCGGCGCGAACGAGTCGGACGCGGATTCGACGGACCAGGCCGACGCCGACGTCGACAGCGAGTACGCGTCGGTGTATCAGGAGACGATCGATTCGGTCGTGCTCGTCTCGGTCTCCGGGACGGGCGGTCTCGACGGTGGCGGTGGCGGACTCGGTTCCGGCTTCGTCATCGACGACGAGTACGTCCTGACCAACAACCACGTCGTCGAGGCTGCCGCCGAGGGCGGGATCGAACTCCAGTTCAGCACCGAGGAGTGGCGGACCGCGTCGGTCGTCGGTACGGACGCCTACAGCGACCTCGCCGTCCTTCAGGTCGAGGACATGCCCGACGTCGCCGAAGCGCTGACGCTGTCCGAGTCCGAGCCCGTGATCGGGCAGGAGGTGCTCGCGATCGGCAACCCGCTGGGCCTCAACGCCTCGATCTCCCAGGGGATCGTCAGCGGGACCAACCGATCGCTGCCCAGCCCGACCGGGTTCTCCATTCCGGCCGCGATCCAGACAGACGCCCCGATCAACCCCGGCAACAGCGGCGGACCGTTGGTCGACCTCGACGGCGAGGTGCTGGGCGTCGTCTTCGCCGGCGCCGGCCAGACGATCGGGTTCGCCATCTCGGCGCGGCTCGCGAACCGGGTCGTCCCCGCGCTCGTCGAAGACGGGACGTACGAACACTCCTTCATGGGCGTCGGCGTGGTGCCGGTTGGGCCGGCGATCGCCGAGGAGATCGGCCTCGAGGAACCGTCCGGCGTGCTCGTCACGCAAGTGGTTCCGAACTCGCCCGCCGACGGCACCCTCGAGCCGGCGACCACCCGACCGGGGAGCGGCGACGTGATCGTCGCCATCGACGGCCAGGCGATCCCGAACCAGGAACAGCTCTCGTCGTACCTCGCGCTCGAGACCTCGCCAGGCGACACGATCGAGATCGAGGTCGTCCGCGACGGCGAGCGAGAAACGGTCGAGTTGACGCTGGACGAACGACCGGACGTTCAACGGCCGCAGTCCCCGATCGGCGGCGGCCCCGGGGTTCCGGGTGGACCGGGTCATCCGGGTGGGCCGAGCGAGCCTGACGTCCCGAGCGACCCTGGAGACCAGCCGACTCCACCCGAATCCGAACCGGAGTCCGAGCCATGACCGCTATTGGCCACAAACTCATCTGCGAGGAACACGGACCGACCGATCTCGTCGAATACGCCGAGCTGGCCGACGAGTCAGCCTTCGAGTTCGCGATGATCTCCGATCACTACCATCCCTGGCTCGCGAGCCAGGGCGAGAGCCCGATGGTCTGGAACGTGATCGGGGCCATCGCGCACGCGACCGACGACCTGCGGCTCGGAACCGCGGTCACCTGCCCGATCATTCGGATCCACCCGGCGATCGTCGCCCAGGCGGCCGCGACCGCGGCGGCGATGATGCCCGGCCGATTCTTCCTCGGGGTCGGGGCCGGCGAGCAGTTGAACGAGCACGTCCTCGGCCACCGCTGGCCGGAACACGAGGTCCGCCTCGAGATGCTCGACGAGGCGATCGAGATCATCCGGCGGCTCTGGCAGGGCGAGACGACCAGCTACCGCGGAGAGTACTACACCGTCGAGAACGCGCGGCTCTTCACGCTGCCCGACGAGCTCCCCTCGATCCCGATCGCCGCGGACGGCCCCAACGCAGCGCGGTTCGCGGGCGAGCACGGCGACGGCCTGGTCGGCGTCAGTCCCGACTCGAACCTGATCGAGACGTTCGAGGAGGCCGGTGATGGCGACCGACCGAAGTACGGCGAGGTCACCGTCTGTTACGACGAGGACGAGACGGCCGCGGTCGAACGCGCACACGAGGTCTGGCCCATCGAAGGGCTGCCCGGCGAACTAATGTGGGAGCTGGCGACGCCGGCCCACCTCGAGCAGGCCGTCCAGTCGGTTACCAAGGACGGAATCGCGGACCTGATCGTCTGCGGCGACGACCCCGACGCCCACGTCGCCGCGCTCGAGGAGTACGTCGACGCCGGCTACGATCACGTCACGGTCCACCAGATCGGGACGAACCAGGCGGCGTTCGTCGAGTTCTACGAAAACGAAGTCTTGCCGTCGTTCTGACGACCCCCGTCGGCAGTTGGTCCGAAACCGGGTCGGATTCGGACCGGTTTCGGCTGACCGGGAGTCGAAGACGCCGTCTGTGCGTCTCAGCTCTCGTCCGCTTCCTCGGCTCCTTCGGCCTCTTCGAGGTCGTCCGCCTCTTCGCGCGGGGCGTTCTGGGTGCCGAGGTCGTCGTCGCCGTCGTCGACCTCGTCCGGATCGCGGTCGACTCGTTCGAGTTCTTCCTCTATTTCGGCCTCTCGTTCCGCCTCGTACTCGTTCGCTCTGTCGGCATCGTCTTCGGCCATGGTCGATCGTTCGTCCCCGAACCGTTTGGACGCCTGGCCGTCGAGTGCAACGTCGCCGGCCGCCGCTCGGTGTTCGGACCGATCCGGTCGGCGGTGCGTCGATCGTTTGCCGCAGATCGAGCGGGCGCAGCCACCGATGTCGGACGACGATATCTCCGCCTGATCGCAGCGCTCGGAGTCGCTGGTGGCGGCGGTGTCCGTCGCTTCGAGGCCGTGTTGTAGCGGTCGGCCTGGCGTCCGTGACGCGTCGACCGTCCGATGTCGATCGCGGCTAGTAGGTCTGTAGCCCGGCGGGCGGACGCGTCGCGATCTCAGACCGCGAGGACGGTGTCGACGAGCAGCATGATCGCGAACCCGAGGACGAAGGTCCCTGTCGCTGTGTCGGCGTAGCCGTGGCCGTGGCTCGAGGGGACGAGTTCCCGGAAGACGACCGCGATCATCGCGCCGGCGGCGAAGCCGGCCGCGACGGGGAACAGGTCCGCGACGACCGTCACCAGCGCGAAGCCGACGGCCGCGGCCAGCGGCTCCGGCACGCCGCCCGAGAGGGTGGTATAGAGGAGCGTCCGCGGGCCGGAGACGCCCGCCCGGACCGCGGGGACCGCCATCGCGAACCCGTCGGGCACGTTCTGGACGGCGATCGCCGTCGCGATGGCGAGCCCCAGCGCCGTCTCGCCGCTGGCGAACGCGATGCCGACCGCCAGGCCCTCGGGCACGTTGTGGATGGTGACGGTGCCGCCGACGAGCGCGGCCCGGCGCAGGTCGTCCCCGTGACCGTCGTCGGAGCCCTCGCTGACGCGGTCCGCGAGCGTCGGCAGGTCGCCCGCGGGATCGCGAACGGCCGCGGTTCCCTCGACCTGCTCGCCGCGGAACAGGAGATGAAGGTGCGGGAAGAAGGCGTTGGCGCCGAGCAGGAACCCGCCGCCCGCGAGGATGCCGATCACGACCTCGAGCGGCGAGCCGAGTTCGAGTCCGGGCAATACGAGCGCGAAGACGGCGGCGCCGACCATGATGCCCGCGGCCAGGCCGAGCGCGCCGTCGTAGACGCGGTGGCTCACGCGGTCGGTGAGCAACAGCGGAAGCGCACCGATTCCGGTCGTACAACCCGCGATCGTGGCGACGAGGACGACCTCACCGAGCGGCGACATGTCCGTGTCAGTCGAGTCCGGCGCTGCGAGCAAAACGGTACCGGTTGCAATCGTCGGCGCGGTCGTCTGTGGCGGCGGTAGCGTCGGAGGTGGTGTGGCCGGCCGTCAGTCGATCGTGACTTCGAGTTCGAGCAGCCCGAGGTGCGAGGGCGCCCCGCCGCCGTTCGTGCGGAAATCCTCGGGGGTCGAGTTGACGACGTCGTAGAACTCGGCCTGGCTGGTCGGGACGAGCGTGCTGCCGTCGTCGCGCTGGAGGAACGCCGGCGCGTTCGTGCCCTCGATTAGGTCGCGCTGTTCCTCCCACTCCTCGTCGGCGTAGATGAAGGTGCCGAAGGAGAAGCGGCCCGCGGCGAGCGCGTCGCGTTTCGACAGGAACATCCCGGCCTCCTCGGCGTTGTACTCCTCGTCGCTGACCCAGGCGATCGCTGCGACGCCGTCGGACTGGAGGAGATAGAAGTCCCATGACAGCGTCGCGTCGAACACCGCCCAGACGCTGCGGGGGCCGATAGTGTGGACCTCGACGCTGAACGCGGGAACGACCTGCGATCCCTCGGGCTCCGGAACGAACGTGGCGTCGTAGCCGGGCGCGCGGATCCCGCGGTCGTGGTAGACGACCCCGTCCGCGTCGATGTCGGCGTCGATCCGGTCGACGATGCCTTTGACGGTGGCCCCACCCTGATCCTCGAGGTGATCGAGGAAGTCCGGGAACCGCGAGACGTCGGTCCAGGGTTGCTCTCCCCCGTCCTCGACGCTCATCGATAGTGACCTCCGTTCGCGTCGATCGAACCGCGCGACACGCCCGCGGGGACGGCTCCTCCGCGCAGTGACTCGCTCGCGTCCATCATAGTTCGACGAACGGCCCTGCACCGATTAGGCCTTCCGACTCCGGCCGTTCGCCCCGGAGCGACACGCCTTTTTGACCGGACCGGGCAGTTGCTGGTATGGATCCGAAGCGGGAACTCACCAGCGTCGACCTCGCCGCGCTCGTCGGAGAGCTCGGGGCCTACGAGGGCGCGAAAGTCGACAAGGCCTATCTCTACGGCGACGACCTCGTCCGGCTCAAGATGCGGGACTTCGACCGCGGACGGGTCGAACTGATCTTCGAGGTCGGCGAGGTCAAGCGGGCCCACACGGTCGCCCCCGAGCGGGTGCCCGACGCCCCCGGCCGACCGCCGCAGTTCGCGATGATGCTCCGAAACCGGCTGTCGGGCGCCGACTTCGTCGGCGTCGAGCAGTACGAGTTCGACCGCATCCTCGAGTTCACCTTCGAGCGCGACGACGGGATCACCCGAATCATCGTCGAACTGTTCGGCCAGGGTAACGTCGCGGTCACCGACGGCGAGTACGAGGTGATCGACTGCCTCGAGACCGTTCGGCTCAAATCGCGGACCGTCGTCCCCGGCTCGCGCTACGAGTTCCCCGAGTCCCGGACGAACCCGCTGACGGTCTCCAGGGAGGCCTTCGACCGGGAGATGGACGACTCCGACACCGACGTCGTCCGGACGCTCGCGACCCAGCTCAACTTCGGCGGCCTCTACGCCGAGGAGATCTGTACCCGCGCCGGCGTCGAGAAGGCGATGGATATCGACGACGCCGACGAGGCGGTCTACGATCGCGTCTACCAGGCCATCGAGCGGCTCGCGCTCGACATCCGGAACGGGAACTTCGACCCGCGGCTCTACCTCGAGTCGGACGACGAGGGGAGCGACGGCGGGGACGAAGCCGAAGGCGACGACGACACCGACGCCGACGAGGGCCGCGTCGTCGACGTCACGCCGTTCCCGCTCGAAGAGCGCTCGGACCTGGCCGCCGATCCCTACGACTCCTTCCTCGCCGCGCTGGACGACTACTTCTTCCGGCTCGTTCTGGACGACGAGGAGGAGCAGGAGCCGACCGAGCGGCGACCCGACTTCGAGTCCGAGATCGCCAAACACGAGCGGATCATCGAGCAACAGCAGGGCGCGATCGAGGGGTTCGAACAGGAGGCTGAATCGCTGCGCGAGCAAGCCGAACTGCTGTACGCCCAGTACGGCCTGGTCGACGAGATCCTCTCGACGATTCAGGAGGCCCGCGATCAGGATCGCTCGTGGGACGAGATCGAGGAGCGATTCGCGGAGGGCGCCGAGCGCGGCATCGAGGCCGCCGAGGCAGTCGCCGACGTCGACGGCAGCGAGGGGACGGTTACCGTCGAACTGGACGGCGAGCGCATCGACCTCAACGCGAACCGGGGCGTCGAGCAGAACGCCGATCGGCTCTATACGGAGGCCAAGCGCGTCGAGGAGAAGAAGGAGGGCGCGCTGGCGGCCATCGAGGATACTCGCGAGGACCTCGAAGCGGTCAAGCGCCGCCGCAACGAGTGGGAGGCCGACGAGAGCGGGAGCGCGGACGCCGACGAGGACGAAGGGGACGAAGACGAGGACGCGAAGCGCGACTGGCTTTCGGAGCCGTCCGTCCCCATCCGCGAGAACGAACCCTGGTTCGACCGGTTCCGCTGGTTCCACACCAGCGACGACTACCTCGTGATCGGCGGCCGCAACGCCGACCAGAACGAGGAACTGGTCAAGAAGTACCTCGAACCGGGAGATAAAGTGCTCCACACGCAGGCCCACGGCGGCCCCGTCACCGTCCTGAAGGCGACCGATCCCAGCGAGTCGTCCTCTTCGGACATCGAACTCCCCGAGTCGAGCATCGAGGAGGCCGCCCAGTTCGCCGTCACCTACGCGTCGGTCTGGAAGGACGGCCGCTACGCGGGCGACGTCTACGCCGTCGACGCCGACCAGGTCTCGAAGACGCCCGAGAGCGGCGAGTACTTAGAGAAGGGCGGGTTCGCGATCCGGGGCGACCGGACCTACTACCGGGACACGCCGGTCGGCGCGGCCGTCGGCATCCAATGTGAACCCTACACCCGCGTCATCGGCGGGCCGCCGTCGGCCATCGAGGACCGGGCGGTGACGACGATCGAACTCGAGCCCGGCCGCTACGCGCAAGCCGACGCGGCGAAACGGATGTACCGGCGCTTCCGCGAGCGCTTCGCGGACGAGTCGTTCGTCCGCAAGATCGCGAGTCCCGACCGGATCCAGCACTTCATGCCGCCTGGCGGGAGCCGAATTAAGGAGGACTGAGTCGACCAGCGGACCCGGTCCCGGTCCCGGTGCCGGCCGTCGGCGACCCCGACCCAACCTCGCCCCACGCGGACCCGTGACCCCGAGATGGCCGGGTCAATACTGATCGGCGCGACGACGGTAGGGTTCTCCCAATGGCACCACCTGAGGCGCTCGTCCCGGCTGTCGTCGGCGGCGGTCTCGACGTCCCCGTCATCGTCGGCTGGGTCATCATCGCCGCGATGGTTGGTTTAGTCGCGTTCGTGGTGTTCCTGGCGCTCGGTCCCGGCACCCAACCGTACCAGGCGGAGCAGGCCGAACCGACGCCGACCGACGATACGGCCGTTCGCGACGCCGGGACCGAGACCGACACCGAGGAGGGGGCGGACTCGCCGCGGGAGTCGAGGTCCGGCTGACGGCGCGGCGGCCTGGCCGTCGTCGTTTTCGGTCACCCGATCGCTCCGTCGGCGGGCCCTGCGGAGACTGCACTTGCCGGGTTCACGACTACACGGCCGACGGTGGACCCACCGCCCATGGTGGAGATCAGCACCGACACCGACACTGAGCCGGAGCTCGGGACCGCGACCATCGTCTACGAGCCGACCGACGGAGAGATCGAGCGCGTCACCGTCGACAACGATCGGATCGCGTACTTTCAGGACCACTGGCTGTTCGCGTACGGGACCGACGAGGACGGCAACGACGTGGTTCGGCGGGTTCCCAAGCAGCGAGTGCACTACGTCGAGCGCTCCGTCGAGGAACTCGAGGAGACGTTCGAGTCCGGCCTCGAAAAGGCGAAAGGAAAGCTCGAGGACCTCCGGGACTGACCGCTCGCACCCGATCGATGCGGTCGTCTCGTGGGAGAGACGATTTCGCGCTTCACTCGAGCCGCTCTGGTCGCGCTACTCGGTATCTCCACGCCGTTCTACGGCGTCCTCATCGTCGGTCGATTGCGGATCGTCGTCGACGAACGGCTCCGTAACGCCGGCTTCGAGCGCGTCGAGACACCGCTCGACGGTGTAGGTCCGTTTCTCGTTTTCCCGGTCCGCACAGGGCGCGACACACTGGAGATCCCCGTCCTCGTAAACGGCGACGCAAACGTTCGGAACCCGGATCTCGACCGCACACTGGCCGAGCATCGAGGGCGTTTCGTGTCGTTCGAAACTCGGTCGGAGCGTGTATCCCTCTCGCTCGGCCCAGGATCGAAACGCGTCGACGGTGAGCGAAGTCGACGTGCCGCTATCGCTGAGTTCCTCGATCGCGGGCCGCACCGACGCCCACGTCTCGACCCGAACGGTCGCGCCGATCTCGTCCTCGAGGCGGCGCGCTCGCGCGACGACCCGTCTGAGTGGGTCGACGACGGCTGCGGACCCGTGATTTCGGAGAAACAGCTCCACTCGTATCGTCCCCGTTGCCGTCGACTCTGTCGGTTGCGCTGTCATTGTCTACCGGCTGGCGCTCGGTCGCAGCCATAGACACCGCGCCACCCTTCACGACCATAAAGCTAACAACGTATGGCTGACGTCGACTCTCTCCCCGCGAATCACGCCGCCCGATTGCCGCTCGGCGGTGACGGTCCGAACCTCGACACAGGGGCCAATAACAGTCCCTTACACCACCCGTATCGACTGTCGGTCACCGTGAGGCGTCGGTTCGATGGCCCATCGTCGATTCGCGTCACGGACCGCCCGGCGGTATCGTGCTCGCTCTCGGCGGTCTCACTCGTCGACAGCCGCCTCCTCGACGCGGGTCGCGTGTTTCTCGAGGGCCGACGCGAGCGTCCGCGCCTGGTCGGCCGTCAGTTCGAGTTCCTCCATATGTGCGGGGAGGTGCTCCTCGGTCATGTTGTCGAGTTCGAACTGCAGTCGAACGCAGTCGGGGTTCTCCTTATCGGACGTCGCGTTCGCGACGGCGAACGCCTCGGTCTCGAAGTCCTGGCCCGTCGCGACGGCGTCGACAAGGTCGAGCGTCGTGTAGGCGTTGACCTTCATCAGTCGGTCGGTCATATCGTACGGGAGCAGGCGAACGCACTTAGTCAACACGAGGGACGAACGCGCGGAGTAACCGCGCTGCTCGTCGAACTGTTCGCAGCGGTCGCGTGCTCCGCAGTCCTAGCCCCGCTATCGCTATTCGATACGAAGACCGCGAAACGGCGGAAAACGGAACCCGAAGAGCGATTCGGCGGTCGGTCGATCAGTCGTCCGAGGTGATCGGCGTCCCGTCGGCGCGGGCCGGCGCGGGGCTCGCATCGAGGCCGTCGTCCTCGACGTAGGGGTACCAGGTGCGCTTCGTGTTGTGCATGTACGGGTCGTCGTAGCTGGTCTCCTCGGGTTCGACCAGTTCGGCGAGTTCCTCGTCGTCGCGCTCGAGGACGAACTCGCGGAAGCTCTGTTCCTCGCTCTCGCGCGCTTCGGCGAAGTTCTCGAGGAGGTTCGCGATCGCGCCGGGCACCTCGTCGGCGGGGACGCGCTCGGTGACCCACGAGGCGAACTGGGGCTCCTCGCCGAGGCCGCCGCCGAGGCCGATGTCGAGGGCCTCGACGGGTTCGCCGTCCTTGCGCGTCTTCATGCCGCGCAGGGAGACGTCAGCGATCTGGGGCTGAGCGCAGGAAGCGGTACAACCCGAGAGGTGGATGTGGAAGTCCTCGACGCCCTCCGGCAGTTCGACGTTCGCCTTGAGCCAGCGGGCGAACCGGACCTGGCGGTTCTTCGTCTCGACGATCGAGAGCGAACAGAACTCGGTCCCGGTACAGGCGATCGAGCCGCGCTGGAACGGGTGCGGATCGGGACTGTACTCCTCGAGGACCGGCTCCGCGCGCAGGTCGTCGAGGTTCTCCTCGGCGACGTCGGTGAAGATGATGTTCTGGCGCTGGGTCAGCCGCACCTCGCCCGAGCCGTACTCCTCAGCCGCGTCGGCGAGGTCGTACCCCTCATCGACGCCGATCCGGCCCACGAGGACGTTCAGGCCGACGTAGTAGTTCCCGTCGACCTGCTCGTGGACGCCGACGTGGTCGTGCTTGCCGTCGGCCTCGCCCGCGTTGTACGAGTACGAGTCGCGGAGGTCCTCGCCCGCGGTCTCGAGTTCGAAGTCGACGTAGTCCGCCTGAAGCGTGTCGCGGACCTTCTCCGGCCCCCACTCGTCGACGAGGAACTTGATGCGCGCGTTGTAGCGGTCCTCGCGGTCGCCGTGGTCGCGAAACAGCGCGGAGAGCCCGCCGGCGACCTCGACGGCCTGGTCCGGCGTGGCGAAGACGTCGATATTGCGCGCGAACCGCGGTTCGTTGCGCGAGAGGCCGCCGCCGACGCGGACGTTGTAGCCCGTGACGGTCTCGCCGTCGATCTCCTTCTGTGCGGGCTCGAACGCCAGGTCGTTAATGTCGCCCTGCCCGCAGCCCTCGTCACAGCCGGTCACCGACACCTTCCACTTCCGGGGCAGGTTCGAGTGAGCCTCGTTCTGTTTGAAGGTGTCGTGGAGCTCGTTCGCGAGGGCACCCGCGTCGACGTGCTCGTGTTTGTCCTTGCCGGCGACCGGACAGCCGACGATGTTGCGCCACGAGTCCCCGCAAGCCTGAACCGTCGAGAGGCCGGCGTCCTCCAGCCGCTCGAAGATCTCGGGGATGTCCTCCAGGCGGATCCAGTGCAGTTGAATGGCCTGGCGAGTCGTCACGTCGAGCCAGCCGTTGCCGAACTCGGGGTTCTCGGCGGGGCCGCGGGAGAACTCGTCCGCGATTTCGACGATCCGCCGGAACTGACCCGGTTCGAGGACGCCGCCTGGCGGGCCGATCCGCAGCATGAAGTACGATTCCTGGCCGGCTCGCTGGTGGTACAGACCGAACCACTTGAACCGCTCGAACCAGGCGTCCTGCTCGTCGTCGGGGATCGACTCCCACCCTTCCTCGGCGAAGCGCTCGATTTCGTCGCGAATGTCGGTGCCGTATAGTTCGTCCTTCCACTGCTCGACGTCGCTGACCATTGGAGCCGTTATATGGTGGGAGCGTATAAGCCTCCCTTTCTGTCGTCAGTTCTCCCCGGATCTCACTGGTTGCGGCTGTCCTTGCCACTATGAGTCTCGTTCCCTGTCCGCAGTCTGCTGTCCCATCTCACGCTGGTTCACCGTCGGGTTCGACGCGCCATTGAATGCTCTCGGGGCCGTACGGTCGAAACTCGCCGTCGACGATGCGGCCGACGGGCAACCGGTCGATCGGGTCCCGAGTGCCGCACTCGAGACACTGCCCGACGGCGTCCGCGACCACGATCGAGCCGTCGACGTCCACGTCGACGAACGCTTCGAGAAGGACGTACGCGGGTTCGCAATCACAGAAGACTCCGTGCGAGAGCGCCCAGACGTCGCTGACGCTCACTTGACGGCTGTCGTTGACGCTGATCCACGCGCCGTCGTCGAGCGTCCGCAGTGCGATCGTCATACGAACGGTTCGTGGCCCACGGGCCTTCGTCCGTCGCCCCGGGCAATGCTTACCGGCGACGCCGATGCGGACGGCAATCGTCCGTGGGATGGGAGAGAGACTGTCGAGAACCGGATGCGGAATAGCGGCACTATCTTCCGAAAGCTATCTCGGAACGGACGAGATGTGCTCGCTTCTCGGCTGAAATCGGTGGCCGTTACTGGTCCATGCTCTCCTCGGCCGGGTCGTCCTCCGACGATACTGCTCCGATCGGAGCGGTCCGCTCGAGTGTGTCCCGTTGGGCCGCGTCGTAGGACGCACCGAGGGCGATCAGGAAGCCGATGATCGCGGTCACGACGGCGATACTGCCGACGGCGACGATCGCGATCGGGAGGATCGTCCCTGGGAGGACCTGTGCCGAGGTCAACAGCGAGACGGCCGTCACGGCGGCGATCAGTGCGAGCAGCCGGCCGAACCGACCGGTATCGAATCCTTGGCTCCGCTCGTCACCGGTCGAGTCGACGAGTTCGTTCAGGATACCCTCGTACTCGCCGTCGGACGCCGCGTTCCCGAGCGAGTGAATCGACTGTGCGATCCACAACCCGGCGGTGAAACCGAGTAGCGAGACGAACGAGACGAGCCCGAGTTGCCCCTCGACGAACAGTCCCGCCAAGATGCCGTTCGCCAGTGCGAGTACCATGAGTGCGTGGGTCGCAAGCGAGCGCGTCCCGAAGTCTTCGAAGAGAGATACGTGTGCTAGCCTCATGGTATACAGTGGCTCGTAACGGAGATAACGCTGCCGCCAAACGTCGAACTCCGCCGACCGCGTATTCGGGGCTGACCCCGCCACGAACCGATCGTCGAGGGATCGCAGTCCACTTACCGCCGCCCCGCGAAGCCAGGCGCATGCAGATCAAAGACCGGGAGCAGGTCGAGGGCGGACGCGAACGGGTTACCGTCGTCCCCGAGAGCGTGGACGACCTCTGGCACCTGCAGTACGTCCTCGAGCCCGGTGACCGCGTCGCGGGCGATACGACGCGCCGGATCCAGCGCAACGACGACCAGATGCGCGACACCGGCGGCGAGCGCGAACACATGTGGGTCGCCATCGCCGTCGAGGATATCGAGTTCCACAAGTTCGCCAACCGGCTGCGTGTCGGCGGCGAGATCGTCGCCTGCTCGCGCGAGGACCAACTCGGCTTCCACCACACGCTGAACGTCGAGGAGCGCGACGAGCTCTCCATCGAGAAGCGGTTCAAGCCCGATCAGAAGGCACGCCTCGAGGAGGCCGAGGAGGCCACCGAGAACCCGGACGTCGCCATCGCGACCGTCGAGGAAGGCCAGGCGCACGTCCACACGGTCGCCCAGTACGGGACCGAGGAGCGGGCGACCATCACCGGTCCCACGGGGAAGGGCGAGTACGCCCGCGAGCGCTCGGAGCTCTTCTCGGAGCTCGGCAACGTGCTCAAACGGCAGGACGCCGACGCGGTCATCCTCGCCGGCCCCGGCTTCACGAAGCAGGACGCCTACAAGTACTTGGAGGACAACGAGCCCGCGGTCGCCGAAAACGTAACGATGGTCGACACGGCAAGCGTCGGCGACCGCGGGGTCCACGAGGTGTTAAAGCGCGGCGCCGTCGCGGACGTCCAACAGGAGACCCGCATCGAGAGCGAGGCCGAGTACATCGACGAACTCACGAAGCGGATCGCCGAGGGCGCGAAGGCGGCCTACGGCCCCGAGCAGGTCCAGCAGGCCGCCGAGTTCGGCGCGATCGATCGCCTGCTCGTTCTCGACGACCGGCTCCGGAAGGAACGCGGCCCCGAGGGCGAGTGGCACATCGACGCCGACGAGATCGTCCGCACGACCGAACAGAAAGGCGGCGAGGTGACCGTCTTCTCGAGCGAGTTCCCGCCTGGCCAGCAACTCGCCAACCTCGGCGGGATCGCGGCGCTGCTCCGGTACCGGCTCGAGTAACTGGGACGGCTATCGAGCGCCGTCTCGCGAGCGCCCCCGCAACTTGTGTTCCTTCTGGATGATGTCCGCGACGAGCGCCGCCGCCAGCGCCAGCGGCCAGAAGACGAGCAGCGTCAACCCGATACCGACCGCCGGTGGGATGACGCTGGCCGCGGCGAACCGGACGAGACAGTAACAGACGCCCGTCGAGAGGAGCGAGACGAGCGTCGGGACGATCATGGCCCGGTACGGCGACGGTCGCCGGAGACACCATCGCACGATCGGCGCGAGGACGGTCCCGCGCGCCGACAGCAACCAGGCGCGACCCTTGTACACGTCGCCGTGCTGCTCGACCATGTCGAACTTAGGTGAGCGATCCGATATCCGCTGCGTGCTTGCAACCGCTTCGGCACGGACCAGGCCGCTGGCGGTCCGACGAACCGCGCCGCCGAGCGGCTACCGACCCCCGAAACGGCCTACAGTTCGTCGCCCGCCTCGATGAGCTGGATCAGGACGGACGCGAACAGCGAGCCCGAACTCCAGATCGCCGTCTCGCTGCCGTCGTCGCCGACGACGCTCAACAGGAGACCGTCGTCGTCGACCACGACGAACCGTCCCGATCGCTCCTCCTCCTCGCGGTAGAACGGCGGAATTTCGGCGGTCACCCCCTCGAGCGCGCCGAGGCGGTCGCGGATCGCGTCGGTCCTGCTGATCACGTGGACCGAGACGCCGGCCGCGGCCCGCTCAGCGAGGACCCGCTCGATCGCGTCGGTGACGAGTTCGGGGAGTCGCGTCCCGAAGACGATCTTCTCGTCCGCTTCGGAGAGGAGGTCGACGACTCGATCGTCGATCCGATCGCGGCTGCGAACCGTCCAGATGTCCTCCTGAGTCTCCTCCCCGGCGGCGTCGTCCCTGACGGACTCGACGTACTCGAAGGCCCGGTCCTGTTCGCGCTCGAACTGATCGCGCAGCGTCTCCCGGGCCTCGTCGACGCTGACCGGCCGGTACCGGATCGGATTCGACTGCTGGACCTCGAGCAGCCCCTGCTCCTCCAAGCTCTCGGCGACGCTGTAGACCTGCGACCGGGGCACGTCGGTGATGTCGGCGACGTCGCGGGCCGTCCCCGCACCGAGCCGGTGAAGCGCGATGAACACCTTGGCCTGGTAGCTGGTCAGCCCGAGCCCTTCGAAGGCGTCAACCGCCGTGTTCTCGTCGTCGGTCATTCGCCGTCACCGTCGTTTTTCGATCCGTCGTGGGCCGCCGACGCCGGTGTTCCGCCGTCGCTCGCGGCCGGCGTCGGCCCGCTCGCACCTGACGGATCGAAGGAAACCTCCGGCCCGAAGTACCTGGTCCACAGCACCAACAACGCCGGCAGGACGACGACGCTCGCGAGGAACGCGTACGTGATCGTCAGCGCCGTGATGATGCCGAACTGCTGGAGCGCCGGCAGGATCGCGAACGCGAGGACGCCGAACCCGCCGACGGTCGTCGCTGCGCTGCCCAGCAGTGCGCCGCCGGTCCCGGTGACCGTGGTCCGCAGCGCCGACCAGACGTTGCCCTGACGCTCTAGTTCGAGCGAGTAGCGGGCGCTGATGTGGATGCTGTAGGCCACACCGAGCCCGATGGTGAGGCTCGTGATCATCCCCGTCAACACGTTGAAGGGCATGCCGATGAGGTACATCGTGCCCAGGATCCAGCTGACCGAGAACGCGACCGGGAGCAGCGTAACGATGCCCAGCGACGCGCTGTTGCCCGTCAGCCAGTAGGCGACCGCGAGGAAGGCGAACACGGCCACGAGCGTGATCAGCAGGCTCTCGAGGACGGTGTTGAGCAAGTCCTGCTCGACGATGTGGCTCACGATCGGATCGCCGGTCGCGGTGGCGGTCCAGCGACCGTCGCTCCCGTCCTCGATTCCGTCGGCAATGTCGCGCATCTCGTCCGTCGTGTCGGCCGCGCTGGCGTCGCCCTCCACGCCGATGACCAGGCGGGCCGCGTCGTACTCGTCTCCGCCGTCGCCGCCGTCGGTCCGGGAGAGGACCTGGCTCGCGGCCTCCTCGTCGGTCTCGAACAGCTGGTCGTACAGCGCCGAGACGTTCTCGTCGGGGACGCCGTCGTCGTCGGTGTCGGCCGCGTGGAACGACTCGTTGAACGACTCGTTCTGCGCGGCGACCCGTTCCATCGTCGACAGCGGATCTTGGACGTCCTCCTCACCGGTCGCCAACTCGTAGGCGACGCTGCTCTCCGCGGCGTCGTCGCGTGCCGCGTCGATCTGCGCGAGCGCGTCGGGGTCGTCGACCTCGCCCTCGACGAGGAGCTGCGCCTGGCTACCCTCGCGCTGGAAGTGTTGGTTGACGAACTCGAGGTCGTTCTTGGCGTGGTACTCGCCGGGGCTCATCCCGCCCGGCAGGTTCTCGGTCCAGGCCGGCGGGTCCTCGGCGAGGAAGTCCTCCTCCTCGAAGCTGGTGTCGACCTGGGTCGCGCCGTAGGCGCCGCCGGCGGAGAGGACGAGCACGAGCACGAGCACGAGGATGGGGACCTTCCGCGCGGCGGTCGAGCCGACCGTCAGGAGCTCGCTGAAGCGGCCGCCACCGGTCCCGAACGCGCGCTTGCGGCGATCGATCCCGCGGGCCTCGAGGAACTCGTCGAACTCGACCTTGGCGGCGGGGATCAGCGCGCCGAAGACGATCAGCGCGGCGACGATGCCGACGGAGCTGACGATCCCGAACTCGCGGATGGGACCGATCGGGCTGACCAGATTCGAGAGGAAGCCGATGACGGTCGTCGCCGTCACCCAGACGAGGGCGACGCCAACGCCGGCGAGCGCGACCGTCATCGAGCCGCGGACGTCGCCGGCGGTCCCGGCGTCCGCTTGCGTCTCAGAGCGGCTCCGCGTCTCGCGCTGCTCCCGGTGGCGCATGAAGACGTGAATCGCGTAGTCGATCGACAGCCCGATCAAGAGGACGGGCACCGCGACGAACATCTGGTTGAACGCGATCCCCGCCCAGCCCATGAAGCCGAACGTCCAGACGAGGACGGCGGCGATGCCGACCACGCCGAGGACGATGTCGAGCAGGTCGCGGTAGGCGACGAACAGGGCGACCACGACGAACAGCAGCGCGAGCGGACCGACGATGGCCAGGCTGTCGCCCATCGAGCGGTCGATCTCGTCGGTGATGACGCCGCTACCGAAGACCAGGTACTCCTGCTCGTGCCCCTGGCTCTCCGCCAGGTCGTGGAGCTGAAGTTGGCTCTCGACGATGCGGTCGTCGACGCCGCCCATCGCTTCCGCTTCTGCGCCGTCGCTGTCGGACGACTGCGTGAGCGACGTCATCCGGACGTCGGCCTGCGTGCTCCCCGGATCGTAGGACGTCGCCATCAACGCGATCGCGAAGTTATCGTCGGCGTCACCCGAGAGGGTTTCCTCGATCGTTCGCTCGAACTCCTCGTCGTCGAGGTTCTCGAGGGCCTCGATCTGCTCGTCGATCGGCGGCTGCTCGTCGCTCTCCAGTGCGGCGTACTCGTCCTCGAGCACGCCGAACGTCCCCGCCTGGTAGACGCCCTCGAGCTGGTCGGACAGCTGTTGGTACTCGGGATTCTCCTCCGGCGACTCGGTCTGCGAGCGGATCTCGTAGCGCTGGGATTCGATCTGGCGGGCCTGCCGGACCGCTTCCTCGTACTCGGCGGTCTGGTTCTCGGTGAGTCCCACCGTCGCGTTCTCGACGACGGCGTCGAACTGGGCCTCGAGTTCGGCCGCTTGCTGCTGATATTCGGGATCGGACTCGTCGGACGACTCGTTTAACTGCTCGTACTGGCGCTGGAGGCCAACCGTTTCGTTGAGCCCGTCTTCGAGTCCCGCTCTCGTCTGATTCAGGTCGGCGGCCTGGTCGTTGCGAATCGCCGTGATGGCGACGACGTTCTCGACCCCGGTGATCGGCTGGTCCTCGACGAGCGTCGAATTGATCGACTCGTTCGCTCGAATCTCTTGTTGGAACTCGAGCGACGATAGCAGCGACTCCTTGGTGAGAACGTTGTCGTCGCGGGAGATCACCTGAACGTTGGTCGCGTTCTCCTGTTGGTCGCTCGTGAAGTTCCCCTCGATGCGTTCGAGGGCCTGTGCCTCGGCCGAGTCGCTCTCGAATTGGTCGAGCGAGGAGTCGTCGTCGACCATCGGCATGCCGGCGCCGACCAGGGCCGTCGCAAGCAGCAGAACGACGAGGACGACGCGCGTATGTGCGGTGAGCGCGTCGGCGAGTCGGTCCGGGAGACTCATCCGTTCACCTCTCGATCGATTCGTCCGAAGTCAGTTGAGGCCATCTGTTGTTATGATCCTACAAACTCAATCGTATATACGTGTTCGGTCTTCGTATCAGTACGCTATTCTATCGGTACCGGGTCTGAGAACCAACGTAACGAAGAATTATCGTCAAGAGGCCCGTCGAGAGGAGCCGACGCAGTGGCGGCGGTATCCGGTCACTCGATCGAGACAGTCTGGAGGTCCTCGGCGAATCGGACGTCGCCGTCGTAGTGGGCGCCGATCGAGTCGAGCATCTCCTCGTGGCGCCCGTCGGTGTGGGGATAGAGGTGGGTCAGGTAGACCCGTCCGATCTCCCGACCGGCCAGTTCCGTCCCGAGGCGCTCGGGCGTGGGATGGTTCGAGACGTCGACGTCGTCCGGGAACGAGCAGTCGTGGGCCAGGATCGCCGACCCCTCCGCGAAGTTCGCCAGGCCGGCGAAGGCCTCGCTGTCGCCGCTGAAGGTGAACAGGTCGCCGAAGCGGTAGGCGAGACACGGCAGCGAGTGGCGGGTCTCGTAGGCCGAGACGTCGAACCCCGCGACCGAGAACTCGCCGGGGACGACCTCTCGGACCTGCAGGTCGATCTTGTCTTGCATGTACTCGTAGACGTCGAGCAGGTCGTCGACCAGGCCCTTGGTCCCCTGCGGGCCGACGATCTCGAGGTGCTCCTCGCCGGCGAGCCAGCGGGCCTTCATCAGGGGCAGGAGGTCCGAGACGTGGTCGAGGTGGTGGTGAGTTAGGAGGACCGTCGAGACGTTCTCGTAGCCGACGCCGGACTGCTGGAGCCGCTGGAGGGCGCCTGCGCCGCAGTCGACGAGCACCGTTCGGCCGTCGTCCTGCACGAGGATTCCCGCCTGGAAGCGTTCGCCGGTGGGCATCGCGCTGCCCGTGCCGAGAAAGGTAACGCGCATACGCGGAAGTGGCACGCCCGGGCCGATAAAGGGTACCGCTCGCGGGTTCATCGTCGGTCGCCGACGGCGGGTCACCGACGACCGCCGCCAACAGCGAACGTATAACTCGGCGGCGGCCGACCTGCCCGTATGCGCGCTGCAGTCCTCGAGGAGTACGGAGAGTCGCTCGCGATCCGGTCGGTGGATCCGCCCGAACTCGACCCCCACGGCGTCGTCGTCGACGTCGAGGCCTGTGGGATCTGTCGCAGCGACTGGCACGCCTGGCGAGGCCACGGCGAGTGGGCCGACGATCGAGTGCCTCGCGGACAGATCCTCGGCCACGAGCCGGCGGGGCGGATCGCAGAGGTCGGCGCGGATGTCGAGACGCTCGCGCCGGGCGATCGGGTCGCGGTCCCGTTCAACCTCGGCGAGGGCTCGTGCTATCAGTGCCGGAACGGCCACGGAAACGTTTGCGAGGACGGCTACGCGCTCGGGTTCGAGCCGAACGTCCCCGGCGCCTTCGCCGAGCGGATCCACGTGCCCCACGCCGAGTTCAACGTCGCCGCGCTCCCGGAGGGCGTCTCTGCGACCGAGGCCGCCGCGCTCGGCTGTCGGTACGTCACCGCCTTCCACGCGCTGGCCCACCGCGCCAACGTCGGCGCGGGCGACTGGGTCGCCGTCCACGGTTGCGGCGGGCTCGGCCTGGCGGCCGTCCAGATCGCGGGCGCACTCGGGGCGCGCGTGATCGCGGTCGACGTCCGCGAGGAGCCACTCGCGATAGCGACCGAACTCGGTGCGGACGCGACCGTAAACGGCGCCGCCGTCGACGACGTGCCGGACGAGATCGAATCGATCACCGAGAAGGGCGCCCACGTCTCGGTCGACGCGCTCGGCCGCGCCGAGACCTGTCGGAACAGCCTCGACTGCCTCCGGATTCGGGGAACGCACGTCCAGATCGGGCTGACGACCGACGCCGAGCGCGGCGAGATCGCCCTTCCGATCGACGAACTGACCCGCTGGGACGTCACCGTCGTCGGCTCGCGGGGCATGCCGCCCTCGCGCTACGACGAACTCCTCCGGCTGATCGACTCCGGTCGCCTCGAGCCCGAGCGCCTGGTGACCCGGCGGGTCGCCCTCGCGGACGTGTCCGACCGCCTCGCCGCGATGACCGAGTACGAGACGAGCGGCATCGAGGTCGTTACGGAGTTCTGACCGCCGGACGGTCCGCCGTCGCTGTCGCCTGGCGACGGTCGATGTGCTGTGCTCGTTCCCGCGACGGGCGTCCGGTCGACGCCGCGTCCGGCGCGCGCTATCGGCGGGTTTATCGCCGTGTCGGCCCGACGGATCGACTACCCACCAATGACGGTCGTTCTCGCCGGTGTCGGCGCCGATAGCACGAACGTCGGCGCGCTGGCTCCGCTCTACGACGACGGGCGCTTCGAGTACGTGCCGATCCCGGAGAAGACCCGCGAGACGACCGAATCCGAGACCCTCGGGTCGTGGGACCTGCGGGTCGGCGATGGCGTCGCCGCCGACCTGACGACCCGCATCACCCCGCAGCCGATCCACGACGGCGCCGAGTCCGTCGCCGGCGATGCGCTCGAGTCGTGGCCGCTGCATCGCGACCCAAATTTCGAGGCGCTGACCTACGGCGAGCACCGGACCAGCGGCTACGTCTCGCGGCTGCGCGCGCTCGAACCGGGCGACGTCGTCGGCTTCTACGCCGGGCTGCGACGGCCAGGCGGGGACCGCGCTCACCGCTACCTGATCGGGTACTTTACCGTCGACCGCGCGGTCGTCGTCGGCCCCGAGACGCCGCCGGCCGAACGCCAGGCGATCCTGGATGCGCATCCCGAGAACGCCCACGCGAAACGCGCCCGCGACGGCGACCTCTACCTCGACAAACCGGTCGTCATCGTCGACGGCCGCGAGCCTGGCGGCCTGTTCGAGCGCGATCCGATCCGGCTCAGCGACTACTACGTCAGGGAGGGCAACGAACGGCCGCAGTACTACCTGCGCGACGAGATCGAGTCGGCGTGGAACGTTCGCGCCGGCGGAGCGAACATGATGTTCAAGCCCGCCTATCGCTGCGCCCTCTCGGGATCCGCCTTCCGGGATCTGGTCGGAATTCCCGGCGAGCGGTCCGCCGCCCCCGATCCGTCCCCTGAGCGGTCGGAGACGCCGTAGCTGCGGTCGCTCGTCGGCGCGATCGTGATCGTCCGCCGGCCGACACACCGCACTCCGCATCGATCGGTTTCATGTACCGACACGTCAAACGGTGTGCCAGTGACGACTTCCGACGACGCGACGCCGCGCCACGAGCGCATCGCCCGCCACGCGACGCCCGGGCCGCGCAACTCATTGGCCCACTGGACGACCGCCCGCCACCCCCTCCGGGTCGCGATCAACTACGTCGTCGTCTGGCTCGTCCGGATCTCGCCGAGCCTCCGACTCAAGCGCTGGCTCCTGCGCCGCATCGGCGTCACGGTCGGTCCGGGCGTCTCCTGGGGACTCGAGGCCACGCCGGACGTCTTCTGGCCCGACCTGATCACGGTCGAGGCCGACGCCATCGTCGGCTACGACGCGACCCTGCTCTGTCACGAGTTCCTCCAGGACGAGTACCGGACCGGCGAGGTCGTCGTCGGCGAGCGGGCAATGATCGGGGCCGGCGCGATCGTCCTGCCTGGCGTCGAGATCGGCGCGGACGCCCGCGTCGCGGCGAACTCGCTCGTGACCCGCGACGTGGCGCCGGGGACGACGGTCGCGGGCGTGCCGGCGGAACCGATGGGCGAGTCGAGCGATGCGGACGACTCGCGGACCTGAGACTGCCCGGTCGCGTTCGATCCGAGAACGGAGAACCGAAAACCAAAACGAGCGGAGAATACGGGTCGGTAGTCGGGTCGGCGGCGGCGCTTACAGCGACGACCAGGACTTGCGCGCCTCGTTCCAGGAGGTGATGTCGGCGATCCAGCGCGCGGCGATCATCTTCTTGAGCGTCTGGGCCGGCACGCCGCCGAAGGTGTCGACGGGCAGCGACAGCCCCATGGCTGGCTTGACGTCGTGGGCGACGGCCTTCTCGCCGACGGAGATGACGGTCCCCTTGTCCTCGTGTTCCCAGGTCTTCAGCGGACGGTTCTCGATGGCGCGGGCGATGTTCTCGCCGACGACGTCCGCGGCCTGCCAGGCGGCCTGGGCCGTCGGCGGTGCGGGCTGGTCGCCCTGGTCGATGACCGCGGAGTCGCCGATGGCGAAGACGCGTTCGTTAGAGGTCTGGAAGTTGGCTTCGGTGGTGAGCCGGTTGTGCTCGTTCTCGAGGTCGGCGCCGTTCAGGGCGTCCCGGCCCGTGATTCCGCCGGTCCAGACGAGGATGTCGTACTCGAGGGGCTCGCCCTCGTCGAATTCGATCTGCTCGTCGGTGGCCTCGGTGATCGGGTCGTCCGTGTGGATGTGGACGCCGGCTTCTTCGAGCAGGTCGCGCAGGGCCTGCTGGATCTCCGGATCATTGCCGGGGAAGATCTCCTCGAGCGCCTCGACGAGATGGATCTCGACGGGCGCGCGGTGCTCGTCGCGGAACTCGGCGATCTCGCCGGCGGTCTGGATGCCCGAGAGGCCGGCGCCGCCGATGACGATCTGTGCGGGCTCGCCGCGGGTTGCCTCCTGGCTGGCCTCTTTGACGGCTTCGTGGATCTCGAGCGCGTCGTCTAAGCTCTTCAGTGTCAGGGAGTGCTCCTTGAGACCGGGGATTCCGTAGAACGCGGTCTGGCTGCCGAGCGCGACCAGAACGTAGTCGTACTCGACGTCGTCGCCGTCGGCGAGTTCGACGACCTGCTCGTCGACGTCGAGACCAGTGACTTCGTCCTGAATGAACCTAGTCGACGGGGCCGCGACCTCGTCGACGGGGAACGTGATGTCCGAGCGGACGGACGGATCGCGGATCACGCGGTGGGCCTCGTGCAGCACGAGGTGGTAGTCCACGTCTGCGATCCAGGTCAACCGCGCGTTGCCCCCGAGCTCCGACTGGAGCGTTGTGATCGCGCCGGTGCCGGCGTATCCGGCACCGAGCACGACGACGTTCTCGGTCATACACGACACTGCGAAACACTATGATACAAAGGTGTTGGAACGAGAATCAGTGTGCTCCTCCCTCACAAACGTCTGCGGATCGACATTCTCGGGCTGCTCCGCGGCGACGCGGCCTTACAGAATGCGCTTGCCGAACGCGCTCGCGGTTAGTTCGGCGGCCAGCGTCGCTGTCTCGTTGGCCTCGTCCAGAATGGGGTTCACCTCGACGACGTCCATCGACCGGAGGAAGCCCTCGCGGTCGTCGCGCCGAGAGAGGGTCTCGAGCGCGGCGTGAGCCTCCCGGTAGGTGACGCCGCCGCGGACGGGCGTCCCGACGCCAGGCGCGGTCTTCGGATCGAGCCAGTCGAGATCGAGGCTGACGTGGACGCCGTCGGTGCCGTCGGTCGCCACGTCGAGGGCGTCCTGAACGACCGCGGAGATGCCCCGTTCGTCGATGTCGGCCATGGTGAAGGCGGTTAACTCGCTGTCGTGGATCAGTTCGCGCTCCTGTTCGTCGATGCTGCGAAGCCCGACGTAGGCGACCGAGGATTCTCGCAACCCGGGCGCGGGCGCCCAGTCGGTCTCGCCGAACAGCCCGCGGCCGAGGGCCGCGGCCAGGGGCATCCCGTGGACGTTGCCGCTGGGCGAGGTTTCGGGCGTGTTGATGTCGGCGTGGGCGTCGAACCAGACGACGCCGAGGTCGGTCTCCCGCGCCGAGCCGCCGAGCGAGCCGATCGACAGCGAGTGGTCCCCGCCCAGCACGAGCGGGAACTCGCCGTCGGCCAGCGTCGCCGCGACGCGATCGCTCAGCTTCGTACAGACCCCCTCGACTTCCCGGAGGAACTTCGCGTTCCCCCGGCTGGGCTGGCCGACGTCCGGATCGCGCTCTTCCGCCCGCGGCATCGACAGATCGCCGTCGTCGACCGGCTCGACGCCCGCCGCCTCGAGGCCGTCGGCCAGGTCGGCGTAGCGGATCGCGGACGGTCCCATGTCGACGCCGCGTCGGTTCGCCCCGTAGTCCATCGGCGCGCCGATGATTCTGACGGTTCGGCTCATACGCTTCCTTCGCCAGCACCCGGTTTGGTCGTGGCGATTCGTCGTTCCCGTCCGCTCTCCCGGGCTCGATTCTCGCACCAAGCTGTCGGCGACACCTTTAGGGTTAGACGCGTCTAAAGCCGGGACAGCATGATGATGAGCGACGTGATGGAAGACTATCTGAAGGTCATCTACCAGCTCCAACGCGAGAGCGACGAGCGGATCAAGACCTCGGAGATCGCGGAGGAGTTGGACGTCACGTCGCCGACGGTCACCAGCATGCTCGACAAACTCGAGGATCGAGACCTCGTCGACCGCGAGAAGTACCGCGGCGTCACCCTCACCGAGGAGGGCGAGACCGTCGCCCTCGAGATCGTCCGCCACCACCGGCTGCTCGAGGCGTACCTCACCGAACACTTAGACTACGACTGGTCGGAGGTTCACGCCGAGGCCGACCGGCTCGAACACCACATCAGCGAGGACTTCGAGGCCCGCGTCGCCAACGCCCTCGGCGAACCGGATGTCGACCCGCACGGCTCGCCGATCCCCAGCGCCGACCTCGAACCCCCGGAGCGTCCCGCCGGTCGGGCCATCTCGGAGTTCGAGGAAGGGGCCGTCGTCACCGTCGCGGAGGTCGCCGACCGCGACCCGGCGGTGCTCTCGTATCTCGCCGAGCACGGCGTCGAGCCGGGCGTCGAGCTCGAAATCCTCGAGATCGCGCCGTTCGGCATGGTGACCGCGCGCTCGGACCAGGCCGACGAGCCCGTGTCGCTGCCCGAGTCCGTCGCCCACCACGTCCGCGTGTCGGCGCTCGCGGAAGCCGAACCGTAGGCGACGGGCCGAAATCGCGTTACATTCAGCTACGATATCGTATCGAGGGTTGATTTAGATACACTCTAGTCGCCCGTGCGTGGAAAACATATAAGGATTAGATCCGTCTAACTATGATCCGATGAGTACGACGCCCGACGCCGCGGAGGTGTGGCCGTGAGATGAGCGGTCGGACCCCGGTCGATCCCCCTCGCTGGGTACAGGCGCTGGCGCCTGTCGCCCTGCTCGGAGTGGTCGTCGCCCTCCTGTCCCTATCGACGCCGTTCGGCGACCTCGCCGCAGCCGCAGATGCGAGTACACCCGAACTCCTGTGGCTGCTCACCGGGATCGGCACGCTCGCGGGCATCGTCCCGGTCGCGATCGGGATGTGCTGGTTCCCCGTCATCAGAGGGCTCGACGACCGGTACATCCACGCCTTCCTCGCGCTCTCGGCCGGCGTCCTCGCCTTCATCGGCCTCGAGATGGTCGCGGAGATCGCCGCCAACGCCGGCGCTGCGGGCCGCCCGTCGGTCGCGACGCTCGTGGCCGGCGCCGGCCTGCTCGCCACCTTCGGCGCCATGTACGCGCTCAGCGAATGGCGCCGGCAGGCGACAGTCGACGTCGAGCGGACCGGCCTGGCGGTCGCGTATCTCGTGGCCGTCGCGCTCGGTCTCCACAGCATGGGCGAGGGCCTGGCCATCGGCACCGCGGTCGTCGATGGCAACGGTCGCCTGGTCTCTCTGCTGGTCGTCGGATTCGTGATGCACAACGTGATGGAGGGGCCGATCGTGGTGTCGGCGGTCGCCCGCGACGGTGCCGCGCCGCCGCTTCGTCACTTCGCCGCGATGGGGCTGCTGGCCGGTGGCCCTGTCATCCTCGGCGGCTGGCTCGGGAGCTTTGCCGGCTCCGCGCTGATCGCCGTCGCCTGTTACGCGGTCGCCGTCGGCGCGATCGGCCAGGTCCTCGTCGAACTCGGGCAGTTCATTCGGTTCGATGCCGAGGCGATCGTCACCCGGACCAACGTGGCGACGTTCGCCGTCGGCTTCGCACTGATGCTCCTCCTCGAGGACGTCCTCGGGGGAGTGGTGGTCGACCTGCTCGTTCCGGGGTGAGTACGGGAAGTAAACGCATGCCAGCCGTCTCGGGCGGATCCAAAGAGAAACATCTTCCCGGGCCCGGTGTTAACCGTCCGATCCCGACGAAACGGCGGGGCTCACCCGCCGGGTTTAAGGAAACCAAATACGAATAAATATCTATGTCATCGATCGAACTCACCCCGAGCCAGAAGAAAATCCTCCGCGCGCTGACGAACCTCCACAAGGAGTCCGAGGACGCGATCAAGGGGGAGGACATCGCCGAACAGGTCGACCGCAACCCCGGGACCATCCGCAACCAGATGCAGAGTCTCAAAGCGCTCCAGCTGGTAGAAGGCGTACCCGGTCCGAAAGGCGGCTACAAACCGACGGCCGCGGCGTACGAGGCCCTCGAGATCCAGCAGATGGACGATCCCGCCTCTGTCCCGATGCAACACGAGGGCGAACCCGTTACCGACACGATTATCGAAGAAATCGACCTCTCGAGCGTCCACCATCCGGAACTCTGTCGCGCCGAGATCCACATTCAGGGCTCGCTCAGCGACATCCATGAGGACGACGACGTCACCGTCGGCCCGACGCCGCTGTCGAAGCTCGTCATCGACGGAACCGTCGACGGCAAGGACGACACGAACAACATCCTCATCCTGCGGATCGACGACATGGTCGCGCCCGCGGAAGAGCCGAACCACTAAGTCGACGGAATGCGGTTTTCTCCGCTTTTCTCTTCTAGCGATCGCTCTCGCGCGCCCGAATAACGAGAGACGGTGACATGCCGCGGAGGAGAGCGAGTCTCTATCTCTCTGCGATCCCGGCGGCGGATCGCTCAGTTCGTCTCGTCGACCGCTTCGTCGTCAGCGTCGGCGGCTGCCGCGGCCGGAATCACGTCGACGCTCGCGACTGCGTCGCCGTCTTCGACGTCCATCACGATTACGCCCATCGTGTTGCGCCCGACCGTCGAGACTTCGTCGACGCGGCTCCGCACGATCTGGCCGTCCTCGCTCATCAGAACGAGCTGATCGTCTTCCGAAACCGCCTTGACGGCCGTCACGGGCCCGTTGCGGTCGCCCGTCTTGATGTCGATTAGCCCCTTGCCGTATCGGGACTGCGTGCGATACTCCGCGAGCGGCGTCCGCTTGCCGTACCCGTTCCGGGTGACCGTCAACAGCGCCTGTTCGTCGCCCTCGCCGGTCGCGACCAGGCCGGCCACGGCGTCGTCGCCCTCGAGTTTGATCCCGTTGACGCCGCGGGCGTTGCGGCCCATCGGGCGGACTTCGTCCTCGTCGAAGCGGATCGTCATGCCGTGTTCGGTCGCGATGACCAGGTCCTTCGAGCCGTCGGTGACCTCGACGTCGACGAGTTCGTCGCCCTCTTCTAAGTCGGCGGCGATGATCCCCGTCGAGAGGATGTTGTCGAACTCCTCGCCGGCGGTGCGCTTGACGTAGCCGTGCCGGGTGACCATCGTCACGTACTCGTCGTCGCCGAAGGCGTCGGTGTCGACGATGGCCGTGATGTCCTCACCCGGATCGAGATCGAGGATGTTGACCGCGGACTTTCCGCGGGCGGTCCGGCCCATCTCGGGGATCTCGTAGGTCTTGAGCTGGTAGACTTCGCCCTGATTCGTAAAGCACAGCAGGTAGTCGTGGGTGTTGGCTCGGAAGACCGTCGCGACGCGGTCGTCCTCCTTGACGTCCGCGCCGATGATCCCTTTCCCGCCGCGACCCTGGGGGTCGAACTCGTCGATGGGCATCCGCTTGACGTAGTCGTCCTCGGTCATGACCACGAAGACCTCCTCCTCGGGGATGAGGTCCTCGTGAGTGACCGTGCCCTCGTCCTCGACGATCGAGGTCCGGCGCTCGTCGCCGTACTCGTCTTTGACCTCGCGGAGTTCGTCCTTGATGACCGAGAGCAGTTCCGACTCGCTCTCTAAGATCGCGGTCAGCCGCTCGATCTCGGCCTGAACGTCCTCGTACTCGTCCTCGATCTCGGCGGCCTCCATCGAGGTGAGGCTACCCAGTTGCATCCGGACGATGTGGTCGGCCTGGTCCGTCGAGAAGCCGTAGGTCTCCCGCAAGGCGTCCTTGGCCGCCGACCGGTCCTCGCTGTCGCGGATCAGTTCCACGACGTCCTCGGCGTTCTCGACGGCCTTCAACCGGCCCTCAAGGATGTGCGCGCGGTCCTCGGCCTCTTCGAGGTCGTACTCGCTGCGCCGTCGGACAACTTCGCGACGGTGGGCGATGTACTCCTCTAAGGTCTCCTTGAGCGAGAGCACCTGGGGCTGGCCGTCGACCAGCGCGAGGTTGATGACGCCGAACGTCCGCTCGAGGTGGTTCTCGAGCAGCTTGTTCTTGACGACCTCGGCGTTGGCGCCGCGCTTGAGTTCGATGACGATGCGGACGCCGTCCCGGTCGGACTCGTCGCGCAGGTCCGAGATCCCCTCGATCTCGCCCTCGTTGACGTCCTCGGCGATGCGCTCGACCAGGCGGGCCTTGTTGGCCTGGAAGGGGAGTTCGGTGACGATGATCCGCTCGCGGTTGGATTTCCACTCCTGAACCTCGAACTCGGCACGGACGCGGATGCGGCCGCGGCCGGTCTTGTAGGCGGAGTAGATGGCGTCGCGGCCGACGATGTTCGCGCCGGTCGGGAAGTCGGGCCCCTTGACGTGCTCCATCAGGTCGTCGACGGTGGCATCAGGGTCGTCGATCAGTTCGATGGTTGCGTCGATGACCTCGCCTAAGTTGTGCGGCGGAATGTTCGTCGACATTCCGACGGCGATCCCCGAGGAGCCGTTCACGAGGAGGTTTGGGAACGCCGCGGGGAGTACGTCGGGCTCTTGCAGGCGGTCGTCGTAGTTCGCGGAGAAGTCGACCGTGTCCTTGTCGATGTCCTCGAGCAGTTCCTCGGCGATGGGCGACATCCGGGCCTCGGTGTACCGCTGTGCGGCGGCCGGATCGCCGTCCATCGAGCCGAAGTTCCCCTGGCCGTCGACGAGGGGATAGCGCATCGAGAAGTCCTGGGCCATCCGGACCAGAGTGTCGTAGATCGCGCTGTCGCCGTGGGGGTGGTAGTCACCCATCGTCTCCCCGACGATCGAGGACGACTTGCGGTGAGAGGAGCCCGAGGAAACCCCCATCTCGTGCATCGCGTACAGGATGCGCCGGTGAACGGGCTTTAGCCCGTCCTCGACTCTGGGGAGCGCACGACCCGCGATGACGCTCATCGCGTAGTCGATATACGACTGCTCCATCTCGTTTTCGATGCGGACGTTTTCGACCGCCCGTGCCTCTACGTCAGTTGGATCGGGTACGTCTGAACTCATGTAGTCATCACCTCAGCTAGATGTCGATCCACTCCGCCTCCGGAGCGTGATCCTTGATGAACTGCTTGCGCGGCTCGACGGCGTCGCCCATCAGGACGGAGAACATCTTGTCCGCCGCCGCCGCGTCCTCGATGGTGATCTGTTTGAGAATGCGGTTGTCGGGGTCCATCGTCGTATCCCAGAGCTGCTCTGGGTTCATCTCGCCGAGCCCCTTGAACCGCTGGACCTGCGAGGGGTTGCCGTCGCACTTCTGTTCGACGATCTCGTCGCGTTCCGCATCGGTCATCGCGTCGTAGGTCTCGCCGCGATAGCGGATGCGGTACAGCGGCGGCTGGGTCGCGTAGACGTAGCCGCCCTCGAGCAGCGGCCGCATGTGCCGGTAGAAGAACGTCAACAGCAGCGTCCGGATGTGGGCGCCGTCGACGTCGGCGTCCGTCGCCATGATGATCTTCTTGTAGCGGATGTCGTCGACGTCGAACTCGTCGCCGATCCCCGCGCCGATCGCGGTGATCATGTTCCGGATCTCGTCGTTCTCTAAGATACGGTCGAGCCGGTGTTTCTCGACGTTGAGGATCTTCCCCTTGATGGGAAGGACGGCCTGGAACTTGGGATTGCGGGCCTGCTTCGCGCTGCCGCCGGCGGAGTCGCCCTCCGCGATGAACAGTTCGGCCTCGTCGGGGTCGCGGGCCTGACAGTCCGCGAGTTTGCCCGGGAGAGAGGTCGACTCGAGGGCGGACTTGCGCCGCGTGAGTTCCTCGGCTTTCTGGGCGGCCATGCGGGCCTTCGCGGCCTCGACGGCCTTGTTGACGATCGCCTCGGCGGTGTCGGGATGTTCCTCGAAGTAGGTGCCAAGCCCCTCGTGCATGGCGCTCTCGACGATGCCCCGCACCTCGGAGTTGCCGAGTTTCGTCTTCGTCTGGCCCTCGAACTGCGGGTCGGGGTGTTTGACCGAGATGACCGCGGTGAGCCCCTCGCGGATGTCTTCGCCCTTGAGGTTATTGTCGAGGTCGCCCAGCAGGTCGGTCTCGTTGGCGTAGTCGTTGACCGTCCGGGTCAGGGCGGTCTTGAACCCGGTGAGGTGGGTTCCGCCCTCGCGGGTGTTGATGTTGTTCGCGAAGGCGTGGATCGATCCCTGGAGCTCCTCGGTGGCCTGCATCGCCACCTCGACCTGAATGTTCTGCTCCTCGTCCTCGAAGTAGATGACGTCGTCGTGCATCGCCGAGCGCGTCTCGTTCAGGTACGTGACGAACTCGCGGATGCCGCCCTCGTACTCGTAGGTCTCCTCGACGGGACCGTCCGAATCGGCCTCGCCGGCGTCCGTGCGCTCGTCGCGCAGCGTGATCCGGACTTCCGAGTTGAGGAAGGCCAGTTCGCGGAGCCGATTGGCCAGCGTCGAGAACGCGAACTCGCCCGTCTCGAAGATGTCGACGTCGGGCCAGAAGCGGATCTGGGTGCCGGTCTCCTCGTCCGGCTCCATGTCGCGAACCCGCTCCATATCGCCGACCGGTTCGCCCGCCTCGAAGGCGTGGCGGAAGACGCCGCCGTTGCGTTTCACCTCGGCCTCGAGGCGCTCGGAGAGGGCGTTGACGACCGAGACGCCGACGCCGTGGAGCCCACCGGAGACCTGGTAGGACTTGTTGTCGAACTTGCCGCCGGCGTGGAGGACCGTGAGAATGACCTCGAGTGCAGGGCGGTCGTACTCTTCGTGTGTGTCGACGGGAATCCCCCGGCCGTCGTCCGCGACGCTCACCGAGCCATCCTCGTGGATGGAAACGGTGATGTCGTCACAGTAGTCGGCCAGTGCCTCGTCGATCGAGTTGTCCACCACTTCGTAGACCAGGTGGTGGAGTCCTCGAGAATCCGTAGATCCGATGTACATCGCCGGCCGTTTCCGCACGGCCTCCAGGCCCTCAAGGACCTGAATTTGTCCGGCGCCGTACTCGCTTTCCTGGGACATGTAAAACCTGCTTTCGGCTAGCGGTCCGGTACTAATAAAAGTCACGTGTACGCGCGCGAGCGCGATTCGCCACGCGCTGATAGATCGACCGGGACGACGGTCAAACGACGCTACAAATCCGAGTAAGCGGTCTCAGACGAGCGCGTCGAATTCGTTATGACCCCGAATGTCGACGCCCTCGTCCGTGACTTCGGCGAGGAAGACGCCGTTGCCGGAGCCGGTGTCGCGTTCGACGGCGCTTTTCACCGCGCGAGCGGCCGCGGTCCGCGCGTCGGACAGCGAGAGGTCGCCCTCGTACTCCTGCTCGAGGAGGCCGTAGGCCAGTTGCATCCCGCTGCCGGTGACGGTGTAGTCGTCTTCCATGACGCCGCCGGCGGGGTCGATGCTGTAGACGTGGCTGCCCTCGTCGTCGACGCCGCCGAGGATGGGGTTGATCGCCCGGAACGGACCCCCGCGGGCGAAGTTCCCGGCCAGCGTCGCCAGGGACTCGATGGACATCGGCTCGCCGCGGCGAGCCTCGTAGAGGTTGACCTCGGACCGCAGCGTCCGGATGAACGACTGCGCGCCGCCCACGGAGCCGACGAGAGTCAACGCGCCGGTCGGGTGGATCTGCTCGACCTTCTGGACGTCCTTGTTCGAGACGAACCGGCCGCCGAGGCTGGCGCGCATGTCCGTCGCGATGACGACGCCCTCGTCGGTCGCGATACCGACGGTCGTCGTCCCCGTCTTGTTGACGGTGTCGCCGTGATCGTCGGCGGAGCCGTCGCCTGGTACCCGACCGAGCTCCGGTGCGTACGGCGACGGCTCGCCGGCGTCCCGGGGACCCGACGCGTTCCCGCTCCCGGTCGTCCAGTTAGTCATCGTCGCCTCCCGCGTCGATTTCGGCGACGATCGATTCGAGGTCCTCGGCCGGGACCGAGCGGTACCCCTGGTCGTCGTTCGTGATCGTCGCGACGTCGACCGACTCGGCCTCGACGGTCTCGTCTTCGGGCTCGCTCAACGCGCGCAGGGCGAGCTCGATGCCCGCGTCGACGTCGAGATCGGCGCGGTACTCCGCTTCGAGGTACCCCTGAATCGCGTCGCGGTTGCTGCCGATAGCGGCGGCCTGCCACTCGTAGTCCGTCCCCGAGGGGTCGGTCTCGAACAGTCGCGGCTCGCCGTCGTCGACGCCGCCGACGAGGAGGGCGACGCCGAACGGGCGCGCGCCGCCGGTCTGGGTGTACTCCTGAATGTGATCGGTGATCGACCGCGTCAGCGTCTCGACGTCGATTTGCTGGCCGTAACGGAGCTGTTCGCCCTGCGCGCGGCGGCGGGCGAGGTCGACCAGCTGTCTGGCGTCGGCGACGTGGCCGGCGCTCGCGACGCCGACGTGGTCATCGGCCTTGTGGAGCTTCTCGACGCTCGAGCGCTCCATGAGCGGCGAACTCACCTGCCGGTTGGCGGCGAGGACGACACCGTCGGGCGTGCGAACACCGACGCTCGCGGTCCCGCGCTTGACTGCTTCGCGGGCGTACTCGACCTGATAGAGGCGTCCGTCCGGGGAGAAGATCGTGATCCCCCGATCGTAGGCCTGCTGTTGGGATTGTCCTTGCATTGGAGTCTCCGGTCTCTGTTGACCTTCACCTGAGGTAAGGGACTGCCATTTATATGCCTTCTTCTGGGGGCAAGTCCGCCCGCCGAGGGCGCGGGCCGATCTCGGTGTGGTCCGCCTGGCGAAACTGAGTCCGTGTCGGAAGAAGCCGACCAGGACTCGTCGGTGGGGTATCGTTCGGACCCGGATTGCGCTTCGGCCCGTGGTGGTGATCACGGGACCAGCCGGATGACCGTTGGCCCTGCGGATCACAGCGGTGCGACCGCGTAAGTTCTTCTTACTCGCCCCGCCATATGAAAGGCCGGCTGCTATCTCAAGCTTGGTACTCAAACAAATCCCTATCCTTGTTTCGAATACACAGTTCCGTACAATAGATAAACGGTAGCAGTACACCGAACGGGCCTGTTCGAGTGCCGCAGCCGGTCGACCGGGCGCTCGAGCAGTCGTACTCTGACGATTCTCCACGACCCCCCACACATGGCACCCCACAGTACCGTGGCGGACGATTCTGTCGAACCGGCAACCGAAACAATTCTGACCTGCGGACTCGGACCCTGCTTTCCGTCGAATACGTTCGCATCCGAGTCCGGCACTATCCTGATAGAAACGACTACTGAGACGAACGACGGTTCGCGAGAGTCCCGCGCGTCGATGCGACCGCCGCTCGGTTCGCCATCCGGGGTGATCGCGCATGAGTAAACAGTCGGCGTCCGCGTCGACGTCTCCCTCTACCTCGACGGTCGTCGACGTCGTTCCCGGCGGCGAGACGATCCACAAGGCGCTGTACAGGTACGGGTTGGGCGTCCTGTTCGCTGCGAACGTCTTCGGCGCCGGGTCGGTATACATCCTCGCGGACACGGGGGCGAACTTCGCGTTCTCCCTGCTGTGGGTCCTCCCGCTCGCGTTCCTCGTCGATATCGCGCTCCACGACATGAGCGCGCGCCTGGCCGTCGCCGACGAACCGCTGGCCGATTACATCGTCGACGCGCTCCCGATCGGCGGGACGACGGTCGTCGTCGGAATCTCGCTGATGTCGGCGCTGTGGGCCGTCTCGAACTACGCCGTGGCCGGCGCGGCACTCGCCTGGCTCGTGCCCGGACTCGACAACGTCCTCGTCGGGATCGTGCTCGCGGCCGGGATCGGGATCGCCATCGTGCAGATGAAGGTCTACGACCGGATCGAGGCAGCGATCGCCGCGATGGTGTTCGCCGTCTTCAGCTCGTACGGCCTGTTGCTGGTCGGCCTCGACATCCCCTGGCAGTCCGTCGCCGCGGGTCTGCAGCCGCTCCTGCAGAGCGAGATCGGTTACCTCACCGCGGTGATCGCTCTGCTGGGGACGACGGTCTACTGGCCGAACTTCTTCATCCAGTCGAGCATCCAGCCGACAAAGGAGTGGACAGACATCTGGAAGTACCGCCGCGACAACGCCGCAGGCATCGCGACGACGCTCATCATCGGGAGCTTCGTGATGATCGTCTCGGCGATCACGCTCACGGAAGGCAAGATGACGCTGACGGGCCCCGGCGAGCCGCTTGCGGCGATCCTCGGCCGGTACGCGCTCATCGTGTTCATGCTCGCGGCGTTCCTCGCGTCGATCTCCTCCGCTACGGGGACGCTATTCGGCGCCGGGTTCATGATCCCGCAATCGCTCGGGCAGGACACCGTCTTCGGCGACCAGGCCTTCCGCCGGACGGTCGTCGCGCTGATCGCGCTCTCCGCGATCACCGCGGTGCCGATACTGGCCCTCACGGGCTTCGGTCCCATCGAAATGGCGATCATCATGCCGGCCATCAACGGTGCGATCGGGCTCCCGGTGACCGTCTTCGCGCTCATCGGGGCAGTCAACAGGTACTACGACGTCAAGTGGTACGAGAACATCGCGTTCCTGGCCGCGGGATTCATCTTGCTGGCCGGGAGCCTCCTGACGATCCAGTCGCTCTACGAGACGATCATGAACATTCTGTAACGGTCCGCATACCGCCGTTCGGACTGCTGTCGAGGACGAGATGACCGGCGTTCCGTACCCTCGCACGGTCGCTCGTCGAACTCCGCTCGGCTCGGCCGCGGTCGCGCGGTCGATCGTCGCGCTTCGCTGACCGCGCGACCTCGTCGCCGATCGGAAGAGTCAGGGGACCCGGGCCGAACACGTCGATAACGACGTCCCGTCGGCCCGATGTTAGAACTACCGTTCAGCCTCTCGCTCGTCCTGTTGCTCGTCTCGATCGCGTTCTTCTCGGGGGTCGGCATTACCACCATCGGCCCCGGGGGCATCTTCGTGACGATCGCACTGTACTCGCTGACGCCGCTGGCCTCGAGCCAGGTCGCCGGCACCGCCCACGCGACGTTCGTCGTTACCGGACTCGTCGGCAGCGCCGCCTACCTTTACTCGGGGGAGATGAATACGGGCAAGAGTCGGGCGATCGCGATCGTGCTCAGCACCTCGAGCGTCGCCGGCGCGCTCGTCGGCGCGTACGTGAACACCTTCGTTCCCCGCTCCGTGTTCGGGCTCCTGCTCGGCGGCATCGCGATGTCCGTGGGCGGGACCATCCTCTACCGCGAACGGCGCGGGTTCAGCCCCGTCTACGACGTCGAACCCCGGACCCGATCCGGTCGGGCGGTCCTCGCCGGACTGGGCTTCGCGCTCGGCGTGTGCAGCGGCCTGTTGGGTATCGGCGGGCCGGTGCTCGCCGTGCCGACGCTGGTGCTCGTCGGCGTGCCCATGCTGTTGGCCGTCGCGGTCGCGCAGGTCCAGTCGATCTTCATCGCAATCTTCGCAGCGTCGGGCTACTTCCTCCAGGGGAACGTCCTCGTCCCGCTGGCGGTCGTCATCGGAACGCCGCTGCTGTTGGGCGTCGTCGTCGGCTGGCGCGTCGCCCACGCCGTCGATCCCGAGCGGCTGAAGGCGGCGCTGGGGGTCGTTCTGCTCGGCGTCGGCCCCTATCTCGCGCTTTAGTCGGTCCCTCCCGGACCCGACGCGGCGTTTCGATTCGGTCTCGCTGCGGGAACCAGACTAAAGACGGCACCCGTCGAACCGCGAGACGAATGCCACCGCGGATCCTCGTTCCCTTCGACGACTCCGAGCCGGCCCGCCAGGCGCTCGACCACGCCTTCGAGCTGTTCCCCGACGGCGAGTTCGTCGTCCTCACCGTCGTCGACACCACGTCACTGCCCTTTATCCCCAATGCTGCGTCCGAGGGCGGCGGGGACGAGGAGACCCAAGAACTCCTCGGCGAGGCCGCGGCCCGCATCGAGGTCGCCGAGTCCATCGCGGACGAGCACGGGATCGAGATCGAGACCCAGGCGCGACTCGGAACCCCGGCCCAGGAGGTCCTCGAGTACGCCGAGAACCGGCCCGTCGACCACATCGTCATCGGGAGTCACGGTCGATCGGGCGTCGCCCGAATTCTGCTTGGCAGCGTCGCGGAGGTCGTCGTCAGGCACTCGCCAGTACCGGTGACCGTGGTCCGGTGACGCGGTCGGCGGCCCGGTGTATGGGACGCCTGCACACACGGGCACCGGACTCTTAGCGCTGTCAAGCGGAGTCCCCGTGGAGAGCCACGATGAGCGACTACGACGGGACGGAAAACCCGGATACTCCCTGGCACAGCGGTGACGACGGCGCGTCGGAACACGACGGCCGCGGGGACGAGGACCTGACCGGCCGCGACCGACTCCCCTACGAACCGAACCCCGACGAACGCGGCAAACGGCTGTCGGCCGCCGTCGGCCTGGTCGGCCTCGTTCTGCTCGGCCAGGCGGCCCTCGTCGACCTCGCCGCGGGCCAGTTCTGGAACGACGCGCTCGTCGGGGCGACGCTGCTCGCCGCCGGCGGGTACAACTACTACCGGCGGGCGAACGCGGAGTTCGGGAGCCTCGGCGTCGCCGTCCTCGTCGCGCTCGTCGGGCTGTGGCTCGTCGCTGCGCCGTTCCTGCTCGGCGCCGGAAGCGCGACCGCGGGCGGCGCCGAGACGACGAGCGCGGTCGGCTTCTGGACCGATATCGTCGCCGGCCTGGTCGCGTTCGGACTCGGCACCTACAGCGCGTACGCGATCCGGAATCGGCGGCGGTCGGCGATCCCGCGACGGACGGCGACCTGAGTCGTCTCGGCTCGCAGCGCCGTGCGCCCGGGGGCGTCCGGCGTCTCCTTCCTCTCGCCCGGAAAGTGGCACGTTACGGCACAATCCACTTATCCCGCGTGCTGGTAGTGGTGGCCCGATGCTTCCGCTCGTCGCGATAGCGCTCGCGCTCGTGATCGGCGTGGTGGTGCTCGAGTACGCCTCGTTTCGCGCGCTCGAACGGATTCCCTCGGTCGCCACCGAGGAGTTCCCCGAGATCGACCGGGAGTTGTTAGGGAAATTCAGCAGTTTCGATCCGGAACTGGGCTGGGTACCGCAGCCGAACCGGGAGAAACAGAAGGACACGGGCGATCACCTCCCCGGGGAAGAGGTCCGGACCACGGTCACGTACTCGACTGACGAGTACGCGAGCCGGATCTGTCCCGCCAAGGAGCGCGATCCCGACGCCGACCTCACGGTCTCGACCTACGGCGACTCCTACTGTTTCTGCCGGGAGGTCGACAACGACAAGACCTTCCAGAACTACCTGGCCCAGGAACTGGACACCCACGTCGCCAACTACGGCGGCGGCAACTACGGGCTCGACCAGGCACTGATGCGGCTCAAGCGCAAGTACCCCGAGGATCCGACCGACTACGTCTTCATGGTCGTCACGGCCTCGTCGATCGCGCGCATCTTGAGCGTCTGGAAACACTATCAGGAGTTCGGCAACATTCTGGCGGTCAAACCCCGGTACGTCCTCGAGGACGGCGACCTCGAGCGCGTCGAGAGCCCCGTCGACGAGAAGGAGGACCTGCTCGACCTCGAGTCGAAGGCGGCGTTCCTGCGCGAGTACGACTTCCACTACGAGCACTGGTTCAAGCCGCACTTCGCCTCGCGGCCCTATACGACGGACCTGTTCGACAAGCCCGAACACCTCCGGTACGCCGGCTATACCGCCGGAAAGGAGATCGAACGCAAATTCGAGCGCTCGATTCCGGGGATCGACTTCGATCTGGCCCAGACGCAGTCGGCCCTGCGGCTGGAACAACCCCGCGTGCGGTACCACGAGCGGCTGTTCGACACCCACGAGTACCTGTTCGACGCGCTCATCGAGGAGTTCGTCGACTACGCGGACGAACAGGACTTCGAGCCGGTGTTCGTGATGGTCCAGCAGCTCCGGTACGCGAAGTACGAGTCCGAGCACGGCCCAATCTACGGCGACCTGATGGATCGGCTCGACGAGCGGTACGACGACCTGACGACGATCGACATGGCGACCCACCTCTCGCCCGACGACGGCGACGTCGAGTCACTGTACGTCGAACGCGGGGAGGGCGGCCACTACAGCCCCGAGACCAACGCGGAAATTGCGACGGTGCTGACGGACGTCATTGAGGAGCGGGCAGTCGTGGAATGAATCCGGTCTATCTCGTCGCCGGACTCGTCTTGCTCGTCGGTGCGATCGTAGACATTCTCTGGACTACTCTCTGGGTCGACGGGGGTTCCGGTCCCATTTCCGGCCGACTCACGACCGCCGTCTGGCGCGGGCTTCGGGTCATGACTGGCGATCACAAGAAGGCGCTCAGCCTTGCCGGCCCGCTCATTCTCACGCTGACGCTCGCGACGTGGATCGGTCTCATCTGGATCGGCTGGACGTTCATCTTCGCCAGCTATCCGACCGCCCTCATCAGCACGCGCACCGGGGCCGTCGCGGACTGGTCGGGCCGGTTGTATTACGTCGCCTACACGATGTTCACGGACGGCAACGGTGACTACACCCCCATCGGCGACGTCTGGGAGATGGCTAGCGCGCTCACGACGGCCACGGGGATGGCGTTCGTCACGCTCGGCGTCTCCTACATCCTCACCGTCCTCGGGGCCGTCTCCGATAAACGCTCGTTCGCGAGTTCCGTCACGGGGCTGGGAGAGCGAAGCGAAGCCCTCGTCCGAACGGGCTGGACCGGGGAGGACTTTCAGGGGCTCGATCTCACCCTCGAGACGCTCGCAGCGGAACTGAGCCTGCTCGCCGAGCAACACAAGTCGTATCCGATCTTGCACTACTACCACAGCGAGCAGGGCGAGCGCGCCTCGGCCATGGCAGTTCCCATCTACGACGAAGCGCTCACGCTCTTTCTCCACGGCGTTCCGGACGACGACAGCCCGGACCCAGCGATCATCGAAAACGGCCGTTCGAGCGCACAGAGCTACCTCGAGACGCTCGACACCGCGTTTATCGATCCGGCCGAGGAGGTGCCGCCGCCACCCGATCTCGACCGACTCCGCGAGGACGACATCCCGACCGTCTCGGACGAGGAGTTCGCGGACGCCCTCGAGGACCTGACCGAACGCCGGCGACGGCTGCTCGGGGTCGTCCGCGGCGACGCCTGGGAGTGGCCGCCGGTCGAGGAGTGAGCGCGCTCGCCTCGCTCGCGACTCCGCTCCGAGCGAGACGGGTTCCGCTCGCGGCCCGGAATACCCCGGACCGTTCTTCATGGCGCTCCGGATCGAGTATGCTTCCATGGAGGAGTACGACTTTCTCGTCATCGGTTCCGGCTCCGGGCTGGACGTGGCGAACGTAGCGGCCAACCAGGGACAGTCGGTCGCGGTCGTCGAGAAGGGCCGGCTCGGGGGGACCTGTCTCAACCGCGGCTGTATCCCGTCGAAGAAGCTGCTGTACCACGCCGAGGTCGTGGAGACGATCGAGCGCGCCGACGAGTTCCACGTCGACGCGACGGTCAACGGCGTGAGGTTCGCCGATATCGTCCGCGAGGTGACCGAGGACGTCCACGGGAGTTCGGACTCGATCCGGCGCGGCCTGCGCTCGTCGGATCGGCACGACCTGTACCAGGCGGAGGGCCGATTCGTCGACGAGCGGACGCTCGAACTCTCCGGCGGCGGCCACGATGGCGAGCGCCTCCGGGCGGACACTGTTCTGGTCGCGGCGGGCACGCGGCCGGCGATCCCGCCGATCGAGGGCATCGAGGACGTGGGTTTCCTCACGAGTAAGGAAGCGCTCCAGTTGGAGACGCCGCCGGATCGCCTGGTGATCGTCGGTGGCGGGTACATCGCGGCCGAGTTGGCGCAGTTCTTCGGGACCTTCGGCAGCGACGTGTCGATCGTCGGCCGCCGGCCCCGCCTGCTCCCGGACGCCGACGAGGAGGTGGCCACGGCCCTCACCGAGCGGTACGCCGACCGGTTCGATCTCTACACGGGCTACGAGGCCACCGCCGTCTCGGGCGGCGACGGTGCGGGTTCGATCACGGTCGAAGCTCGGCCGTATCCCGACGCCGGCGCCGACGCAGCGAACGCTGACGCGGCGGACGGCACGGGGGACGGCGACGAACCCGTCACCGTCACCGGCGACGAACTGCTCGTCGCGGCCGGTCGGGTCCCGAACACGGACACGCTGAACGTTGCGGCCGCCGGCATCGAGACCGACGCGGACGGGTTCGTCGAGACCGACGAGTACCTCCGGACGACCGCTGATGGGGTCTGGGCGCTCGGCGATATCGTCGGCGAGTACCTGCTAAAACACAACGCCAACCACGAGGCCGAGACCGTCGCGCGCAACGTCTTCGGCGACGATCCCGAACCGGTCGACTACTCGGCGATGCCGTTCGCGGTGTTCGCCTCGCCGGAGGTCGCGGGCGTCGGACTCACCGAACGGGAACTGCGCGCCGCCAACCGCGAGTACGCCAAGCGCACCTACCGCTACGAGGAGACCGCCCGCGGCTCGGCGATGAAGGCCGAGGGGTTCGTCAAGCCGCTCATCGACCTCGACGGCGAGATCCTCGGCTGTCACATCATCGGCCCCGAGGCGTCGAACCTGATCGAGGAGGTCGTCGTCGCGATGACGGCCGGCTCCGGGACCGTACAGGACATCCGGCGGTCAGTCCACGTCCACCCCGCGCTCTCGGAGGTCGTCCAGCGGGCGTTCTCCGGCCAGTTCACCCTCGGCGGCGAGCACGATCACGGACGCGGGCACGGCCACGAGCATGACCACGATCACGCCGGTCACGATCACGGCCACTGACGCCTCGCCTGGCCCGCCGATCCGGATCGCCGATCGCCCGCCGATAACCGGCGCTCTCGAACGATCGGATCTGCGTGCCCCGTACACGACCGCAGTCGCCTTTTGTGATCCCGAGACCCAGTTGTAGTCGTCATGGTAAAGGCAGCCGTCGTCATTCTGGCAGGAACCGAATCGCACAGCGACACCGGCCGGCTCGTCAACGGGCTCGAAGCCGCGAGGGAGTTCGATGAGAACCCCGACGACGAGCTAGAGCTGATCTTCGACGGCGCCGGCACTCAGTGGATCCCGGAACTCGAGGACGAGGACCACGACTACCACGAACTCTACCAGTCGGTCAGCGACCAGGCGGCCGTCTGTGACTACTGCGCCAACGCCTTCGGGGTGGAAGACGCCGTCGGCACCACGGACGTCGTCACCGTCGACGAGAACGAGGGTCACCCGAGCATTCGTTCGCTGGTCGACGACGACTACGAGATCATCACGTTCTGAGTCGCGGTCGACGAGCCGACGGGAGACGGGCGAGAGCGGACGATGCATCACCGCGCGAAGCAAACCGCCCGCAGTCATCGCTGTAGATTCACTTTCACTCCGGTAGCGCACACCTTTTAGCCCCACCGTTAGTAAGGGAAGACGATGACGTCGTTCCAGTCGACACTCGGTGACGAGCCGGGGATCGCCGAGGAGCTGGCGGAGAGCCAGCAGTCGATCTCCATCGCCGAGTTCTTCGAGAAGAACAAGCACATGCTCGGCTTCGACAGCGGCGCTCGGGGCCTGGTCACGGCCGTCAAGGAGGCCGTCGACAACTCCCTGGACGCCGCCGAGGAAGCGGGCATTCTCCCGGATATCTACGTCGAGATTCAGGAAGCCGGCGACTACTACCGCCTGATCGTCGAGGACAACGGGCCCGGGTTGACGCGAGAATC
Organism: Natrinema salifodinae; assembly: GCF_900110455.1. Taxonomy (NCBI): domain Archaea; kingdom Methanobacteriati; phylum Methanobacteriota; class Halobacteria; order Halobacteriales; family Natrialbaceae; genus Natrinema; species Natrinema salifodinae. The sequence goes on along the minus strand of NZ_FOIS01000001.1, from coordinate 818,380 downwards.
GCTCCCGAAGGTCTTCGGGAAACTGCTCTACGGCTCTCGGTTCCACGCGCGCGAACAATCCCGCGGGCAGCAGGGGATCGGGATCTCCGCCGCCGTGCTCTACTCGCAGCTCACGAGCGGGAAACCCGCCAAGATCACCAGTCGAACCCAGGGATCGAGCGAGGCGGAGTACTTCGAACTGATCGTCGACACCGACGAGAACGAACCCGAGATCAGCGTCGAGGAGACGACCACCTGGGACCGCCCCCACGGGACGCGCATCGAACTCGAGATGGAGGCGAACATGCGCGCCCGCCAGCAGCTCCACGACTACATCAAGCACACGGCGGTCGTCAACCCCCACGCGCGCCTCGAACTGCGCGAACCGCAGGAACACTTCAAGTTCGAGCGCGCGACCGACCAGCTCCCCGAGGAGACCGAGGAGATCCGGCCCCACCCTCACGGCGTCGAACTCGGCACCGTGATGAAGATGCTGACGGCGACGGACTCCCAGACGATCTCGGGTTTCCTTCAGGAGGAGTTCACCCGCGTCGGCAAGAAGACCGCCGACTCGATCATCGACGAGTTCCGCGACCGCCACTACGGGCGCGAGATGCGCTGGAGTTCTCCGGCTGACTCGAGCGGGCATCGCCCGCGAGAGCGAGTCGACTTAGAAGCCGCCGTCGAGGCCGCGACGGCGAACAAGGGCCCCGAGGCCACGGCGGCCTTCGCTGCGGCCATCGCCGACGCCGTCGACGATTTCGACCGTATCGCCTACCACGAACTGCTCGCGGCCGTCGATTCGGCCGCCGAGACGGTCCAGACCGACCACGGAACGACGTTCGGCGACACCGTTCGCGAGAACGCCGTCGAAGCCGTCTGGCTCGAACTGATCGGCGCCGCCGAGCCAGGCCAGGCCGCGGCCGACGCCGAGAGCGAGGGAGAACGCGACGACCAGGCCGACGCCGAGAGCGATGCCGACACCCGCTCGCGACTCGTCGCCGACCTGTACGCACTCGCCGACCAGGCGACGAGCACCCGGAAGGACGACGCGGTGATCCGCGGGTTCGCCGACCGGCTCGCCGCCAAGTTCGAGGACGAACGCGACGCGGAGAACGTCCGCCACCGACTCACCCGGACGCAGCTGCGAGAGCACATCGATCGAGCCGCGGACCTCACCGAGGAGTACGACGACGTCTCCTTCGGCGAGACGGCCCGCGAAAACGTCGTCGAGGAAATCTGGGACGTGATGGCTACCGTGCCTGACGAGCCGCCGCTCGTCCGCGAACTCAACGGCGACCGCGACGCCACCAGCGACCTGGTCGACGCGATGCGCGGGACCGACATCATGGCGCCGCCGACGCGGTGTCTCTCCCCCATCTCCGAGGATCTCATCACCGCCGGCCTCGAGAAGGAGTTCGAGGCCGACTTCTACGCCTCCGCGACGCGGGACGCCGAGGTCCACGGCGGCGACCCGTTCATCGTCGAGGCCGGGATCGCCTACGGCGGCGAGATCGGGAGCGAGGGCAGCGTCGACGTCATGCGCTTTGCCAACCGCGTACCGCTGGTCTACCAGCGCGGCGCGTGTGCGACGACCGACGTCGTCAAGTCCATCGGCTGGCGCAACTACGGACTCGACCAGCCAGGCGGCTCCGGGCTGCCGAACGGCCCCGCCGTCATCATGATCCACGTCGCCTCGACGAACGTGCCCTTTACCAGCGAGTCCAAGGACGCGGTCGCGAACGTTCCGGAGATCGAAGACGAGATCGAACTCGCGATCCGCGAGGCCGCACGCGAACTCAAGAGCTTCCTCAACAAGCGCCGTTCGATGCAGAAGCGCCGGAAGAAGCAGAACGTCCTCGGGAAGATTCTCCCGGAGATGGCCGAGAAGGTCGCCGAGGTCACCGGCCGCGGGGAGCCCGACATCGACGACGCGATCGCCCGGATCATGAACAACGTGCTCGTCGAGCGCCGGGTCGAGGAGAACGGCGACGGGAAGGGCGTCTCCGTCGTCGTCGAGAACAACGCGAGCACCAGCGAGTCGCTGGAAGTGACCGACATCGTCTCGGCCGAGCCGACCGCCCTTTCGGACGGCGCGACGGTCGTCGAGATGGACGGCGAGTGGTTCGTCAAGTGGGAACCCGACGTCGGAAGCGGCGACGAGGCCGAACTCGAGTACGAGGTACCGGACGACGCGACGTTCGATCTGAACGTCAAAGGCGTCGAGAGCGAGAAACTCACGGTGACTGACCAATGAGCGCAGACGACACCCAGCAGGCCAGAGAGCAGCTGATCGATCTCGCGGCACAGTTCTACGACCAGTTCGAACTGGGCGAGATCCCGCACATGTCCGTGCCGACGCGGACGAAGAACAACATCGAGTACGACGAGGACAAGGACGTCTGGGTCTACGGCGACCGCGAGTCGACCCGATCGGCCAACTCCGTCCGCGGCGCGCGGAAGCTCCTGAAGGCGGTCTACACCATCGAGTTCCTCGCCGACCAGCTCGAGGAAGACCGCTCCTCGACCCTGCGTGAACTCTACTACCTCTCGGAGAGCTGGGACAACGAAGAAGCTCAGTTCAACGATCAGGACGAGTCGAACGGCCTCATCGAGGACTTAGAGATCGTCTCGGGAGTCACCCGCGAGGACTTCCACATGCGCCCCGAGGAGTCGGGCGCGACGATCATGGGACCGTTGCACCTCCGCGAGCAGACCCGCCGCGGCGAGCGCGAGATCCACTGCCAGGAGGACGTCGGCGAAGGGGGGTACCAGATTCCGAACAACCCCGACACGATCGAGTTTCTGGACACCGACGCCGACTTCATCCTCGCCGTCGAGACCGGTGGTATGCGCGACCGGCTCGTCGAGAACGGCTTCGACGACGAGTACAACGCCCTGATCGTCCACCTCAAGGGCCAGCCCGCACGCGCGACTCGCCGAATCACCAAGCGCCTCCACGACGAACTCGATCTCCCCGTCACCGTGTTTACGGACGGTGACCCGTGGTCGTACCGCATCTACGGCTCCGTCGCGTACGGCTCGATCAAGTCCGCCCACCTCTCGGAGTACCTGGCGACCCCCGAGGCGAAGTTCATCGGCATCCAGCCCGCCGACATCGTCGAGTACGAACTGCCGACCGACCCGCTCTCGGACTCGGACGTCAATGCCTTGGAGAGCGAACTCGAGGACCCGCGCTTCCAGACCGACTACTGGGAAGAGCAGATCGAACTCCAGCTCGACCTCGAGAAGAAGTCCGAACAGCAGTCGCTGGCGTCGCACGGCCTGGACTTCGTGACGGACACCTATCTTCCCGAACGACTCGACGAGATGGGCGTCCTCTGAGGACGGGGAGCGACCGCGAGCCGAAGTCGAGATTTTCGTTGGAAGTCGCGGCTGGCGAGACGCCTCCCAGCTGTAGCACCGTTTTGCGCCGGTCAGCAACAGGACCGCCGTCGAACGAGTCCGCACCGAAAAGCGAGTCGGAACCTACCCGATAAGGCCGAGTCGGACCGCCGCGCCCATCGCGCCGAAGACGAGCACGAGGACCAGGCTGACGACGTAGTAGGCGTGCCAGGCCCGCGAGGGCCGGAACGGCTCGGGGAGGTTCTTCTCGACGACGTACCAGTTCGCGGGGTAGAAGAAGATCTCCGTCACCGCGAGGAGCGCGGCGACGTAGAGCAACAGCGTGACGGGGACTTCGCCGAGCGCGACGACCATCGCGCTGCTGCCGACGACGACGCCGAGGACGACCAGTTTTCGGACGCGCTCGCTGTCGATGTCGTCGTTCTCGAGGGCCAGCGGCAGGATGTCGCCGGTGGCTCTCGCGGAGCCGTCCAGCAGGGTGATCACCGTCGAGTACAGGGCTGCGAACCCGCCGAGCAACATGGCGTAGTACGACCACTCGCCGAACGAGTCGCTCAGGATCGACCCGATCGCGAACGCCAGGTTGGCGTCCGTCGGCGGGTTCGGATAGAGGACGTTCGACGCGAGGACGACCATCGAGACGATCAGCAGGAAGCTGAAGGCGTAGCCGATGTTGAAGTCGCGGCGGCCGGTCTCGATCCAGGCCCGGATGTAGTCGTGGTGTTTCGGATCGTGGGGGTCCAGCCCCTTCTCCTCGAGTTCGCTCGCGCCGTCGCCTTTGGCCATGCTCCAACTGCCGATCAGGATGCTCGTGCTGAACCCGGTCGGCGCGAAGCCCGCGGCGGCCGCGAACAGCGCGACGAACGCCGGGTCAGTCAGGCCGGGCACCGCGAACATCGTCTCGGCGACGACCTCGCCCGAGGGCGGGCCGACGAGCGCGCCCAGCAGGACGAGCACGCCCAGCGCGACCGTGAAGCCGATCAGGGCCGTCTCGAGCAGGTCGTACCGCGAGACGACGACGAGCAACCCCGCGCCGCCGACGAAGACGACGTACGCCATGGTAGCGGTGAACCACTCGGGTGTCAGCGCGGCGGCGAACGCCGCGGTGTTCATCCCGACGCTGGCGGTGATGAACGTGTACATCCCCGTGAACACGAGGACCGTCACCCACAGCGCCCAGTTCTTCGGCCCGGGAAGCTGGTCGTAGGCCTCGATCGGGTTCGCGCCGGCGCCGTAGTTGTACCGGATGCCCAGCTCCCAGGCGCCGTACTTCGCGGCATAGATGAGCCCGAACATCCAGATCGCGACCAGGCCGAACGTCCCGCCGAGGGTGGGAGCCAGCACGATGTGGCTGCCGCCGATGCCGATCAGCGCCCACAGCATCGACGGGCCAAAGTGTTCCCTGAAGAAGCCGCGCCAGTTCCGTTCCGGGTACTCGAGCTCCGGCTCGGCGACCTTCGCCGGCTCACCGGCCATCGCGATCACCGAGCGCCCGCGTCGCGGTTTCGATCCCGGGGCGAGACGCCGCGGGTCGTGTCGTCAGTTCAACCATGGTAACAGTCCGCATCATCGATACCGGAGACTCTCCACCGGGCGCATATAACTTCGCTGATCGCCGTCGCCGCCCTGTGACTGCAGGTGCAACCGGTTCCCGTCTGCGAGGGTTCATTCGGGCTAGAACGGTGACATGGCTGACGACAACGACAGCGAACGGCCGTTGCACAGCGACCCGGACGAGGAGGCGATAGACGAGCCGACGACCTCCAGCGCCCAGGAGGCCGACGAAGGCGCCTGGATGATGAAAGAGGGGATCACGGTCGGCCTCGTTGCGATCGGCGCCATGGTCGTGCTCGCCATCGGCCTCCTACAGGGCACCGGCCTGGTCGACTTCTTCGCGCCGATCGCGGACACCGGACTCGGGCAGTGGGCCGCGTTCGGCGTCTTGATCTTCATCGCCCTCGCGGTGTTCGCCTGGTCGCGCGTGGGCGTCTGATCGGCGGCCGTCGGCTACTCGTCGAGGACGACCGGCACCCCGCGGCGCGCGACGTCGACGACGAACGCCTCGGAATCGATCTCGATCGCTTCGAAGGTGTCGTAGTGGACCGGCAGGACGAGATCGGGATCGAGCCGCTCGGCCAGGCGCGCCGCCTCGCGGCGGTCCATCGTGAACGTCCCGCCGATCGGCGGGAGGAGGAGGTCGGCGGCGACGTCGTCGTGCAGCGGGAGCGCGTCGGTGTCGCCGGGCCAGAACGCGGTGATGCCGTCGACGGTGACGCCGAAGCCACACCCCTTTCCTTCTGGGTGGTAGGGCTCCCCGTCCGCATCAGTGTGTGGCCCGTCGGGATCGTTGTACGCCGGCGTGGTAAACAGGTCCAGCGGTCCGAGGACGAACGACTCGTCCGCACGGACGCGCTCGACCTCGAACGGGAGGTCCTCGGGGCGCTCGTCGACCCGATCGATCTCGCTCGCGTCGATCGACTCGTGGACGACGACCAGCGCGTCATCGCGCGCTACCCGTCGGATCGAGTCGGGGTCGTAGTGGTCGGCGTGGGAGACGAGGATCAGGTCCCCGTCGCGGGGCTCGAGGCCATCCAGGACGCCGTACCGTTCCGGACCAGGGTCGGTGTAGATCACTGCGCCGGTCCGGCCCGCGAGGCGGACGGTCGCCAGGCCGAACCAGTCGACGGTTACCGCGTCGAAGCGGACGGTCATGTCGCGACTCTTTCTCGAGCGGGCCGAAAAGTGTACGCGTTCGGTTCTCGGGCTCGCGGTTGGGCGACGCTCTCGGGACTCGGATCTCGATTCCGCGGTCAGGGGCGGCGGATCGAGTGCTCGAGCGTGCCGACGCCCTCGACCTCGATCTCGACATCGTCGCCGTCCGAGAGCGGGCCGACGCCCTCGGGGGTGCCGGTCGCGATCACGTCGCCCGGTTCGAGGGTGAGGTAGGTCGTGATCTCGGCGATCAGCTCGGGGATCGAGAAGATGAGCTGCTCGCGGGAGCCGTCCTGTTTCAGCTCGCCGTTGACCCGCGATCGGACGGCCGCGTCCTCGGGGACCTCGTCGGGGGTCGCGAGCACCGGTCCCATGGGCGCGGCGCCGTCGAAGGCCTTCCCGCGGATCCAGTTCTGTTCCTGGCGCTGGTCGTCACGGTTTGAGACGTCGTTGACGCAGGTGAATCCCTCGACGACGTCCATCGCATCGTCTTCCGGAACGTGGCGGCACTGCTCGCCGATGACGACGCCGAGTTCGGCCTCGTGGTCGATCCGGTCCTTGCCGGCGGGCGCGGTGACGGTGTCGCCGTGGCTCGCGACCGCGTTCGGTCCCTTCAGGAAGAGCATCGGGCGGTCCGGGAGATCGGAGCCCATCTCGTCGGCGTGGTCGGCGTAGTTGCGGCCGATACAGACGATCTTCGTCGGCTCGGATGGCGGCAGAACGTCGATCTCGTCGCTCTCGAGCGCGTAGCTCTCGTTCGCGAAGTGCACGGTACCGTTCTCGTACTCGCCGCGGCGGACCGCGCCGGCGGGATCGCGGAAGCGAACGTATCTCATGCTCGGTGGATGGTGACATGGGGTAAAAAGTATTGAGAAGTCGGACAAAACGGGGGCGAATCGACAGGCTCCGCAACGACCGCGACACGGACTGGAACGGATGAGTCGACGGTCAGGCGACCCAGAAGCGAGTCACCGGACGGAGAGAGACCGATCGACTACACGTACTCCTCGAGTTCCGCGTAGGCCTCGCGGGCCGCCCGATCGGGTTCGTCGGGATAGGTGTAGAGCTCCAGCGTCGCGAATCCGTCGTAGCCGATATCGTCGAGCGCGTCGAAGATCCCCCGGAAGTCTAGATCGCCCTCGCCGGGAATCCGGTGGTAGTGTTTCCCGCGACGGCCGCCGACGATGTCCTCGAGGTGGAGCCCCGTGATGGAGCCGGCGCTGGCTCGGATGCTCTCCGGGACGTCCTCGCCGTAGACGGCCGCGTGCCCGACGTCCAGATTGATTCCCAGCGAGTCCCGATCCAGTTCGTCGATCAGGTCGAGCGCCTCCTCGGTATTCTCGATCAGCAACTCGGGTTCGAACTCGATGCCGACCTCGACGTCGCGCTCCTCGGCGTAGTCGAGGATCTCGGACAGCGACTCATGAAGGTACTCGCGGGCCACCTCGGGCGGAGTTCCCGGTAGCGGACGCCCGGTCGCCAGGCAGACCGCCGGCGCGTCGACAGTCTCGGCGAGGTCGATCGCCCGCCTGGTGTAGTCGACGCGCCACTCTCGGGCCGCGTCGTCGGCCCGAATAACGCTCGGCTCGAAGAACGACGACGGTGGCGCGTCGTCGTAGTAGCCCATCGCGGTGTTGGCGTTGATGTTCGAGACGGCCAGGCCGGTGTCCGCGAGGGCGTCGAGAAGCGTCCGGCGGTCCGCGTCGCCGAACGCGGGAAAGTAGGCGTGGGGCTCGTCGCCGAGCAGTTCGGCGCCGGCGTAGCCACGGTCGGCGATCCGACGCACGGCTTCGGACAGCTCGTATTCCGTGTACGCGTTCGTCGAGAAGGCGAGTTCCACCATCGATCTGGCCGTCGTACGCCGAACGACCACTAATTCGTTGGCCCTCACACTGCGCGATGCGCTCCGAACCGGCTCGTTTCCGCGGGAACCGCCATCGGCTCCGTCGCGAAAGATCAGGTCACGTCGAAGACCCGCGAGAGACCCGCCGCCGGGACGAGGAAGGCTCCCGCGGCGATCCCCCAACCGATACCGGCAGCGGCGGCGACGGCCGCGTCGAATAGGATGAGTCCCAAGACGCACGCGCCGACTGCCGGGCCGACGGTGGCCGGGATCGGGTCGGCGTAAGCAGCCCGCAGGGGCCGTCCGACCCACCAGCAGAACGCGACGGCGAACGCGAGCGCGACCCCGGCCGCTCCCGGCGCCGGGTCGACGGCCGCGAGGTACCAGGCGAGTCCGCCGACCGCCGCGACCGATCCGACGGCGGCGACCGTCACGGCGCCCCGGTTGCCGCCGTCGGTCTCCCGCGCGGCCATGAACGTGACGGCGGCGATGTAGACGATGACGATCGCGGGAACCGCGAGCGCGACGGGCGGCAACTCGAGGACCGCCGCGCCCGCCGCGGTCGTCCCCAGAACGACGTTCAGCCCGCGGGTCGCGCCCATCGTCAGGAACCCGGCCGCCGTCCCCTTCAGGAGCCCGTCGTAGCAGCCGATCGCGACGGCGACCAGGCCGGCGGCGACGGCCGCCGGGACGCCCGCGACGGCGAACGCGACGCCGACGGCGACGAGCAACAACCCGACTCCGAGGGCGAAGGCGGTTTGCCGGGGAATGCGGCCGGACGGGATCGGTCGCTCCGGTCGTTCCCGCGCATCGACGGGTGCGTCGAACGCGTCGTTGAGCGTCGTGCCGCCGGCGTAAAGGAGCACGGAGGCGACCGCCAGGCCGGCGACGCTGGTGACGGAAATCGAGCGCGGGAGGGCCGAGTCGGCGTCGGCGGCGACCAGCGAGGCGCCGAGGAGCACGTCCGGCGGGGCGGTAAAGAGGTTCGGGACGCGGATCAGGTCCGCGTACGCGCCGGCTGTGGCTCGGAGTCCGGCGTCGGAATCGAGGGCCGCGTCGTCGGCCGTATTCGCGTCCGCGTCCCCGTTCCCGCCGGCTCCCGACCGGACGCCGCCGGCCACCCTACGCCCACCCGTGTTCTTCGAGGTAGTCCATCGCCGCCCGCGCGGTCTCGATCGGCGCCTCCTCGTAGGGGTAGAGTTCGACGGTGACGAACCCGTCGTAGTTCCGGGCCTCGAGTTCGCTCAGGAACGCGTCGATGTCCATCGCGCCATCGCCGAGCTGTGTGTGTTCGTGGCTCCGATCGGCCGGGATGTCCTCGAGGTGGTAGTGTTCCGTGTGGTCCCAGAGCGGTTCGACCAGTTCGGCCGGGTCCTCGCCGACGGCATAGAAGTGGCCGGCGTCGAAGTTGCACTTCACGCGCTCGGAGTCGACGCGCTCAAGCAGTGCGAGGAACTCGTCGGCGGTCTCGATCAGCAGGTCGGGTTCGGGCTCGACGAGCAGGTCGACGCTGAGCTCCTCGGCCGTCGGGATGACTTCTTCGAGGCTGTCGACGAAGGTGTCTATCGCCCACTCGCGGGACTTGCCCTCGGGGATCGGGCCGCCTGGTTCGATCGAGATGTAATCGTGGCCGAGGTCGGCCGCGGTCTCGAGCGCCGCGAGGGTGTAGTCGACGCGTCGTTGCCGGTACTCCTCGTCAGGTTCGATGTAGGAGGGGTGGTGAAAGCCCTCGATCGCGGTCAGCATGAACGCGTTGGCGTTGCTGATCGCGATCCCGTGGCGCTCGAGGACGTCCGAGACACGCTCGCGTTCCTCGTCGGTCGCGTTGGGCGGATAGAGATGGGGCTCGTCGAGGAGGAGTTCGACGCCGTCGTAACCCGCGTCGGCGACGGCCTCGATGGCGTCCTCGAGTTGGTACTCTCGGAAGGCGTTGGTGGAGAATCCGAACTGCATCGTCAGGCCTCGTAGTCGAAGTTCGGCGACTGGTCGAAGAACTCGTAGGGATTCTCGAAGACGACTTTCCGGACCGCCTCACGGTCCCAGCCGCGGTCGAGCATCTCGTCGCGGGCCTTCGGCACCGCAAGCGGGTCCGAGGGATCCCAGTCGGCGGCGCTGTTGAAGATCATGTTGTCGGTGCCGTACTCCTCTAAGAGGTCGATCGCCGCCTCGGCCTCGATCTTCCCGGGGTAGAGGGTGAAGCCGATCCAGCAGTCGGTCCGCGTCGAGATATCGATCGTGTTCTCGGTGTTGTGGTCGATGATGATCCGCTCCTGGGTGACGCCCGTTTCCTCGATGATCTCGACGATGCGCTCGGTCCCCGACGGCTTGTCCGTGTGGGGCGTGTGGACGATCACGGGTAGCTCGCGGTCCTCCGCGATCTCGAGCTGGCGGCGGAAGGCCCACTCCTCGTCGTCGGTGACCTGATCGAAGCCGATCTCGCCGACGCCGACGACCGGGTCGCGATCGAGGTACTCCGGGAGCCGGTCGACGACCTCCTCGGCCATGTCGCGGTAGTTGGCCTCCTTCGGTTCGAGGCCGATCGTGACGTAGTGGTCCATCCCGGCCGCGCGCTCGGCGCGGTCGGTCTCGTGGTCGATTATCTGCTCGAAGTAGTCGAAGAACGATCCCGCGTGGCGCTTGTCCTGGCCGCTCCAGAACGCGGGCTCGATACAGCACTCGATGCCCGCACGTCGCGCTCGCCGATAGTCTTCGGCCGAGCGCGAGATCATGTGCATGTGAGGATCGATAATTCGCATAGTGGCCGACCCACCGGCAGCGGGCTTGGGGGTGCCGGTCGTTCGACAGGCAAACGTGTCATTGAAAGCGGGGGTGAGGGCAGTTCCGACCGCGGAATACGGTGTTATACTCCGTTGTGAGGGGGCAATACGGCTTTACTTCCGCTACGCGAGTCATAACGAAACCCGTCCGGTCACGACTCACGCTGGAATGACTCGTATCGACCGCGCGACGAGAGTGGCGCGTCCGCCGCCGGCCGAGCCCGACGGCCTCGGCGGACGAACCGCGCCGAAGTCTCACCACGGCGGCCCGGCCAGGCGGGCTGATTCCCGATGAACCGGGAGACCGAGCGCGAGGCCGACCGGCGGACCGGCGTCTGGCTCATCGGCGCCCGGGGGAACGTCGCGACGATGGCGATCGTCGGCGCCCGCGCCATCGCGCGGGGCGTAACCGGTGAGACCGGCATGGTCACGGCCCGGGAACCGGTCGCGAGCCTCGACCTCCCGCCGGTCGACGGCTTCGTCTTCGGCGGCCACGACATCGCACCGGAATCGCTCGTCGACCGGGCCGAGCGCCAGCGCGACCGCAACGGCGTCCCCGACGGCGAGACCCTCGACGCCGTCCGGGAGGATCTGGCCGAGATCGACGAGCGGATCGAAGTCGGGACGGCGGTCAACTGCGGGGCCGCCGTCTCAGCGGACAGCGAGCAAGTGGACGAGAGCCTGGCGATCCGGGACGTCGTCAACCTGATCCGCGACGACTACGAGCGGTTCCGCGAGCGCCGCGACCTCGATCGGCTCGTGGTCGTCAACGTCGCCTCGACGGAGCCCGAGTTAGCGGACCCGGAACGGTACGACACCCGCGACGCGCTCGAACGCGCGATCGACGAGGACGACCGCGATCTGCCGGCCAGCGTCCTCTACGCCTCCGCCGCGATGACGGCCGGCCACCCGTTCGTCAACTTCACGCCGAGTACCGGCAATGCGCTCGGCGGCCTGCGCGAACTCGCCGTCGAGGAGTCGGTCCCGCACACGGGCCGGGACGCGAAGACCGGCGAGACGCTCGTCAAGTCGGCGCTCGCGCCCATGTTCGCCGGCCGAAACCTGCACGTCATGAGCTGGGAGGGGCACAACATCCTCGGCAACGAGGACGGGCTCGTGCTCGAGGACGAGGAAAACGCCGCGGGCAAGCTCGCGAGCAAGGGCGACGTGCTCGACTCGATCCTCCCCGACATCGGCCACAGCCGGGTCCGGATCGACTACACGCCCTCGTTGGCCGACTGGAAGACCGCGTGGGACTACGTCCATTTCCGGGGCTTTCTGAACACCGAGATGAAGATGCAGTTCACCTGGGAGGGTTCGGACTCCGCGCTGGCCGCGCCGCTCGTGCTCGACCTCGTGCGGCTGATCGCTCACGCCGACGAGCACGGTTCGGGCGGACTCCAGCCGCAGCTGGCCTCGTTCTTCAAGGCCCCGCTCGGGGTCGACGAGCACGACTTCTCCCGACAGTTGGATCGCCTGTACGACTACGCCGACCGACACAGCTGACTCTCACCGCGAAGCCATGTCCGATCCCGATCCCGACTCCGATCCCACGATCGCCGACCCGACCGAGACGCCCGACCGCGTGATCGTCCTCGACGTCGTCGGCCTGCAACCCGAGCACGTCGACGCCGAGCGGACGCCGACGCTCGAATCGCTGTTTCCGAGCGACGCCGTAACCGACCTCCAACCGCCGTTTCCCGCCCTGACAGTCCCATCCCAGACGACCCTCGCGACCGGGCGCGGCCCCGCGTCTCACGGCGACGTCTCCAGCGGTGAGTTCGACCGCGAGCGGCAGGTCGCCGAGTTCTGGGAGCGCGACCGCGACGGCCGCGAGCGCCTCTGGGAAACCGCAAGCGACCGGGCGGGGCTAACCACCGGCGTCCTGAACTTCCAGCACCTGATCGGCACGAGCGCCGACGTCGCGGTCACGCCCTCGCCGATCGAGGACGAGGACAACAACATCCTCGAGATGAACTGCTGGACCAACCCCGACGGCTTCTACGACGATCTCCGGGCGGACCTGAACCACTTCCCCCTCCACAACTACTGGGGCCCGGGCGCGAACGAGGAGGGATCCCGTTGGATTCTCGCGGCCGCGCGCAAGGCGATCGACCGCTTCGACCCCGATCTGCTGTGGATCTACGTCCCGCATCTGGACTACGTCGGCCAGAGCGACGGCCCCGAGAGCGACGCCTTCGCGGCGGAACTAGAGACCGTCGACGACCTCCTCGCGGACTTCCTCGACGATCTGGCCGAGACCGACCGCTGGGACGAGACCGTCCTCGCGCTGGTCAGCGAGTACGGCTTCCACGACGTCGACCGACCGGTGTTCCCCAACCGCGCGCTCCGCCAGGCCGGCCTGCTCGAGACGGACGCCGAAGGCGACGTCGACATCGCCGGCTCGGACGCGTTCGCCATGGTCGACCACCAGATCGCCCACGTTTACGCCGACGACGGCTCGCTCGACGCCGCCCGCGAAGCCCTCGCGGCTCTCGAGGGGATCGACGCCGTCCTCAACGACGCGGGCAAGGCCGAGCGCGAGATCGACCACCCCAACGCGGGCGACCTCGTCCTCGTCGCCGAGCCCGACGCCTGGTTCCAGTACTACTGGTGGGACGACCGCGAAAACGCGCCGCCGTACGCGACCGACATGGACATTCACGAGAAGCCGGGCTTCGATCCCTGCGAGCTGTTCTTCGGCGACGACGGCCTGGTGTCGCTGGACGCGTCGAAGGTCGGCGGCTCCCACGGCCGGGTCGACGAGTCGGCGTTCGGTTGTTTCGGCCTCGGCGGCCCGGCCGCACCCGCGTTCGATGGCGACGGCCCGGTCGACGCGACGGACGTGGCACCGACGATCGCGGATCTGCTCGGGATCGCGGACGATCTCTCGATGGCGTTCGACGGGTCGTCGCTTCGGCGCGGCGGGGGAGAAGAGTAGCGGTGGGACTGAACCCGAGACGAGGAGTGACGACGGACAGGTGCTGTCGGCGGCGTAAGGGGTCCGCCGTACGTGATATCGTGCCACTCCGCCCTCGGAACGGAACGTTTTTCATTAGGCCTGAGCAACAAGCAATTGCAGACGCGAAGCACGCCTCCGCTGGTGCGCTGAACGCGGTAATGCGGGCCTCGGTGCGAGCACAGCGCGATCGCTCCGTTGGTGTAGTCCGGCCAATCATTTCGGCCTTTCGAGCCGATGACCTGGGTTCAAATCCCAGACGGAGCATTTCTCCGATACCTACTCACTAGATAGCGAGAGTTCGGTCAGTCAGTAGCGTTGGTATCCGGGGCCGCGAACCGATCCGACTCGACGGAATCCGCTTCAATTGAGCCATTCCGACCCTCTTTGCTCTCTCGAATACAATCGCTACCAGTATCCCGATAATGAGCGATACTCCCACGCGCATCGCCTTCGTCTGCGTACAAAACGCCGGGCGGTCCCAGATGGCAGCCGCGTTCGCCAAGCGCGAGCGTGACGCTCGAGCGCTGACCGACTCCGTCGAGATCGTGACCGGCGGCACCAGGCCAGCCGATTCCGTTCACGACGTCGTCGTCGACGTCATGCGAGAGGAAGCCATCGACCTACGTGATCGAACGCCGCGGGAAATCACCCCCGACGACCTTCGGGACTGCGACTACGTGATTACGATGGGCTGTTCGGCGGACGGCGTCTGTCCGGCCACCTGGAGCGGGGACAACCGCGATTGGAATCTCGACGACCCGCACGGGGCAGACCTCGAGACCGGTCGGGAAATCCGCGACGAGATCGAGGCCCGGGTCGCGTCGTTGTTCGACGAACTGTCGGGCGCCGGGTCACGGTAACCGAAGCGAGAGGTCGGTCGAGATCGATTCGGTCGAAAACCGCGTCTCCGCGGTAACTCGTTCCGATCCGCCGACGGTTTTCGGTCCGACCTCCCCGCGTCGTCCCGTCGAAACGGCCGGGACGTTCGTACCGGCTACAGGTAGTTCGCTACCCAGTACGCCAGGTACAGGCCGAACAGGACGACGCCGCCGACGCGAGTCACCTTCCCCCGCGCGAGCATGACCGTCACGACGACCAGGCCGGCGGCGAAGAAGGGCCAGTGAACTGTTAGAACGTCGCCGCCGGTACTGACGGGGTGGAGCAACGCGATGAGCCCGACGTTCGCGGTCATGTAGAAGACCGTGCTGCCGACGACGTTCCCGACGGCGAGCTCCGGGCGGTGCTGTCGGACCGGTTCGACGGTCAGCGCCAGCTCCTCGATCGAGGCGATGAAGCTCAACACGGTTGCGCCGAAGGCCAGGCCGGAGATGCCGAAGGCGACGAAGATGCCTTCGGCGCTGTAGACCGTGATGCCCGAGCCGACGGTCATGCCGACGACCGCGAGGACGGCCACGCCGAGGGCGAAGAGGCCGCTGCGGTTCTCGAACGAGGGGACGAGTTCGTCGAGGTCGAGGTCCAGATCTAGGTCGAGACCCTCTTCTGGTCCGTCCTCCCCTGCTTCCGGTTTTGCTTCCGCGTCTTCGGATCGAGTCGCCCGTTCGCCGCCGTCGGCCGCCTCCGCGCCCGATTCGAGCGCGGATCCGGACGCGGCCCGGGATTCGGCGTCCGGTTCGGGGTCGAAGTCGACGACCTCCTGGACCTCCCCCGAGAGCAGGAACGTCGTCTCCGAGCGGCGCTCGTGCCAGAAGATCCCCGCCAGCAGCGGGACGAACAGGGCGACCAGCGCCGCCCCCTCGCGCAGCTCGATCGTTCCCTCCAGCGACAGCGCGAACGCCGGAACGGGTGCGAGGACGAGCATGAGCAGATAGACGCGAGGGACGTTCGTCCGGAAGGGAACGAGAATTCCCGCCAGGCCGACCGCGACGGCGAGGACGAACAGCGACTCGCCGAACACCGTCCCGAGCGCGAGGTCGGGGAGTTCGACGAACGCCGCGGTCACTCCGAGCACGGCGTTCTCGAGGTCGACGCCGGCCAGCACGACCGCGAGGAAGAAGCCGGAGATCCCGAGCGAGACGGCGCTGTGGGCGACGGCCTCGATGAAGACCTCGACGCACCAGATCACCAGAACGACGCCGACGAGGAACAGGGCGACCAGCGCCAGCGTGGAACTCGGCCCGACCATGTCAGTGGCCTACCTCGTCGTCGCACTTAATTGTCGCCCGCTAGCACGTATCAACTCGGAGCGGCCGAGACGGAGCGGCCGTCACCCGCCGATGGGAACGCCGCCGAACACGAGGATCGCGAGCAGCCAGTAAGCGACGTAGAGCCCCCCGAGGAGGTAGCCGTGGCGCCGCTCCAGCTGGCCCCGGGAGAGGAAGTACGCGGCCAGGGCGGTCACGACGACCACCGTCGGGAGGTGAAACAGCAGGACGGCCCGCGAGATCTCGAGGTCGCTGACGAGCATGATGACGCCGACGTTGCCGGTCACCGAGAAGAGGACGCTCCCGATGACGTTCCCGACGCCGATCTCCGGGACGCCCCGGCGGACCGGTTCGATCGTCAGCATGACGTCCTCGAACGTGAGGATCACCGTCAGGACGGTCGCGCCGAAGACGGTCTCCTCGATCCCGAACCCGTCGACGACGACCTCCGATCCCGCCTCGAGCAGCATCGACGCGAACACGATTCCGGCCAGCGCGACGACGGAGAGCGAGATCCAGATCAGTCCCGCCGTCGACCGACCGGTGACGAAGCGGTCTTCGGGGATGTCGGCGACCGACTCGGGCAGGGCCACGCCGCCGTCGGGTTGAACCCGCCGGCCGAGTTCGGAATTTCGGAAGACGGGCACGTCGCGATGATACTCGCGAACGACGATGTAACCGAACATGAGGACGAACGCGACGAGGAGCACGAGGCCGTGGACGACCGTCAACGTTCCCCAGAGGACGAACGGGACGAGCAACACCGGCGCGATCGCGAAGAGGGCGACGTAATCGGACGGGAGATCGACCGGGAACGGCGTGACGATCGCGGCGAGCGCCAGCGTCACGCCGACGATCGCCAGGCCGGTGCCCAGCGCCGTTCCGAGCGCCGCCCCCTCGAGGTCGCCCGCCGAGAGGACCAGCGCCAGGACCGTATCGTCGAACTCGATTCCCGTAAAGAGGATCGCGAGGGTGAACAGCGAGATCTGTAGCCCGAGCGCCGCTCGAGTGAGGTAGTTAATCAGTTTCTCGACGCAGACCGTCAGCAAGACCCCACCCAGCACGAGCGCGAGTATCGCGCCGATCGTGCCCTGTTCCTCGACGACGCCTTCGATCGCTCCCTCGAGACCGCCCTCGCTCTCCGCTGCGTCATCGTCGTCTGGGTCGCCGTCGTCCTGTGCGAACGCCGGGGCGACGGGGACCGCGACGACGAGCATTGCGATCAGCAGGAAACAGCCGAGGACTCGTCGAACCGAGCGATGAGACCCGACGGCGGGTCGCGACGACACTGGTACCGGAGTCCGATCGACACCACGGGGCAGCGGGATCGCACCGACCAGGCGGCCGACTGCGCCGAGCCGCGATCGCTGCGGTCCGGCGCTCCCACCCGTGCGGACATCTAACATACCACTCCAATATGGTAACCGGTGGCATATATCTAACAGGCCGGGGAGAGAATTCCATGGGAAATCTCTACACGCGCGGCTGCGGCCATCGGCGGGCGACCGCGGACGGCGGTATCCTGTCGTCCAATCGTCGTCCAATCGTCGTTACCGCTCGTCGTCGACCTCGTCGGCCTGGAGAATGAACGTCCGCTCCGGCGGCGGCGCGATGCGCAGTTCGATGCGGCGATTTAGCTCGTAGTACTTCCGGTTGCCCCGCCTATAGTGGTCGACCAGGCCGGCCTCTTCCAGCGTCGAGAGGTGATGCACGGCGGACTTTCCGTCCATCCCGATCGTTTCTGCGAGTTCCGAGACGTACATCGGCTCCCGTGAGAGTTCCCTGAGAATGGCCAGGCGCGTTCCGCTTCCCAGGGCGTCGATGAGAGTCACGAGAACTGGTATCACGTCCGTCCAAAGAAGCGTTTCGCCCATTCTCACGGCGATTCGGGTCGGGAACGCGTCGATACGGCATCGACCGATCGAACGGACGTGGATCGAATCGAACCGGGCCGACGGAGGCGTCGAACGATATCTCGATCACTCGTGGCGACGGGAGATTTATCGTGGTCGTCGTGGGATGGGTTCCCATGAGTGACCGCGTCAACTTCCCCGACGACCGGACCAGCGAGCGACGGACGATCACGGGCGGCTTCTTCGAGCAGGAGGTCTACCTCTCGCGCGAGGAGACGGCGGCGTTCCTGCGGGACCTGGCCGACCAACTCGAGACGGGCACCTCGTTTACGATCTCCGCGACGGAGTGGGAGATCCCCTTCGACTACAGCGACCCCGTCGAGGTCGAGATCGAGTTCTCCGAACAACGAGAGCGGGAACTGGAGATCGAACTCGAGTTCACGGAGCCGTCGGGCGGCGACGATCTGTCCGTTCGGTGATCCGCGCCGTCGATCGGACCCTCGTCCTCATCCTCGTCGGCCAGGCCCGAGCGTCCGACCGTCCATCGCGGCTCGTCCCGCGGTCGACGCGAACCGAGGAACGCGTGCCGGTCGATGGCGAGCGTGTCGACGCCGACCGGCGGAACTAATCGGCCGTGTCTGAGAGACAACACTCGTTTCGCGGGTGTAACTGGCGGTAATCGACTGATATGGTAGGAAACGATCGCACTCATTTACGCGATTTCGGCCGGTTTGTTCGTCGCGTACCTATGACCGACGACACCAACACGACGGTCGAGTCGATCATCGACGCTCGTTCTCGCGGACGGCCGTCCCGCCGGTCGGTCCTCGGTAGCGTCGCCGCGATGGGGGCGCTCGCGGGCGTTCCGACCGGCGTTTTCGGCCGGCAGGAGGACGCTGACGGGCCGGGCACGACAGCCGAGGGCGGCGACGATCTCGAGATCGTGGCCAACTTCGAGCCGCCGTCGCTGCCCGAGAACATCGCGATCGACAGCGCGGGGACGGTCTATCTCAGCACGGGTCCAGCGGGCGAGATCCGCGCGGTCGATCCCGACGGCGGCCAGTCCTCGGTCGCGACGATCGAGACCGGCGAGGAGGGACTCCTCCTGGGAATCGCGCTCCTCAACGGCAGCCTCTACGCCGCGAACGCCGCGGGCGACGAGGCGTTCCACGGCGCCTGGCGCGTCGATCTCGACGGCGACGCCGAACCCGAACGGATCGCGGCGTTACCGTTCGACGAGACGGTCCCCAACGATATCATTCCCGACCCCGGGGCATCGGATGCGTTGCTCGTCTCCGATCACCTGGGCGGTGCGATCTGGCGGGTGACGACCGACAGCCAGGCCGAGCCGTGGGTCTCGGATCCGTCGCTCGAACCGGACGCGGATGCGGCGAACCCGGTCGGCGCGGACGGCCTGGCCGTCCATCCGGACGGAGACGTCTACGTCGACAACCTCGACGCGGGTTCGATCATCCGCGTTCCGGTCGAGGACGGCAACGCCGGCCGGCCGGAGGAAGTCGTCCGGGACGAGGGGCTCGTCGGTGCGGACGGACTAGCGATCGACGAGGACGGCGCCGTGTACGTGGCCGTCAACGCGCGAAACGAGATCGTCCGGGTGACGCCGGATCACGACCTCGAGACGGTCGTCGCCGGCGAGGGGCTGGACTTCCCCGCCGACGTGCACTTCGGCACTACCGAGGAGACGACGACGCTGTACATCGCCAACTTCGCCTACGGAACCTTCCTCGAGGACGAGGACGCCGCGGCCCCGAGCCTGGCGAGCATCGACGTCGGGGCGCGGGGGTACTTCCCCGACGCTAACGGCGCGGGAGACGCGAACGAAACCGAACCGGCAGCCGAGTGAACGCTCGATCGGTCCGCCGTGAACTCCTTCGAGACCGCCGCTTCGCCGCCGACTGTCGGTCGCTAATAATTTTTCCTCTCACTGATTATCGTTCCGAAACCTATTAATAGAGTGGTGTGGCCGTAGACGTCAATGGCTCAGACCCTCGCGGTCGACACCGACGAGGTGCACGAACGGATCGTTACCGGGATCGCAGCGCTTGAGGGCTGCGATCCGATGGAACTTCCACCCCTCTTCGAGGCGGTCGATCCCGATGCACTCGCAGCGATCTTCGAGACCACGGAGTCGGGCGGACTCCGGGCCGGCCACGTCGGCTTCACGTACGCCGGTCATGAAGTGCGCGTCGAGTTCGACGAGGACGACGGACCCGTCGTTACGATCGAGTAGCCGTGGGACACGCGTCGCTGCGGCCACTTCTATAACTGTTCGTTCCCTGAGGCGCCGAGAGCGGCTACTATCGGGTCGCCTGGCCTGTCGCTGTAGCCATCGGTCTCAGTTACGATGCGATACCGTTCGAAAGAAGACTAAGAGGCCGGCGTACATACTGACGATCGATGGCACGACTCGACCGACTCCGCGTGTATCCGGTGAAGGGACTCGACGGCATCGAACTCGAAGCGAGCGACGTACTCGAGGGTGGGACGCTCGCCTACGACCGGGAGTTCGCGCTGTTCGACGAGGCGGACGAGGTCCTCAACGGCAAACGGGACGACCGCGTCCACGACCTCGCCACCGACTTCGATCCGGCGATACACACGCTCACCGTCGAAACACCCGGTGGGGAGACCCGTGCGTTCGACCTCGAGGCCGACCGCGAGACTGCCGCCGCCTGGTTCGGCGAGTTCTTCGACGAAGCCCTCTCGTTCGAACGGGATCCGTCGCTGGGGTACGTGGACCGCCGCGAGATGGGGCCGTCGGTGATCAGCACGGCGACGCTCCGGACCGTCGCCGACTGGTTCGACGGGATGACCGTCGAGGGCGCGCGGCGGCGGCTGCGAGCGAACGTCGAGGTCGCCGGCGTCGAGCCGTTCTGGGAGGATCGGTTCGTCGGCGAGGACGCGCCGGCGTTCGAGATCGGCGACGTTCGATTCGAGGGGGTGACGCCGTGCGGTCGCTGCGTCGTACCCCAGCGCGATCCCGACACCGGGGAGTCGATTCCGGAGTTTCGGGAGCGATTCGTCCGGAAGCGCGAGGAAACGTTTCCCGACTGGGCCGATTCGGACGCGTTCGATCACTACTACTCGGCAATGATCATCGCGCGCGTGCCGGAGACCAATCGCGGCGCCACGCTCCGCGCGGGCGATTCGATCGAGATCGTCGCAAACTGAATCGAGGCCGGACGTCAGCTCGCAGCGCGTCAGTGGTCGATCCCGGGCCGCTGGAACGTCGTCTCCGAATCCGCGCGGTCGTCGTCCGACTCGGCCAGCGCGTCCTCGAGTTCCGGGGCGGCCAGGATGTCGTTCCGTTCGGGCTCGTTCGGGCGCCGGAAGTAGTAGGTGTCCGCGCAGCCGGCGACCAGTTCCGAGAGCGGTCGGGTCTCGTCGTGGACGACCGAGACGAGGTCCCCCGTCACCGCGACTAGAACCGCGTCGTCGGGTTTGTAGAGGGCGTCTCGAAGCTCGCTGACGGTACACTCGTCTGGTAGCTCGAGGGTGACGCCGTCGACGGTCGCCCATCGCGTCTCCATGGGCGCCCGTTCACCCGTGACGGCCTATACGGTTCTGCCCGCAGAAACAGGGTGCGCGGCCGGTTCGATTACCGCTCGTCGCGTCGGCTCGCACGGCTCGGCCGCTGGGAGCCTCGAACCGGACGAGGCGGCCAGTGCGGTAAAGTAGGTCCACTGAGAGGTGGCGGGTGTGATGAGCGATCGGCAGCGCGGTGCGATTGACGCGCTCGAATTCGTGGTACGGACGCCGTCCCGCGTCCGAATCCTCGAGTTGCTCCACGAGGAGGGGCCGGTCTCGAGATCGACGTTGCGATCCGAACTCGACGTCGTGCGAACGACGCTCCAGCGGAACCTCACGGGACTGGCGGAACGGGGGCTGCTCCGCGAGCGAGAGCGGACCTACGAGCTTACGTCGGCGGGGGAACTCGTCACGGCGGGGCTCTCCGGGACTCTGGACCGGATCGACGCGGCGATGCGATTGCGCCCCGTCCTCGAGCGACTCCCGTCCGGAACCTTCGCGTTCGACCTCGACCGACTCCTCGACGCGACGGTCGTCGAGTCTACGGCCGCGAACCCGTACGCCCCGGTCGACTACCACGCGGCGAGCCTGGCCGACGCGGACCGTGCCCGGCTCACGCTCCCGGCGACGGGACATGATCCGCTCGAACAGGCCCGGGACGCGCTCGATGCGGGCGCGACCGTCGACCTTGTCGTCACGGACTCGGTCGCGGAGGCGTTCCGCTCGGAGCCGCCGATCGCGGACGCCTTCGCCTCGATCGCCGACAGCGACGGCCTTACCGTCTCGGTCGCGGCCGACGAAATTCCGTTCTATCTCGGGATCGTCGACGACGCCGTCCAGTTCGGCGTCCACGACGAGAGCGACCTGCCGACGGCGCTGCTCGAGACGACCGACGACCGCGTCACGGAGTGGGCCGACGAGCGATTCGAGCGCCTGGCCGAGCAAGCGACGCCGCTCTCGGAGACGTCGTAGTCTCGGAGACGTCGTAGCGCGCAGGGATTCGTCTCCGGAGGGGTTTGAGCCGACGGAAACGGCGGGCTGCAACTCGGACACGGCCGTGTGCACGGCGCGCACACACTGTGCGGGTTACACTGATATTCCAGCCCGCCGGTGTATCGGATGCGGTAGGTGGTGGAACGGCTACCGCACTGCGGCGATCGATCCCGCACGAACGGGAGGGGAAGCTACGACGGGCCGGTCCGGTCGACGGTGACGCGTGGCGACGCCGGGTCCAAACCTGGCCCGGTCGGACCCGCCGTCGCTTCGGATTTCTGCTGGCGTCAGTCCGGTTTCGAGCATCGTGCCGAGCGCCTGGTACGGATCCGGTACGGGAATTCGGAACCGGAAGCGGGGCGCATTCGACTCGGAGGCGCAGTCACGGTCACGACCGCAGCCGCGGCGCCGACCGGTTCAGGAAACCCTTAGGGCGTCGCGTCCGGTAGTCCGAGTGTGAGCGAGAATCGCGTCGTTCAGGGGCGAATGGTGACGGCTGAGAAACTCGCCGAGCTGGTCGAAGGCGACTCCGTCATGGAGGTCGATTCGATCGGAGAGGCGGACGAAGAGTGTCCGGACTGCGGCGGTAACGTCCTGACGGTGACGTACATGCCGTCGGTCACGGAGCTCGTCACCGGCAGGAAGTGCCAGGACTGCGATTGGAGCGAGACGGATCGGGACTGATCGCGTCCGCTCCGGAGCGTCGGCCAACCCGCAGCGACCGCTATCCTCGACGCGGTGGCCGATTTAGTGGCGGGAACCGCGCCGATTCGTCTGCCGTTCGGTCGGTCTCACGACGGCCGGTTCAGCGGTGGCTGCCGTCGCTTTTGACCGGAACGCCGACCGACGGTACGGCCCCCTTTTATTGAAGAGTCCCGCTGTGGGAGACGCCGTATGGAAGACAAACCCGATGCCCGCATCGATCGTCCGGAACGGCTCTGCGATGCGATCGTCGGTATTATCGACGAACTCGAGGACAGCGATATAATCGACGACGAGCGGGCGTCGGAGTTACGATCGGAAATCTACCGCTCGATCGATATCCCCGAGGAATAACCCGGTCGACGTTCCCGCTGCGGCCGGAACGCAAGCGCTGCATCTCCGCGGCGCTACCGACCGCTGCGGTAGTTACCAGACCAGCCACTCGAGCGTCAAAACGACGGCCGCGAGGAAGACGTGTTCGCCGTCGACGACGAACCCGTAGTACAGCGGGCCGCGGTCCGGCGTTGCGAAGGGAATGTACGCGCAGACGTAGGCGTTCATCGCGAGCACGACCAGGTACTCCCACGGCAGCGCGCCGGTCGCCACGAGGGTGACGACCGCTGCGGCGACGGCGACGGTGGCGATCAGCGAACCGACGCGGGTCCACTCCGGCCCGAACAGGTTCGGAACCGTCGGGATCCCTTCAGCGCGGTCGCCCTCGATGTCTTTTACGTCGAAGATCACCGCGGCGATCGTGATCATGGCCGTGACGTAGACGAACAGGAACAGGACCTCGAGCGTCCGGAGTTGGGCGTAGTAGTAGCCGACGCCCAGCGGAATCGCGCCCCAGGCGAGGCCAACGACGAGGTTTTTCACGAGGAAGAACTGCTTGACGCCGCCGACGGAGTACAGCAACACGACCGCGAGCGGCAGGAGCAGATATGCGACTCCGGGGAGGCCGAGCGCGATCGCGGCCCCGATCGCGGCGACGTAGAGCGCGACGCCGGCGGTCAGCCAGTACCGGCCATAGCGCCTCGTAAACGCCGCGCGCCGCGGGACGTTTTGCTCGTCCTCCTCGATGTCGGTGAAACGGTTGACGGTGTAGACGAACATCGTGGCCGCGAAGACGATGAAAAGCGGCAGCGGCTCGAGCGGGAGGTTCGCCAGGCGGATCGTCGTGACGGCGACGCTGACCGTCGCCAGCGAGATAAAGAGGTTACTGTGAATCAGAAAGCGGAGGACGGCCGTGATCGACGACGCCCACCCTGTCGTCCGACGCGTTGCGGTAGGGTTGTTCACAGAGGGAAGCCTCGTGTCGCTCCTAGGGAGAGGCGAACTTTGAATGCTGTGCCGGCCCCCATCGGCGTTCGGCGATCGATCGCTGCGATCTCAGCTTGAAAATCGACCACTCGTGACGACGTGACGGGGCCGAGTTCGAACGTGCGGTTAGTTCACATCCTACTTCAGTTTAGAATCCACACATAGGAAGCCAATACGGAAACGGTACAGCAGTTCCACCGCCTGTGTCGTTAATGTGCGTCGATGGAACGCCCGCGGCGAGTGGAAACTGGCAGGATTTAAGCAAGGTCGGAACGGCCGTTCGAATGGTATGAAATTACACGAGTACCAGGCGAAGCAGGTCTTCGCCGATGCCGGGGTGCCGACGCCGGACTCGCAGCTCGCGTCCGACGTCGACGGCGTCGTCGCCGCGGCCGAGGAGATCGGGTATCCGGTCGCAGTCAAAGCGCAGGTACAGGTCGGCGGTCGCGGCAAGGCCGGCGGGATCAAGCTCGCCGAGGACGAGGACGAGGCCCACGAGGCGGCCGACTCCATCCTCGGAATGGACCTGAAGGGCTACCACGTGGACCAGGTTCTCGTCGAGGAAGCGGTCGACTTCACGAACGAGCTCTACGTCGGGATCACGATGGACCGCGGCGAGGGCAAGCCCGTCGCCATGGTCTCGACCAAGGGCGGGGTCAACATCGAGGAGGTCGCCGAGGAGGACCCCGACGCGATCGCCCGGGAGCACATCGACCCCTCCTTCGGGATGCATCCCTACCAGGCCCGCAAGGCCGTCTACGACGCCGGCGTCGACCAATCGGTCGCGCGCGACGTTTCGAGCGTTCTGACGACGCTCTACCAGCTCTGGGACGAGAAGGACGGCTCCGACGCCGAAATTAACCCGCTGATGGTCACCAGCGACGACGAGGTCATCGCGGCCGACGCCGTGATGAACATCGACGAGGACGCGCTGTTCCGCCAGCCCGAACTCGCCGAGATGGAGGACGAAGTGGCCGGCGGCGACGAACTCGAGCAGAAGGCCGACGAGTACGACTTCGACTACGTCCGCCTGGACGGCAACGTCGGCATCATCGGCAACGGTGCCGGACTCGTGATGACGACGCTGGACCTGGTCGACCACTACGGCGGCCAGCCCGCGAACTTCCTGGACGTCGGCGGCGGCGCGAAGGCCCAGCGCATCGCGAACGCGCTGGACATGGTCTTCTCGGACGACAACGTCGACTCCGTCGTCTTCAACATCTTCGGCGGGATCACCCGCGGCGACGAGGTCGCCCGCGGCATCAACGAGGCGCTCGAGCAGTTCGACGAGATCCCCAAGCCGGTCGTCGTCCGCCTGGCCGGCACCAACTGGGAGGAAGGCATGGAGATTCTGAACGAGGACCTCGTGACGGTCGAGCAGACCCTCGAGGATGCGGTCCAGCGTGCCGTCGAGTACGCTGGGGAGGTGAACGAATAATGAGCGTACTAGTCGACGACGACACTCGCGTCGTGGTACAGGGCATCACCGGCGGGGAAGGCAAGTTCCACGCCGAACAGATGATGGAGTACGGCACCAACGTCGTGGCCGGTGCCGTCCCCGGCAAGGGCGGCCAGGAGGTCAGCGGCGTCCCCGTCTACGACACCGTCCACGAGGCCGTCGAGGAGGAGAACGCCGATACCTCGGTCATCTTCGTCCCGCCCGCGTTCGCGGGCGACGCCGTCTTCGAGGCACTGGATACGGACCTCGATCTCGCGGTCGCCATCACGGAGGGCATCCCGACCCAGGACATGGCCCGGGTCAACAAGCGTCTCTCCGAGACCGACACGCGGCTCATCGGTCCGAACTGCCCCGGCCTCATCACCCCCGGCGAGGCCAAACTCGGTATCCTCCCCGGCAACATCTTCGCCGAGGGCAACGTCGGCCTGGTCTCCCGCTCGGGCACCCTGACCTACCAGGTCGTCGACAACCTGACGAACCGCGGGATCGGCCAGAGCACCGCCATCGGCATCGGCGGCGACCCGATCATCGGCACCGACTTCGTCGACGCCCTCGAACTCTTCGAGAACGACCCCGAGACCGAGGCCATCGTCATGTGCGGCGAAATCGGCGGGGAAGACGAGGAGGAGGCCGCGGCCTACATCGACGAGCACGTCGACACGCCGGTCGCCGGCTTCATCGCCGGCCGCACCGCGCCGCCGGGCAAGCGGATGGGTCACGCCGGCGCGATCGTCTCCGGTTCGGGCACCGGCACCGCCGAGAGCAAGATTTCGGCGCTCAACGACGCCGGCGTCCCCGTCGGCGACACCCCCGAAGAAGTCGCCGACCACATCGAGGAGTTCCTCGGCTAACGCTGCGAGTTCGCGCTCGCGTCGGGCCGTGATCGACGCGCAGTTGCGCTCGCGGGTCGACGCCCCCTTCTCTCCTCTCTCTTTCCGCTTTTTCTCCGCTCGCGGTACTCGACGCCCGCCGATCGTCGGTTGCTTCGATCCGTGCACCGACCAGCATCGGCGACGGCGAACGCGGTCACCCGTCGTTCTCCCGCAGCACCGTCATGGGTCCGTCACCCGTCAGCGTCTCGTATGCCGGTCTGGCTCGAATGCGACAACTGCGGGTACGAGCACACGATTCCGGAGCGACCCGACGACCCCGACGGCGGCACGCGCTGTCCCGAGTGCGGCGAGCGCCCGTATACGGTCCGCCGAGCCGGGATCGTCTGGCACCCCGATCCCTGATCGACCGAAAGGAACCGCGAATCGCGCCGGAGTCGAAATCGCTACCCGTCAGAAGAGTCCGCTGAGCGCCGATCGGAGTCGAGAGAGGATCCCGGACGAATCGTCCGGCCTGGTCGGCTCCGGTCCGTCGGCCGGCCGATCCGGGTTCGATTCCGGTTTCGGGTTCGGTTCCGACTCGCTCACGTCGGCCTCGTTGCCGTCGTCGACGCCGGTTCGGCCGTCGTGTTCTTCACTACCGGCGTCGCCGTTCGAATTGGAGACCGGCGATTCGTCGGCCGCGGTATCGGTATCGCTCGCGGCCGATTCGTCACCGTCGGGTTCGTCCTCGGGTTCCGATTCGCCCGGTACGGATTCGTCCGCGTCGCCTTCCGAGGACTCTCGGTCGGGCGTCGTCTCCCGGACCGATTCGGGGGTACTGTCGTTGTCCCGGTCACTGTCGACCCCGTCGTCTGCCTCGGGATCGACCCAGAGGAATTCCCCGTCGTCCATCGAGCGGCCGGGAAGCAAGAGAGCCGCGAGTTCGTCGTCGTCGGCCGTCAGGTCGTCGTCGACCGTCGCGTGCGGTTCGGGCTCGGGTTCGTCCGCGCTCGCAATGATGTCGTCCGGACTCTCGTCGGCGAGGATGACGTCGGCACTCCCCTCGTCGTCGACGTCGATCAGGAGCTGATCGAAGACGTCGGCAGCCGTCTGATCCTCGACGCCGTCACCGGCCCGGCCCCCGTCGTCGTCGGTTGCAGCCCGGTCGCGACCCGTATCGGCGTCCGTCGCGAACCCCCCGAAGAAGTCATCGACGCTCCCACCCACGTCGAACGCGCCGTTGCCCGGATCGGGCTCCATCGTACTGTCTGTCATACGGTCACTCTCTGCCACTGGATTATCACGCGACTTTAATTTTTGGAATTTTTCCGGTTGGGAGCGACGAGAGAGCTCCTGTATTAGTGTGATGGCCGATACGGGGGGCTGACGGTCACAAAATTTGATAAAATAGAACTAATCCGTCGCACACCAGTCGGTTCCTACAATCAGGAATCAGCACAAGTTCGCCCGCAAGACGGTCCGACTAAGCGTGTCTGGGATGCTGTCGGAAATCGCTACGCGTCGACGGATATCGGCGGCCGAATCGCCGTCGAGGGCGTCGATCGTCCCCGCGGTAGCCGCGCGGTCGATGGCCACTCTCGCCAGGCCGTCGATCCATCGCGAACCGGCAAAGCGTCGTAGAGGACCTCGACCGCC
This sequence comes from Natrinema salifodinae, assembly GCF_900110455.1. Lineage (NCBI taxonomy): Archaea > Methanobacteriati > Methanobacteriota > Halobacteria > Halobacteriales > Natrialbaceae > Natrinema > Natrinema salifodinae. Next base: position 790,235 of record NZ_FOIS01000001.1, on the reverse strand, counting down.
GCCGTATTTGCGGGGGAGGTCCGCTCGATCGCACGCGCGCGTTCGAGCAGTCGAAAGCGAACGCTGACGGTCCGGATCGTTTCCGCGTCGAGCTTCGCAATCGACGTGACCTTCCAAAAACATTATATCTACGTCAACCACGTCTAGATCTGTGGTTTACGAGACGGGAAACGAGACGATCGACGACGCACTCGAGCGGGTCCTGGCCGGCGAACGGCTCGATCGCACCGACGGCCTGGCGCTGATCGCCCAGCCGGTCGAGCCGCTGGCCGAGGCCGGAGCCGTCGTGCGCGACCGCTTCGGCGACGGGACGGTCGACGCCTGCTCGATCGTCAACGCGAAGGCGGGTAACTGCGCCGAGGACTGCGGCTTTTGCGCGCAGTCGGTCCACTTCGACACCGGTATCGACACCTACGGCTTTCTCGGCCCCGAGAAGATCCTCGAGGCAGCCGAGCGGGCCGAGCGCGACGGCGCCCAGCGGTTCGGCATCGTCGTCGCCGAGAAGGGCGTCTCGAAGGACCGCCGTCCCGAGGAGTGGGCCGAGGTCATCGAGGCGATCCGCCTGGTCCGCGAGGAGTGCGACCTCGAGGTCGACGCCTCCCTGGGCATCCTCACCGAGGAAGAGGCGGAAATCCTCGCCGAGGAGGGGATCAATCACTACAACCATAACATCGAGACATCACCGCGGTACTTCCCGGAAATCGTCGATACCCACAGCTTCGAGGATCGGGTGAAGACCCTCGAGGTCGCCAAGGGCGCCGGCATGGACCTCTGTGCGGGCGTCATCCTCGGAATGGGCGAGACGCCGACCGATCGGGTGGAGGCCGCCGTCGCGTTGCAGGAGATCGGGATCGCTTCGCTGCCGGTGAACGTGCTGAACCCGGTCCCGGGGACGCCGCTGGCCGAGCGGGGCGTCGACATCACGACCGAGGAGATCGTGAAGACGGTCGCGGTGTACAGGCTGCTCCACCCCGAGGCGCGGGTCCGGCTCACCGGCGGCCGCGAGGCGAACCTCGCGCCCGAGGAACAGCACCTGCCGCTCGAAGCCGGCGCGGACGGCCTCCTCACCGGCGACTACCTCACGACCGAGGGCCAGTCGCCTGGCGAGGATATCGAGCTCATCGAACGCGTGGGCCTGACACCAAACCGAGCGGTCAACGACTTCGACCCCGAGGCGGTCACGGCCCGCCACAGTGAGTTGGCGGAGTCGGCGGAATCGATGGATACGACGACGGAGACGACGAGCGCGGCGGAATCGAACGACGACTGAGATCGAGAGCGACGGAAGCGAACACAGCGGATTCAGCGAATACAGCGATTCAACGCATCTATGGACGAGATCACGTTTGCGGTACTCGGAACCGGAGGTATCGGCCGACGAGCGCTCGAAGTGAGCCAACACAAGGAGACGCTGACACCCGTCGCGGCGTGCGACCGCCGCGGCATCGCCCTCGACGCCGACGGGCTGGACGTCGACGAACTGCTGGCTGCGACGGAAGGCAACATCGACAACGAGGTCGCGACGGACGGCGGTGCGGGAACCGCGGCCGTCGACGGTGACGGCGGCGGAAACGAGGACGGCGGCGACGGCGTCAAACAACACGGCGAAGACAGGGGCGTCGTCGCCTCCGACCAGGCGCGCCCCAGCGAGGACCCCATCGGGGAAATTGTCGACCGCGGCGATCGGATCGACGCCGTGTTGCTCGCGCTGCCCAACTACGAGCACGATTTCATCCCGCGGACCGCCGACCGGTTCGTCGAGGGCGGCTACTCCGGCGTCCTGATCGACGTCCTCAAGCGCTCACGCGTGATCGACATGCTCGACGATCGTCGCGCGGCCTTCGAGGACGCCGGGATCACGTTCGTCTGCGGCGCCGGCGCGACGCCTGGCCTGCTGACCGGCGCGGCGGCGCTGGCCGCCCAGTCGTTCGTCGAGGTCGAGTCGGTCGACATCTGGTGGGGCGTCGGCCTCAAGTCGGGCTACGAGGACAACCGCGGAACCGTCCGCGAGGACATCGCGCACCTCCCGGAGTACGATATCGAGACCGCGCGCGACCTCTCGGCGGACGAAATCGAGCGGCTCATCGACGAGCGCGACGGCGTCCTCGAGTTCGAGGACATGGAACACGCCGACGACGTGTTGCTCGAGCGCGCGGGCGTCTGCGACGCCGAGGACGTCACGGTCGGCGGCATCCTCGACGTCCGCGACGACGAGAAGCCGACGACGACCACGGTCCGCGTGACGGGGACGACCTTCGACGGCGAAACCGCGACGAACGTCTTCCAGTTGGGCGACGAGACGAGCATGGCGGCCAACGTCAACGGGCCCGCGCTGGGCTACCTGAAAGCCGGCGTGCGGCGGAACCGCGCCGGCGAGTACGGCGTCGTCGGCCCCGCCGAACTGATGCCCGGCTTCTGACCAATTTCCGGCAAATGTATCCGTCACTTTCGGCTGAACGTGACGACTTTCAGCTCCGATATCGCGACGTATCGGCCGACTCGAAGCTCGAACGGCCGGAATTTCCCGAGAGAGCCGAACCGTGAGAGTGAAACCGTGGCGATGAGTCCCTTTACCCGAATGGCCGACCGCGGGTTCGACCTCGAGGACCGCCTGGCGACCCTCGAGGAGGACGATCTGAAGCGAGCGCTGTCACCCGTCGACCGGGTCGCCGAGCGGGGCTACTTCGCCGCGCCTTCGGGCGGCGATCTGCCCGTGCTCGACGCGGCGGAGGCGCTGGTCTTTGCCTCGAACAACTACCTCGGATTGACCGACGACCAGCGCGTCCAGGACGCGGCTCGCCAGGCGGCCGCGACCGTCGGGACGGGTGCCGGCGCGAGCCGGCTCGTCACCGGAGACACGCTGGTTCACCGGGACTTAGAGCGCCTGCTCGCCGAGACGAAAGACACCGAGCGCGCGCTGACGTTCTCCTCGGGATACGCCGCGAACGTCGGCACGATCACCGCGCTCGAGCCGGACGTGATCTTCTCCGACGAGTTGAACCACGCGAGCATCGTCGACGGCTGCCGGCTCGCGGACGCCGACGCCGTCGTCTACGACCACTGCGACGCGGCGAGCCTGCGGGCGAAGCTCGCGGAGCGAGCCGAGCGGGCGGCCCGCGAGGGCCGCGAGCCGGCCGACGAGTCATGGCTGATCGTCACCGATTCGGTGTTCAGCATGGACGGCACCGTCGCCCCGCTCGAGGGAATCTGCGACGCCGCCGAGGAGTTCGGCGCGTGGGTGATGGTCGACGAGGCCCACGCGACCGGGCTCTACGCGAACGGCGGCGGAGTCGTTCAAGCGGAGGGGGTCGAGGATCGTGTGCAGATCCAGATGGGCACGCTCTCGAAGGCCCTGGCCAGCCAGGGCGGCTACGTCGCCGGCAGCGCGGAACTGATCGAGTGCCTGTGCAACGACGCGCGCTCGTTCGTCTTCTCGACAGGGCTCGCCCCGCCGGCCGCGGCGGCCGCGAGCGAAGCCCTGCACGTCGCCAGGCACAGCGACGCGCGCGAGCGCCTCTGGGAGAACGTCGCGCACCTCCGCGACGGCTTCGAGTCGATGGGCTTCGAGGTGTGGGGCGACTCCCAGATCCTCCCCGTGGTCGTCGGGGACCGGCAGGACGCGCTCGCGCTCGCCGACGGACTCCGCGAGCGAGACGTCGTCGTGCCGGCGATCCGTCCGCCGACGGTCCCCGACGGGACCAGTCGGCTCCGCGTCGTCCCGATGGCCACCCACGATCGGGACGACATCGTGACCTGCTTCGAGGCGTTCCGGGCGGCGGGCGAAGCGGTCGGACTGCTATGACCGCGACTCGGCCGATCGCCGTCGTCGGCACCGGAACCGGCGTCGGGAAGACGGTCGTAACGGCCGGGCTGACGCGACTGCTCCGCGAGGCCGGCTACGAGGCGCGAGCGATCAAACCGGCCCAGACCGGCCATCCGCTCGACGACGACGCGGCGTTCGTCGCCGCAGCCTGCGACGATCCCGACGCTGCGACCTGTCCTCACTACCTCGAACCCGCGCTGGCACCGCGGGTCGCGGCCGAAGTCACCGACGAACCCCTCGAGTACGCGGCAATCCGCACGGCCTGCGAGCGCGAGATCGCGACGACGCCGGTCCCGATCGTCGAGGGGATCGGCGGCCTCCGGGTGCCCCTGGCAGACGACCGCGAGGTGATCGACCTGGTCGCCGATCTCGGGGCCGCGGCGGTCGTAGTCACGCGATCGGGACTCGGGACGCTCAACCATACCGCGCTCTCGATCGACGCGCTCGAGGCCCGCGGAATCGACGTCGTCGGCATCGTCTGCAACGAGTACGCGGGCGAGACGACCGCCGAGCGAACGAACCCGGCCGAACTCGAGCGGATGACCGGCTACGCGGTCGAGACGGTGCCGCCGCTGGCCGGGGACGGGGACGAAGAAGGGACCGAAAACGGAACCGGAGAGCGCGAGCGTGAGGACGACCCGCGCGAACTCGCCACCGGCGTCTGCCAGGCGCTGTCGCCGGCGTTTCGCGATCGACTTCCGATAGAAAACGACTGATCGTTCGTCCCGCTTCCCGCGACAGCGTCAAGCCGAGGGCGCCGACCGCTCCTCGTCGACCGTCGGCGGTTCTCGATCGGCCGAGACGTCGGTTACCGCCGCGTCGAACTCCATCAAGTAAGCGACGACTTCGGATTTCCGATGTTCGACCTCCAGATGGACTCGGAGGTCCATGCGGTCGTCGTACGACTCCGTACAGAGCGGGCAGCCGTGGGACTCAGTTATGCTGCCGGTCATCATACTATCCTCTCGACGGTCATCGACGTAATAGTGTCTATCACCCAATGTATAGACATATCCTCGAGGGAGAACCCGGATCATCGCGGTTCGGTGGCGCCTGGCGGACTCTCGACCGCTGCCATCAGTGACCCGTGTGTTGACAGTGTCGGTAGAAAAAGACAGCTGAACCCCGCGGATTCCGCTCAGAGGAAGTCGCTAAGCCCCGATTGGTCTTCGTCGGGTTCGTCGGCCGTCGCGTCGTCCGCGACCGAGTCCGGCTCCGCAGTACTGCCGTCGTCGCCCTCCGCGGCCGCGAGCGTCTGCTGGTCGTTTCCGTCATCGTCGGTGTCGGCCGTGGCGGCCTGGTCGCCGCTCGAGCGGTCGGCCTCGAAGAAGGCGTTGCCGGAGTGCTCGACCGTTTCCTCGGCCGTGCGCTCCTCGGCCTCCTCGACGATCGACTGGACCTTGTTGGTGTCTTTCCCGCTGCCGGTGACGAACGAGACCTCGGATTCGTCGAGATCGTAGGCGGCGGCCATGCGGATCGTCAGTTCGCGGTTCTTGCAGTGGTGGGTCATCGTCGAGAGGAACGGGAGGATCTCTCGACGAGCGGTGGCGACGCTCGCCCCTTCGCGCTCGGCGATGCGCTCGGCGATCGAGTCGCGGGTGTTCCGGGTCCCCTTGCTGCGACCAAGCTTCGACCAGTAGCTCGGCGGCCCGTAGCGGGTCCAGCCGCCCTTGGGCTCGCGTCGGGAGGCCGCGACCCCGGCGGTCATGTTGTCCGTCGCGTACCGCCAGAACGAGTAGTTCTGGGTCGAGCGCACCCGGCCGAGCCAGCGGTCGGCGTTCGCGAGGAACTCGTAGGCGTCGGCCAGTTCGGCGCCCGCGTAGTCCTTCGGGACGTTGTCCTCGATCCAGTTCAGCATCTCGTCGGGGTTCTCGTCGACGTCGTAAGAGGCCCGCAGCGCTCCCTCGGCGTCTTCCTCCTTGATGAGCGCGTCGAGGAAGTCGAAGATCCCCTCGGTGGTGTCGCGCTCGCTCGTGACGACGTCGTCGACGGTCAGCCGCTCGGCCTCCTCGGCGACCGCCTGGAGGTCGTTGACCGCCGATCGCAGGTCGCCGCTGGTCGATTCCGCGATCTTTTCGAGGGCCGTCTCTTCGAACTCGACGTCCTCGCGGCGACAGATGTCCCGCAGAACGGGGACGATCGACCGCTTCGAGACGTCGCGGAACTCGATCGTCTCGCACGCGTTCCGGAGCGACTGGCTCATGTCGTAGAACTCGTTGGCCACGAGGACAACCGGTTGGTTGGCGTCCTTGACGACGCGGGTGACCTCCCGCGAACCGCCGTAGTCGGCGTTGCCGTGGAAGTTGTCCGCCTCGTCTAGGATCACGAGCCGGCGACCCGCTTCGCCGCCGGTGAGCGTGCCGCTCTTGGAGGCCTCGCCGGCGATCCGCTCGATGACGTCCGCCTGGCGGTTGTCGCTGGCGTTGAGTTCCATCACCGGCCACCCCATGTCGTCGGCCAACGCGTGGGCAGCGGAGGTCTTCCCGACGCCGGGGCTGCCGTGGACGATCACCGACTTTTGGTGCTCGTCCCAGGTCTCGGCCCATTCCTCGAGTTTGTCGCGGGCCTTGTTGTTTCCGCGTACCTCCGACAGCGTCGTCGGACGGTACTTCTCGGTCCAATCCATATACTGTCTATCGGTGCGTACCGCGTTTAGTGGTTGCGGAGCGTGGGTCCGAAGATACTGAGACAGCCGTCGTAGTCGATGTTGGTTTGAGACGGGATCAGGTTCCCGAGAGCAGTACGTACGTGGACTCACTGCGTCGGATTCCGTGCCGCGGGAAGTGTAAATGAGAACGTCGTTCCCGCGCCGGGTTCGGAGTCGACCCAAATGTCGCCGCCATGCCGTTCGATGACGCGCTGACAGATTGCGAGACCGATTCCAGTGCCGGAATGTTCCTCGCGACCGTGGAGACGCTCGAATACCTCGAAGATACGATCTTGATCGTCGGGATCCATTCCAACGCCCTCGTCGCGAACCGAGATCGTCCACTCTCGACCCCGTTGGTCGCAATCGACGTGAACCTGCGGTGGCTCGTCCCCGCTGTACTCGAGTGCGTTGCTCAGGAGATTCTGGAACACCTGCCGCAACTGACTGGCGTCACCCGCAACGCGAGGTAGATGTTCGGTCGTGATTTCGGCGTTCGTCTCCTCGATCTGGAGTTGTAAATCCTCCAGTACGCTCTCGAGGATGGAATCGAGATTAACTGGTTCGAATGGCTCACCCTCCGTCTCGATCCGCGAGTACGCCAGTAACCCCTCGATCATGTTCCGCATCCGATCTGCACCATCGACGGCGAACTCGAGGAACTCCTCGCCCTCCTCGTCGAACTCGTCGGCGTAGCGGCGCTCGATGAGTTGGAGATAACTCGAGACCATCCGTAACGGTTCCTGCAGATCGTGCGACGCTGCGTAGGCGAACTGTTCTAACCGTTTGTTGGACTCCTCGAGTCGCGAAATCGTCTTTTCGAGTTTGCGCTCGTTCTCCTTCCGTTCGGTGATATCGTGAGCCATCGTCACCCCGGCAAAGATATCACCGCGGCTGTCAGTGATCGGGACCGCGTAGAGCACCCATTCCCGACCGGCGTATTCAAGTTCGACTGATTGCTCCTCGCCGTTGAGGGCAGCGTCCAACGCTGGCTTGATAGCGTCAGCGGTCTCGTCGGGCCAGACGTCGTGGAACTGGTAACCCTCGAGATCGGCTGGTGCGACCGGTATTCTATCGAATCCTTGACCAGCCGCTAACGTGTATTCGAGGTCATGATTGAACAGCATGACGACGCCGTTCGGGAAGTACTCGGCGAGGGTGCGGTAGCGCTGTTCAGACTTCTCGAGTGCCTGTTCGCGCTCTCGGCGTCTAGTGACATCGCGGAAGTAAACCGAGATACCGGTTTCGGAGGGATAGAGATTGGCCTCGACCCAGAAGTCGAGCGTATCGTAGTAGAGTTCGTAGCTGGTCGGTTCTTGTGTTTCCAACGCTGTGTGGAAGGCATCCCAGACTTCATCGAGATCAACGAGATCGGGAAATACGTCCCAGAGTTGCTCGCCGAGTAGTTCCTCCTCGGAGTGTTGGAGGAGTTCCGCAGCGCGTTCGTTGACGTGGGTGAACCGGTACTCGACGTCAACCGCGTAGAACGCGTCGGAGATCCTGCTGAGAATACGCTGGAGTTCGCTTTCGAGTTCCTGTTCACGTTTATGACGGGTAGTCATATCGCGTGTTACCTTGAGATACCCACGATGAGTGCCATCATCGTCTCGAATCTCCGTGATCGTTACGTTCGCCCAGAATCGCGCGCCGTCCTTTCTAACGCGCCATCCCTCATCCTCAACGGAACCCTTCTCGGTCGCAGTCTCGAGGTTCCGTTTAGGAACGTCTTCCGCACGATCTGCACTGGTATAAAACGTCGAAAAATGCTCGCCAAGGATCTCCTCGCGGTCGTAGCCCTTGAGGTTCTGTGCGCCTCTGTTCCAACTGATGACGTGTCCATCCGTGTCTAACCGGAAGATCGCGTACTCCTCGACTGCATCAACCAGGGACTCGAACTCTTCTTTACTTTCCTGTAGAGCCCCTTCCGATTGCTTCTGATCGGTAATATCGTAGTACAGTTCGACCCGCCCACCGGCGAATTCCCCCGATTCAATCGGTTTACTCTGGTACTTGAGCCATCGTTCTTCGACGGTGTCTCTGTCGCCGCTGACCCGACACTCGAAACTGTCAATATAGATATTGTCATCGTACGAAGAGAGGATGGTTTCAGCGAAGCGGTTCGGGTCCGCGAATCTGGTCTTGAGGGTATCGTCGATGACCGTCCAGCTGTTCCGCTCGAGGAGGTCCGCACGCTCGAGACCGAAGTACCGTTCGAGAGTTTCGTCGGCCCATGCGACCTCGGAGTCCTCAGTGAGGACGCAGACGCCGATATCGGCCTTGTCGATGATGCTCGTAATCGACTCGTGCGATGCCTTCGTTGATTCGACTGTGTCCTGTCGGCGTTCTTTCTCGGAGCGATCACGAGCGACGCCGATTGTCCCCCGAAACTCACTGTCCTCTATCAACGGGTTGAGCCGCAGTTCGAATGGAACTGTGTCGCCGTCAGCAGTACGGGCGGCGAGTTCGAAGGTAGCGATGTCGTCGCCATTCGTTTCGAGTCGGCTCTCTATTTCGCGTTCGATGCGTTCGATATCGGCATCATCGAAGAGAAGCGAGACGTGTTCACCGAGGAGTTCGTCACGAGCATAGCCAGTCGTCTCGAGGATAACATTGTTGACAGCCACGAAATACCCGTCCGCATCGAGTTGGTAGATCCCATCAGCAATCGTGTCTACGAGCGTCTGGTATCGATGGAGCGCGACATCGTCGTCGACATCTCTCCAAAATCCCTCTTCGTTAGCGCCCGCACGAGTACTCATATACCTTTGGTAGAGATTAAGTGGGATAAGCCTCCCGACGTTCGAGATCTGGGTTTTTAGTGTATAAAATAAATGTAACTGCTCGCAACGGACAATATAAGCGGAGGCGTTATCCTTCCGGTCGAGTCACAAGTGCTGGACCCGTTCGAGAGCGAGCGGCTTTTTTAGCGTAGATTTTCCCACCTCGGGATTGCTTGCTTCGCTCGGAACTGCTCCGCGCAATTTAGTGGTTGCGGAGCGTGGGTCTGAAGATACTGGCCAGCCGTCGTAGTCAATATTGGTTTAAGACAGGTCTCGGGTACCAGAGATGAATGGGTACGTGGACTTACTGCGTCGGATTCTCGCCCGCGGGAAGCGTAAATGAGAACGTCGATCCCTCATCAGGTTCGGACTCGACCCAGATTTCTCCATAGTGATTGTTGACAATATTTTGGCATAGCGAGAGACCGACCCCTGTCCCCGAGTACTCGTCATCGTGGTGGAGCCGCTTGAAAACTTCAAATATCTTGTCCGTTTCGTCTGGATAGATCCCAATTCCGTTATCGGTAACTGCGAATTCCCAGCGGTTAGACCGCTGGTCGGCCGAGATTTCGACGCGCGGCTGATTACTTTCGTTATACTTGATAGCGTTTGAGACGAGATTACTGAATAGGTGTTCGAGTTGCTCTTGGTCGCCTCTCACCGTCGGAAGTGACTCGCTGATGATCTCCGCGTCGTTCTCCTCGATCTGTATCTGGAGATCGTCGGTGACGTGGTCGAGGACTGCGTCACAGTCAACTGAATCGAACTCGTTACCGGCGTGTTCGACCTGTGAGAACGCAAGCAGATCATCGACCATTGCCCGCATCCGGTCAGCTCCATTGACTGCGAAATTGATGAATTCCTGCGCGTCCTCGTCGAGATCCTCCTTGTACCGGTTCTCCAGTAGCTGTAGATACGTTGAAACCATCCGGAGCGGTTCCTGTAGGTCGTGCGAGGCGGCATAGGCGAACTGCCTCAGTCGGTCATTGGACTGTTCTAGTTGATCGATTGTTTCCTTGAGGTCGGCCTCATGCTGTTGGCGTTCGATTTCGTAGCTCACGCACTGGCCGAGGATATCGAGAAACACCTGCTCCGCCTCGGTGAATTCTTCTCGGGTGGCCAGATCCGTGAAACAGACGGTGCCATAGTTCTCACCGCGGACGAACACCTGTGTCCCAGAGTAACATTTGAGATCGAATTCGTGGTAGAGCGCGTCGCCGTCCCATCCGGCCGCCCCAGCGTCGCCGACACTAATCGAGTTGCCAGTGTTGACGACGCGACGGCAGTAGTTGTCCGTCAACGGCGGGGTGAGCGACCCTTCGTCAAGCTCGGGATGCGTACCGTGCATATGCTCGATCTCGAATGCCTGCTCGCGTTTGCGAGTGAGCATCCCAATTGGTAGGTTCAGCCGCTTGCAGCCGACTTCTAGCAATTGATCAATCTTCTCGTCAGGATCGAGATCGGGATTTGCGGTGATTTCGTAGAGCTTCCGCTGGGAATCATTGTTTTCGCGCCGCTCGATTTCGTAGCTGACCCACTGCCCCATCAACTCGATAAACGAGCGCTCGGTCTCCGAAAACGGTCGCTCCCGTAGTTCGGTACTCCCAAACCAGAGCGTGCCGTATGGTGCGGCTCCGGTCGACACTTTCGTCCCGAGGTAGCTCGTTAGTCCAAACTCTTGGTAGATCGTATCCTCGGCCCAATGGGTGTCGCGCACGTCGACCATCTCGACCGGACTATCCTCGGTCATGGTCTGACGGCAGTAACAGCCATTGTCCGGGTCGGTCCATAGCTCCTCATCGGAATCTAAGCCGAGTCCGATGCCCTTCTCGAGTCGGAATTTGCCGTCCCATGACGGCAAGTGATTCAGTCCGGCGATCTCGAGGCCGAACTGGTCGCACCCGAGTTCGAGTAACTGCTCGAGTTTCTCCTCGAAGTCGAGGGCGGGATCGGACGTGATCTCGTAACACTTGTGGAGGAACTGTTCGCGTTGCTGGCGTTCGAGTTCGTACTTGACCCACTGCCCCAGCAACCGCTGGAACGTGCGCTCGTTAGCCGAGAAGTCCTCGTCGCGCGGCTCCTCGGACACGAAGAAGAACGTTCGGTTGTCGTCGCCCTCGACCTCGATATAGGTGCCGAGATACGTCTTGATGCCGAACTCATTATGAACGTAGATATCATCGTACCCGGCCTCAACGGGATCAGCCACGCTCCCGATCCCGCTGGTGTTGGTCGCTGCGGTGCAGTACGTTTCCGACAGAGGGAGTTCGAGACCTGCCTCGAAGTACTCGTGATCGTCACTCACAAATTCGATCTCGAACTGATCGGCGTCGGGGTCGACCTTGGCCATCGCCCCGAGTTCGAGGCCAAACTGCTCGCATCCGAGATCGAACAGTGCCTGCAGTTTCTCCTCGAATGAGAGCGTGGGATCGGACGAGACTTCGTAGAGATATTGCAGGAATCGTTCGCGGCGGTGGAGTTGGGCCTTCGCTATGGTCCGGTCCCGGAGCGTCTGGAGCATGCGCTCGTTTTCACGGGCTGGTGCATCGGCACCGAAGAACTCCTCTGGTGGCGTGTAGTAGACGTTGTGGCATGCAGCGCCGTCGTAGATGAGATGCGGATGCGTCTGGACGACGTTCCGGATGACCTCCGGTGCGAACAAGTTGCGGTTGTACTGGCAGATCGCAAGCGAATCCGTGTGGTCGAAGAGATCGTTGATTTTCTGTTCGTACTCTATGAACTGCTCGACCGACGTATCATCGTTGTTGAGCCACGTCATCTCGGCGACAATCCGGAGCGCCTCGTGGTCCTCAGTAGCCTCGGTGACCATCTCACCGTAGAAGTCGATCATCTCGTCGGGGTCAAACGATCCGTTTCGGAGATAGGTCTCCTGTACGGTGTGGAACGTCAATGCGCCCGCAGTAAGCGCGGTATCAACGTCAAGTCCGGCGTCGCGCATCGCTTCCCGCACCTCGGCTTCAGTACCCTTCTCGATGATATACATGACGCGCTCGCCGCGCTCGAGTCCATGCCGAATAAACGGGATGGCAGCCTCAAACATCTCCTCATGTGTCTCATAGATATGTGCGAAGTGATCGTTGCAGGTATGCCCGTCGAACGGTTCAACCGGGCCCCGGAACTCAGGACTGGACTGAAATGCCTCGAGACCGTTTTCGAGGTCCAGTACTTCTGGCTGGTCATAGCGTCCAACGGTTTGATTCATTAGACCGGGGTACTCGATTCAGACGGTTAAAGTTCGGCATCACTGAGATCGAGATATCATGCCACAATGTCAGCGGCTGTGGATTCAACGCTGCTGAAGGAAATTCTCTATGAGTAAAATTTGTTCAAATATATGGCTGCCCCTGGATTATGGTTACTTCTCGGTCCAATCCATATACTATCCTCTCGATGTATGCCGTGTTTAGTGGTTATGGTGCGCATTTCTCTCCGTTCTGTTCGTTGCGGAAGAGGGGACACCCTCGCCGACTAACGAATCAAAGGTTCTCGTTATCAGTGGACTCTGAGCCTGTGGACCTTCGGTTCGGTGTCGCCCTGACGCGATCCGACAATTCCCGAGATCAACTCACTGTGGTTAAGATCGGGAGGTGAGGTAGTTAGATACGCTAAACCCGCGCGATATGCTCGCCTGGCGGGAAGCACTCACCGGATTCCAACAGGTGAGACGGCGCTTCCCGCGAGATCGCTTATCCGAGCAGGGATGAATCGGCCGTTCAGTAGAGCTTCGAAGTAATCACCGAAAGAAGTGGTTGGACTAGTGATTGCTCTGCACATCCTAGTGCACGGTGGCACTGTCCTCATCAGGAACCGCTCCCAATTGCTGTGCGAACGCGAGCGAATCGAACACGAGCCACGTTTCGGCCAGTTGGCCGTCCTCGATCCGGTCGAATTCCATCCCGTCCATTTCGAACGTCTCGCCGGTCGGTTCGAGGTCGAGATCGGGAAACGGTCCTTCGTGCGTTCCGCCGACGGTGAACTGCACCGCAACGAGATCGCCTTCGACAGCGGTGTGTTCGATCGTGGTAGTGAGGTCCGGGAAGGCACGTCGGATCGACTCGACGTGTTCTTTGAACGCCTCACGACCGCGGATCGCTTCGGGACTCGTGGGATCGTGAAGCACGTAGCTGTCACTCACCAGTTCGTCGATAACGTCCGTGTTGCCTTCGGTGTACGTCTCGAACGAGGCCTGCTTGACGAGTTCTTTATTCGCTTCCATCATTCTCATCGATTTGTCCATTGTCATTACCCTCACTCAGTGTAAATAGGCTCTGCGAGATATTAACTAACGCGCTAAGATGAGCGGTTCGAGACATCTGTCACAGTTTTGGTGTAATGTGTTGTCTTTCGACGGATCCAGAGTGAGCATCGTGTCAGAGAATACGTCACGGCGACCGACGCTAAACAGTAAGCCCTTCGGCGGCGAGTGACCCATTATGGCGGATCACTCGAGCCACGACGATCACGGTGGCCACGACGACGGCCCGGAACCGACCCGCGGCTATGCGCCAGGCGGCCACGGTACGCCAGGCGGGCTCGCGCTCGCCGCGAACGGGCTCCGCCTCGAGCCGGCGGCGACGCGGTTCGACCCGGGCGAGTCCGCGGACTGGACGTACCGGATCGTCGGCGAGGACGGGCGGGTCGTGACCGATTTCGAGGCGGCACACGGACAACGGAGCCACCTCATCCTCGTTCGGCGAGACCTGACCCGGTTCCAGCACCTGCATCCCGACATGGAATCGGACGGGGCGTGGCGCGTCGAGGGGCTCTCACTCCCGGATCCAGGCGTCTATCGCGCGTTCGTCGACATCGTCGTTGACGGGCAGCCGACGACGCTCGGGTTCGATTTATTCGCGTCGGGGCCGGGAGAGATCGAGGCGCGGCCGGACTCCTCGCATCGGGCGACGGCGGACGGCTACGACATCGAACTGCGCACCGACGGGGTCGCCGCTCGAGAACGGAGTCGACTGACGTTCGAGATTCGGCGCGACGGCGAGCCGGTCCCGGAACTGGGAGCGTACCTCGGTGCGCTCGGCCACCTCGTCGCGCTCCGGGAGGGTGATCTCGCGTATCTCCACGTCCACCCGGCGGAGACCGCATCAGACAGCGGTCGCGTCGAGTTCGGCGCGCGGTTTCCGACCCCCGGCCGGTACCGGCTGTTCTTGCAGGCCAGGCCGGCGGGGGTCCTGATCACGACGCGGTTCGACGTCCGCGTCGACGCGTAGCGCTCGCGGGGCTCTTGTCGGCGGTCGCACAGTAGTTCTAAGCGACTGGGACCGCTTTAGTTCCGTAATGGCGGACCGGATCGACCTGATCAAGCGATCGCTCCGGGACGCGACCAGGCGGGAGTTCGATCGTCGCGTCGACGACCAGGCCGCCCGTCTCACCGACGCCGTCCGCGCCGGACGACTCGACAGCCCCGGCTTCGGTCTCGGGCTCGAGGTCGAGGCCTACGTTGTCGACGAGGCCGGGCGGCTCGCTCGGGCGCCGGACGCCGTGTTCGGCGACCGCTGTGACCGGGAACTCGGGGTGCACAACGTCGAATTCCACACCGATCCCGATCCGTTCGACGGGGAGGGGATCGCCGCACAGGCGGCGGAGCTCCGTCGCTGCTACCGGGACGCACAACGCGCCGCCGAGAGCGCGGGGGTGGAGATCGTCCCGGACGCCATGTGGACGATTCCGCCGCCGGACGGCAGTCGCGAGTACCTCGCGGACGTCCGCGACGACGACGGGGTGATCCTCGCCGAGAACATGGCGCCGAAACCCCGCTATCGAGCGATCGATAACGCCATCTCGGAGCGAATCGACGGGCCGATCACCCTCTCGGTACCCGGAAGCGAGCACCGGTTTCCGTCGATCCTGTTCGAATCCCTCGCGAGTTCGATTCAACCGCACGTCCAGATCCCCGCCGCCGAGGACTTCCCGTTCTACTACAACACCGCTATCCGAACGCTCGGTCCGGTGCTCGCCCTGGCGACGAACTCGCCCCTGTTACCGCCGGACCTGTACGACGTCGACGATCCCGCCCGATTACTCGAGGAAACGTACCACGAGCTCCGGATTCCGGTGTTCGAGCAGTCCATCAATCGCGCCTGGGAGAAGGTCCGCGTCCCCGGCGATATCGGGACCGCGGCCGAGACCGTCGAACGGCTCGTCGACGATCCCACGTGTGCGCCGTTTCTCCGGGAGTGGCTCCACGACGACGACCGCGAGACGTTTCCGGACCGGTTCTGGGAACTCGACCACAAGCGAGGGACGTACTGGCGGTGGCTTCGCACCGTCGTCGGCGGCCAACCGGTCGCCGAGGGCGACCGCTGGTCGATCCGCATCGAGTATAGGCCCCTCCCCGCCCAGCCGACGGTGACGGAAACTATCGGATTCCAGTGCCTGGTCGCCGGGCTCATCTGCGGCCTGTGTGCGGCCGACCACCCGCTCGCGACCCTCGATCGAGACGCGGCCGAACGGAGCTTCTACCGCGCGGTCGAAGACGGGCTCGACGCCGACCTCGTGTGGGTCACCGCCGACGGCGAGCGAACGGGCGATCGAGCGGTGATCTACGACGAGCTGTTCGAGTTCGCCCGGCGTGGCCTCCGAGAGCGCGGTGTTCCGCCGGGCACGGTCGAGGAGTACCTCGGTCCGATCGAGGCGCGGTGGACCGAGCGGACGACGCCGAGCCGGTGGAAACTGGACCGCGTCGGCGACCGCCTCGAGGCGGGCGAACCGTTCGCGGACGCAGTGTACGAGATGCAGACCGAGTACGTCCGCCGGTCGGGGACCGGCGAGCCGCTCGTCCAGTGGCCTGAAGCCCGGTGACTCCGACGCAGCGGTCGCTCCCCGCTTCCGGAGCCCGTTCGAAACCGGTATGCGATTATCCCGTACCGTAGACCAGCACGGTGCGAGTCACCGCATCACCCTCAGTCTCGACCCGAACGGGAAACTCCTGGTCGTTGTCGACCGGCGGGGTCTCGTACCCCACCGTGAGGATCGTCCGCTCGCCGGCGTCGAGGGTGATCTGCCGGGCGTCGACCCGTTCCGGGTCGGTACCGACGATCAGTTCGACGGTCTCCGTCCCCGACGTTCCACCCGCGTTCTCGATTTCGACGCTCGCTTCGAGGTACTCCCCGGCGGTAACCGGCGCGTTCGTCTCGGCCCCGGCTACGTCGAACGTCGCGGTCCCGTCGTCGCCGTCGCCGTCGGGCTCGAGCTCGCCGAGACACTCGTCGGCGTGCGGATTGGCGTGCGTGGGGGCGGCCCCCATGTAGTCGGCCCGCCTGGTCGTGAGCGACGTGATGACGGTGCCGTCGTTGCCATAGTCCGGTACTTCGACGACGATTTCCTCGTCACCCGCGTCCACGTTCGACTCGTTGCCGATTTCGAAGGTAACCGACCCCGAGAACGGAGCGGTGACGTCGTCACCAAAGACGACGCCGTCTTCGAGGATCGTATCGCCGTAGAGCCCCTCGTCGTAGAACCCCGTACTCGCGAAGGCGACGTCGTCGGCGTCGAACGTGCCGGAGACCGTGGCCCGGGTACAGGAGTGGAACGTCACCGATCGGTCCGGACCGTCTTCAGTTTCGTCCTCGTTGTCGGTTTCGTCTCCGTCACGGTCTCCGTTGCCGTCGTCTCCGCGAGACTCATCGGCCGAAGCCTCGTCGTCGAGCGACGGATCGGAATCGTCGCTCGAATCGCCCGAGCCGGTCGGCCCGTTCGAATCGCCCGGGTCGCTCTGATCGGTTCCGCCACCCGATGAGTCGACGTTCGCGTCGATACAGCCGGCGAGTCCTACTCCGACTCCTGTCGCGACGACGAATTTCCGACGATCCATATCCGGAACTCCGTCTCCCGCGGCATAAATATGTATGAAATATGTTATGTCCGATTACAGTCATCGAATCGTACCGGAGCGTCCGGACTACCAGACCGTCGCCGCGAGCGACACCGACCGCGGGCGGCGAACGAGGCCGCGACGCCGCGGATTTCGAACGGACCGCAGGACTACGGGGTTCGGACTGGGGCGAGACCACAGTCCGGGGCCGCGATTACACTCGCCTGGTCGAGAACGAGCGAAGGCGACGGGAATCCCGCCGAGCGGGCGGCTCAGTCGGACGACTCCTCGGCTTCGGCCTCCGCTTCCGGCGCGGCTTCGCTGACGATGACGCTCGAGATCCGCGTCCCTTCCACGTCGTCGACGGTCACCTCGTAATCGTCGGCGCGAATCGCGTCGCCGACTTCGGGAGGACGGCCCAGGCGACTCAACACCAGGCCGCCGATGGTGTCGAACGCCTCGCTCTCGAAGCCGGTGCCGAGGACGTCGTTGACGTCGTCGAGGGCGACGCCGCCGTCCATGGCGTAGCGGCCGTCCGGCAGTTCGTCGATCGAGGGCTCCATCGCGGCGACGTCGAACTCGTCTTGGATCTCGCCGACGACTTCTTCGATAACGTCCTCGATGGTGAGGATCCCCTCGAAGGCGCCCCACTCGTCGATGACGACGGCTAACTGGACGTTCTGTCGGCGGAATTCGGCGAGGATTTCGTCGATCCGGCGGGTCTCGGGAACGATAAGCGCGTCGCGGGCGAGGTCACGCGCGGCCGGCTCCGCATCCTCGGCCGCCGAGTCGTCCGCGTCGGCGGACTCGATGGCCTGGAGGACGTCCTTCGCGTGGACGAAGCCGACGACGGGCTCGTCGGCGTCCTCGTCGACAATGGGGAAGCGGGTGTAGTTCCCCGTCGCCGCGACGCCGCGGAGCTCTGAAAGCGGCATGTCCGCGTCGATGGTGACGACGTCGGGTCGGGGGACCATCACCTCGCGGGCGACGGTGTCGCCGAGGTCGAAGACCGCCTCGATCATCTCGACCTCGTCCGTGTCGACGGCGCCCTGCTCGCCCGATCGGGAGACGATACGCATGATCTCCTCGGGGCTGTGGCTCTCGTCGCGTTCGGAGGCCGGCGCGATGCCGAAAAGCCGGACGAAGAAGTTCGCCGTCCCGTTGAACACGACGATACCGGGAATGAAGAGGTAATAGAAGAGCTTCATCGGGCGGGCGACCAGCAGCGCGATCCGCTCGGCTTCCGCGATGGCGATCGTCTTCGGCGCGAGTTCGCCGAAGACGACGTGCAGGAAGGTGATCGTGCCGAACCCGATCGCGATCGCGACCAGGTGAATCGTGCCCGCGGGCAACACCGATCCGAGTATGGGTTCGATGAGCGAGGCGATGGCCGGTTCGCCGACCCACCCCAGCCCCAGCGAGGCGATCGTGATGCCGAGCTGCGTGACCGCGAGGTAGTCGTCTAAGTTCTCTTCGGCCTCCCGGACGAGCTTCGCCGACGACCGGCCCTCCGCGACGAGCGTCTCGATCTGAGTCGACCGAATTCGAACGTACGCGAACTCCGCCGCGACGAAGAAGCCGTTCAGGAGGACGAGAAAGAAGGCGAGGGCGAGCCGTCCGAGCGAGAACGCGACGTCTACCATCGGTCCCACCCCGCACTCGCCTGATTCGGGTTCAGGTTCGAGTTCGCATACTGCGACCGCGACACGGACGACGTGTCGGCGGCGATACCGTCGCCGTGCTGGCTCTCGGTTCGACTGTCGAGAGCGGTCGCTCCGTCGGGATCGCGATCCCTGCTGGAGCCGCCGCTACCGCAGCTCCGCGCCGCGTCGGGCGGCCGCGGCCGCTCCTGGAGAACGCCGGACATACGGACGATAGGGTGACGAATCACAAAATCGTGGCGCAGGCATCGGCGGGCCGTCCTCGCACGGAGCCCCGCGTCTCGAGTCGCGTCGTCGAGCTATTGATCGAGTATCGCCGAGCGAACCGCAGCGTCGTGCGGAGACGATAACTGTCCGGGACCCCCACTACCCGCTATGAACGTCGCGATCGTCACCGTCGGCGACGAAATACTCGCCGGGTCGACGACCAACACCAACGCGTCGTGGCTGGCCGAACGAATGACCGAGCGCGGGAGCACGGTCGAGTGCATTCTGACGATCCCCGACGACCGCGCCCTCATCGCGGACTACGTCGCCCGCTGGAGCGACGACTTCGACGCCGTCGTCGTCACCGGCGGCATCGGCGGCACGCCCGACGACGTGACCGTCGAAGCCGTCGCCGACGGTCTCGACCGCGAGTACGTCGTCCACGGCGAGATCCGCGAGCGCCTGGTCGAGAAGGCGGCCGCGTTCCGCGACGAGAATCCGGATCTGGTCGAGGACTACGACCTGCAACTCGACGTCGACGCCGCGGCGTCGATCCCCGCGGGGGCGACGCCCATCGTCACCGACGAGGGGTGGGCACCGGGCTGTATCGCCGAGAACGTCTACGTCTTCGCGGGGATTCCCGACGAGATGAAAGCGATGTTCGAAGCGGTGTCCGAGGAGTTCCAGGGCGATTCGGTCGCCCGCACGCTCTACACGCCGGCCCCGGAGGGCGCGCTCCACGAGGCCCTCGAGGCCGTCTCCGAGCGGTTCGACGTCTCGGTCGGGAGCTACCCGCGCAGCGAGAACCGGCCTGGCCGGCTTCGCGTCTCGAGTACCGATCCGGAGACGGTCGAGGAAGCCGTCGAGTGGCTCCGAGCGAACGTGGAGACGACCGAGCCGCCGGTGGCCGAGGGGGACGAAGACGAGGGCGTGGACGGGGACGGAGACGAGGGGGCGGTCGAATAACGACCCGCCGGTCGGCCATTCGACAGCCGGTCGGTCACCTGATCCGGTAGTGCTCGACCGTTCGGACCAGCACCGTTGCGAACCCCGTGACGACGAGTACCAGCCGCTCGCCGTTACCCGCGACCGGAAACACGCGCTCGACGTTCGAGGCGGACTTCTCTCGCGTCGGGTTGAAGCCGGTCGCGTAGTGGACGTCGTCGGTCGTGCCCCGCGAAATCGATTCGACGACCCCGGCGCTGCCGCCGTCGAGTTCAATGAACGTCTGGACGACGCCGCGCTGATCGGTGAGCAGTAGCTCCCCGGAGAGATCGTAAAACCGGTCCTGAAGGGGCCAGAACAGGTTCGCACCGTTGTAGAAGGCGTCCAGCAGGATGTGGACGAACAGCATCGCGGCGAGTGCGACCCACGCAATCCGATAGCCGCCAGCGCCCCAGCGTTCGCGGACGACCGACCGGTCGCGGTACCGGCCGTCCCAGACCAGCGCCGCGGCCAGAACGGCGACGAGCCAAACGTTGTGCAAGAGCGTGCGGTGTGCGCCGGGGACGAACAGCCCGATCAGGGTGTCCGCGTCGAGGGCCGCAGTCAGAATCATGACGAGTAGAATCGCTTTCGGCGTGAACCGATCGCCGAGGAGTGCTGTCCCGACCAGGCCGGCGAGGGCGATGTGGACGGCGACCGAAGGCATGATAACGTACGACATGGTCCGACTATTTACTGTTGGGGTGCTTCTCGATGCGCGAAGCGAAGGCCGCGGATCGTCTCCGGTAGCTACTTGAGCCGACCGGACGACCCACGGGTATATGGGCGGGCGCGGACCGAAACGGGAGCTCGCGGAGAAGATCGCCGGAGAGATCACGCTGAGCGACGATCCCGGTGCGACCCTGCGGAAGTGGCGCACCGACTTCGACGTCTCGCAGACCGATCTCGCGGCCGAACTGGACGTCTCCTCGTCGGTCATCTCCGACTACGAGAGCGGTCGCCGGGAAAGCCCCGGCATCGCCGTCGTGGCCAGGCTCGTCGACGGACTGCTCGCGATCGACGAGCGCCGCGGCGGCGAGCGCATCCGGCAGTACGGGCGCGTCCTCTCGGCCGGCTTCGAGAGCGACGTCGTCCACGATTTACGGGAGTACGCCACCTCGATCCCGCTCTCGCGGCTCTACGCCGAACTGGGCGCGACCGAGGTGGCCGCCGGCGGCACCGACCGCATCAGCGGCCACACGGTCATCGACAGCATCGAAGCGATCACCCGCCTCTCGAGCGAGGAGTTCTTCCGCCTCTACGGCCAGAGCACGAACCGCGTGCTCGTGTTCACGGGGGTTACGCGGGGCGAATCCCCGCTCGTGGCGCTGCGGGTCGTCAACCCGACGCCCAACGCCGTCATCCTCCACGGGATCGACGAGGACTCCCTCTGGGACCACGCGGCCGACCTGGCCCGGATCGACGGCTACTCGCTGGCCGTGACCGACGCCCCGTTAGACGAGATGCTCGATCGCCTGGTCTCGCTCGAGTAGTTCGGCGGTGGATTCTCGATTCGACGGATCGACCCGTGGAGCCGTCCCGGTGCGCTGCTACGGCTACGCGGACGTCCTCTCGTCGTCGAAAAGGGATGCCGATCAGGCGATCTGGTCCTCGTACTCGTCGGCAGTGAGTAGCTCGTCGAGTTCGTCCATGTCGTCAGGCTCGATCTCGAGCATCCACCCCTCGCCGAAGGGGTCGTCGTTGACGAGTTCGGGGGAGTCGAACAGCGCCTCGTTGACCGCGGTAACCTCACCGCTGACCGGCGCGTAAAGGTCGGAGACGGCCTTGATCGATTCGACGACGCCGAGCTCGCCCTCCTGATCGAGGGTGTCGCCCTCGTCGGGGAGTTCGACGAAGACCACGTCGCCGAGTTCGTCCTGCGCAAAGTTGGTGATACCGACGCGGACGACGTCGTCAGTCTCGAGTGCCCACTCGTGCGATTCCAGATACCGTCTGTCGTCGGGAACGTCGAAGCTCATGGTGTGTACGGGTATCGTTATACGGTGTCGATGAAGGGTGTGGTTTCGACTCTCGCTTTCTTCGACCGGCCGCGGACGACCACCTGCAGTGTCGTCCCCGGCTCGGCGTACTCGACCGGGACGTAGCCCAGCCCGATCGGCTTCTCGAGGGTCGGGCTCATCGTGCCGCTGGTGACGGTGCCGATCACCCGGCCCTCGGGGTTCGTGATGTCGTAGCCGTGTCTGGGGACGCCGCGGTCGATTAGCTGGAAGCCGGCGAGTTGCTCCTCGACGCCGGCCTCCTCGACTTTCGCTAAGGCGTCCCGGCCCACGAATTCGGTGTCGAGCGCGACGGTGAAGCCGATCCCGGCCTCGTAGGGCGTGCGCGGGTTCGACTCCGGATCGAAGTCCTGACCGGCCAGCAGGAGGCCGGCCTCGATGCGGAGCGTGTCGCGGGCGCCGAGCCCGCAGGGCTGGCAGTCGAACGCCGCCCAGATCTCCTCGGCGGCCGCCCAGGGGACGATCAGTTCGAAGCCGTCCTCGCCGGTGTAGCCCGTTCGGGCCGTCCAGCAGTCGACGTCGCCGATCGTCGCGTAGGTGGCCTCGAACCGATCGAGTTCGTCGACCGAGTCCTCGGTGACCTCGGCGACGAGCGCGGCCGCGTTCGGTCCCTGGACGGCGAACATCGCGTACTCGTCGGTCCGGTTGTCGACGGTCGCCTCGAGGTCCCACTCGTTGCGGTAGCTGATCCACCGCTCGTGGGTCTCCTCGTCGGTCCCGGCGTTGGGGATAAACAGGTACGTCGGATGTTCGCCTTCGGCGGGCAGTCGATACACGACGGTGTCGTCGAGGATGAGTCCCTCCTCGTCTGTGATGGCGGCGTACTGCGAATCGCCGACCCCGAGACGGGAGACGTCGTTCGTCGTTAGCCGTTGCATCAACTCCGTCGCGTCCGGGCCGGTGACGTGAATCTGACCCATGTGCGAGACGTCGAAGATGCCGACGTCCTCTCGAACGGCCGCGTGCTCCGTCTGGATCGAATCGAACTCGACGGGCATGTCCCAGCCGCCAAACTCCGTGAACTTCGCCCCGCGCTCGTCGTGTATCCCACGTAACGGCGGCGTCTGAAGCGGCATACTCCAATCGTCATCCGCGGGGTAGTAATGTCTTTTCGTCGGCCGCACGCGACGCTGCCCGCCTGGCGAGCCGAGACGGCGACGCCGATCGCTGCTGCCGGCGACGGGGTCGCCGCGCGCCGGGGGTCTCGCTCCAGGCGGCGGCTATCGACCGCGCTCCTCGATTCGCAGCGTGTACTCGCCGCTGCCGCCGGTTGCGTGGACCTCGATGCCGAACTCCTCGTCGCCGTCGAGCGGGACGGTGATCGATTCGCTCGCGCCCGACCCGGTCGCCGACTCGTCGTGGATCCACCGACTCGGCGAGCGACCGTCGGTGGTCACGTAGAGATCGAAGTCCGCCCCGGAGGGCCCGTCGATCGCGATCGTCGCCGAACAGGGATCGCTCGTCCGCAGGGAGTAGCCGTACCGGGCGGTCTCGCCCCACCACCCGCTACCGTCGAGCGCGCCGCTGGCGCTCGCGGTGACCGTCTCATCGCCGCACTCGCCGGTCGCACCCTCGTTCGTCTCGTCGCCGTCACTCCCGGTCTCTCTGTCGGAGAACGGAGCCGTCGTCACCGCGGCGGCCGCGTCGACCCGGCCGTGCCCCTGTTCGTCGTCGCCGAGCCCGACGTCGACCGCGGTCGCCCGGAGGTGCTTCCGCAGTTCCGACCGCGAGAGCTCCGGGTGGGCCGACAGCGCCAGGCCGGCGACGCCGGCGACCACCGGGGCCGCCATCGACGTGCCCGACATCCGAGCGTAGCCGTTTCCGGTCACGCTCGAGACCAGGCGAGTCCCGGGCGCGGCAAGTTCGATCTCGGGCCCGGTGTTGGAGAAGGAAGCGAGTGAGTCGTCGTCTTCGAGCGCCGAGACGGCGACGACGGTGTCCTCGGCGGCGGGCGAGTAGACGCGATCGGCCCCGTCGTTGCCGGCCGCGCCGACGAGCAGGACGCCCCGGTCGGCCGCGTACTCGCAGGCCGCCGTCAGCGTCCGGTAGGAGCCGTCGACGCCCAGCGAGAGGTTGACGACGTCGACGCCCTCGTCGGCGGCCCACTGGATCGCGTCGGCGATGTCCGAGAGCGAGCCCTGGCCGCTGCCGTCGAGCGCGCGGACCGAGAGCAGCGAGCAGTCGCTGATACCGGCGTGCCCGGTACCGTCGTCGGTGCCGCCGGCGGCGATGCCGCCGACGTGGGTGCCGTGGGTCTCGTCGCTCGCCGGGTACGGGTCGCCGTCACCGTCGACGAAGTCCGCGCCGATCCGGTCGTCGACGACGCCCGCCAGCGCGGGGTGGTCGTACTGGATCCCCTGGTCGACGACGGCGACGACGACGTCCTCACTGCCGCGGGTGGTCTCCCAGGCGGTTTCGCAGCCGATCTGCTGGGGCGCGTGCTGGTAGTCGTAGTAGGGGTCGTCCGGGTCGAGCAGCGACTGGACCGTGACGTTCGGCTCGGCGTACTCGACGGCGGGCGAACTCGTGATGGCCTCGATGAACTGCTCGCGGGCGTGGTCCGGCGCATCCGACGGGAACTCGACGACGGCATAGCGGATCGTCTCGTTCGCGTGGACGACGTCGGCCTGGCCGGGGACGGCGTCGCGCGCCTCCCGGGCTACGTCCGCGCCGGCGACCGCCGCGGAGATGCCGACGATGATCTCGTCTTTCTTCGGGCCCGGATCGCGGCCAGGCGTCGCGCTCGCGACGCCGGTCGACCCGACCAGGCCGCCGACGGCGATCGAACCGGCACCGGTCAGGACTGATCGGCGGTCGTACGTGCGGTCGGCGTCGGGGTCGGCCGTGGAATCCGGCTCCTCGGGGGGACCGTTCTGCGTCATAGGACGACAGTCACCAAAGTCTGAAATTAGTAAACGCTTATCGAACTATCCGTCGTTTATTTCCGAAGATACGCGTCTCTCGATGTCAGAAGACAATCTGGTCGGGGGATAGCTACTGAACATATGAAGGCCGCCGATTACGGCCGCCGATTGGTCGGGGAGAAACGTACGCGGGGTTGTGGTCGGAAGCGTGTCACCTCGGGCCGCAGCGTTCGACTCGCGTCGGGACGACCGGCCGACCGCCGCGGTCGCGTTTCGTCACATCTATCTCGCGGCCGGGGAAAGTCCGGGTATGTTCGACCGCGTTCGCGCCCGATTCGCCGCGCTCGGCGGCGGCGATTCGCAGTCCTCCGCCGAGCCGTCCGTGGGGCTGTTCGTCGACGGGCCGAACGTCTTCCGCGACGAGTTCGACGTCGACCTCGACGACCTCCGCGACGCCGCCAGAGACCTCGGCCGCGTCGGGGTCATTCGACTCTATCTCGACGAACACGCGACGCCCGGCCTCATCCAGGCCGCCGAGGCCCGGGGGTTCGAAGTGATCGTCACCAGCGGCGACGTCGACGTGAAACTCGCCGTCGACGCGACCGCCCTGACCGGCGACGGCACCATCGACCGGCTCGCGGTCGCCTCGCGGGACACGGACTTCAAGCCGGTCCTCGAGTACGCGGGCACCGTCGGCGCGGAGACGATCGCGATCGCGCCTGGCTCGCACGGCCGCTCCGACGCGCTGCGGAACGCGGCCGACGAGGCGATCACGCTCGGTGACTGAGCGTCCGGAGCCCGAAGTATGGAATTCAGGGACCGAAGTCCCGGTCGCGAGCGTGCGTGTACGATCCGAGTCGTGTACAACTGCTAGTGCGACAGCGACTCCTCGACGGACGGACCGACCGGAAGCCGTACCGCGGCCTGGTCGGTCGATCGCGCAGCCGAGCGAAAGCGAGGCCGCAGTACGTCACTCCGCGTCGGTTTGAGAGACGAAAACGGAGAGGCTACCCGCTGTAGGAGCTCTCGCCGATGATCTCGACGAGGTCGCCTTCGCCGGTCGCCGTGGTCTCGTCGAATCGAGTCACGCGGACTCGGACCTGCATCTCGACGGTCTCGGGGCCGGCGCCGTCGATGAGCAGTTCCGTGTCGCCGACGTACGCCCGGCCCGTCGAACCGTTGGTCTCGGCGACGAAGACGTCGATTTCGCTCCCCTCGTCGAGGGAGGGACGGTTCGCCCGGAATTGCCAGCCTTTGAGGTACTTCTCTAGGAAGCTCATACGCGTGCCACCTCCTCACTCTCGCGGTCGATCACGTACTCGCGGCCGAAGCCGGTCAGCGCCGCGATGACGAACACCGCCACCAGGAGCCATCCCTGGAAGACGAACGGGACGACGTCGATCGGCGTGACGAGCATTCCTGTGTCGAACCAGTCGTACGATCCCGGTAACTCCTGCATCGCCGAGTAGCCGGCGAGGACGCCGCCCGACCACGGGAAGATGTAGCCCATAGCGGCCGTCTGTCCGTCCAGGATGTTCGCCCGGCGGTAGCCGTTCAGGTTGAACCGCTCGCCGATCTTCGAGATGTACGGGCCGATCGCGACCTCGGCGGCCGTGTTGATCGTGATGATCGCGTTGATCAGCGCCGCGGTGCCCACCATCGTGAGTTCGGCGTTGCGGACGTTCGTCGCCAGGTTCTCGACGGACCACTCGAGCAACACGTCGAACGCGCCGCCGCGGATCATGATCTGAGCCGCACCGATGATCAGCAGGACGAGGATCGACAACTCCAGAAAGCCCGAGACGCCGGTCATCAGGCTCCCGGTGACGCCGATCGCGTCGGGATCCTCGACGATCGTGAGGATCGGCAGGGACTCGAGCGGCTGCGACAGCGGCGCGTCCGGGGGCGCGTTGAACATGACGATGTCGCCGAGCCCCGTCAGTCCGAAGACGAGGTTGAAGGCGATCGCGAGGACGATCCCCCACGAGATCGCCTCGACGATGTGCCGGCCGGCGACCGCCGCGCCGATCACGGCGAGCATCGAGACGAGGTGGATCAGGCCGATTGCCTCACTCTCCTCGAGGAGGACTTCCTGGGCCTCGGCGCTGAGTTCGAGGCCGGGCATCGCCTGGCCGGCGGCGACGTAGCCGACGAAGGCGATGATCGCAGCGATGATGACGTACTTGAACCGCGAGGCGACGACGCCACCGATGTCGGCGTCCTGAGTGACCGCGCTGACGATCGTGGTGTCACTGACGGGCGCCAGGTTGTCGCCGAAGATCGCCCCCGAAAGGATCGCACCGAACAGCAAGACGGGGTTGGCGCCGAGCAACACGCCGGCCGGGAAGAACAGGCCGACGAAGGCGATGCTCGCGCCGTAGCCCGTCCCGATCCCCGTCGTGAAGACGGCGGCCAGGACGAACGTGATCGCCGGGAACAGCGCCGCCCCGACGCCCGCGGCGTCGGCCAGCCAGACCAGGCCGCCGACGAAGCCGCCGTCCTGGAGCAACTGGGCGAACATGCCGGCCCAGATCCAGGCGACGATCGCCGTCACCGCGACTGGTTGGGTCATCCCCTCGAAGATCGTGTTGGCGTAGGTCTGCCAGTTCCCCCGAACGAAGAACATCCCCAGAATGAGGCCGACCAGAATCCCGACGATGAGCCCGCCGGTGTCCCCGATCCGCCAGAGGGCGGTCTGGACGATGGCCCACAGGATGAAAAACGCGATCGGGATCGCGCTCATCCCGCGGCCGCCGTAGAACTCGATGTCCGGGTCCCCGCTGCCGGGCTGTACGAACTGGTCGGTCGGTCCGTCCCCAGTATCACTCATATTATCTCACTCATATTCCCACATTGTGCTAACTGTATCCGTCATAATAACCATTTCTGACAGTATTGGAATCGTATTTCTCGTCGGTCGCTATCGGTCCTTCATCCTATACGCACGAAGTCTATCATTTACCCATCGATTCCGTCCTGCGAGCGCGTCTCGGCGAGCGATCGAACCGGCCGGACCCGTCGAACGGGCCACACGCTCGCTTCGAAGTCGGTGAGTTTTCGAGCGCGGCCCACTCACATACGGCTATGATCGACGATCGGCCGGTGCTGGACGACCACCTCCACCTCGATCCGGATAATAATCGAGGCATCGACGCCGTCAAAGACTTCGCCCGCGTCGGCGGGACCCACCTGCTCGTGGTGAACAAACCCTCCTGGCACCTCGGCGTCGAGGCCGAGACCGGCGAGGATTTCCGCGCGGTCTTCGAGCGCACCATCGAAATCGTCGCCGAGGCCTCGGCCGAACTCGAGGGCCGGGCCTGGCCCGTCCTCGGCGTCCACCCCGGATTGATCTCGCGCCTGGTCGACGACCGCGGGTTCACGCCGGCGGAGGCCCGCGACCTCATGCAGGCGGGGATCGACGTAGCGGCGGAGTACGTCGAATCGGGCGAGGCCCTGGCGCTGAAGTCCGGCCGCCCGCACTACGAGGTCGACGACGACGTCTGGGCGGCCTCGAACGCGGTCATGCGTCGCGCGTTCGAGCACGGGGCCGCCCTCGACTGCGCCGTCCAACTGCACACCGAGGCCAGCGAGGACCTGACCGAGGTAGCCGACTGGGCCGAAGAGGCCGGCATGCCGGCCCACAAGGTCGTCAAACACTACGCGAGCGGCCGCCTGGCGGGGCCGACGCCGAGCGTGATGAGCGAGAAGGACCGCTTGGAGACCGCCGCCGAGCGCGGCGAGCCGTTCTTGATGGAGACCGACTACATCGACGACCCCGATCGGCCGGGAGCGGTGCTCGGTCCGAAGACGGTCCCCCGGCGAGTCCGCTGGCTGCTCGAGAACGGCCACGACGAGGCGGTCCGGAACGCCCACGTCGAGACGCCGAAGCGAGTGTACGACATCGACACGGAAGCGACGCTCGAGCCGGACGAGTAGCGGGGTCGGTCGCCTCGCTCGGTGCCCGTCGCCCCCGCCCGATCCACGACGACCGACGAGCGCGGACGAGAGCGAAGACGGGCGCTTGAGAGGCTGTTACGGCTCTTTCAGTCGAACTAGACAGTCACTAGATTCGGCTAGTGTAGAGAAAGGCATTTCAAGCGGCCGGTGTAGGTGTCTGTATGAGCAATCCCCCGACCGAGTTCTACTCGGAGGAACGCTGGCAGAACTGGATCGGTCGAATCAAGGACGAAGACATCGATCCGGAGGACGAGTCATCGGCGCGGCTGCTGCTCAACCTGCAGGACGACACGGCCATCGCGGTCGCCAAGATCGTCTCGGCCTACGACGACGGGGAACTCGATCAGGAGGACGCGCTCGCCGAGATCGAAGACGTTCGCGAGATCGTCCTCGGCGAGGTCGACATCGAGGACGAGGAGAAGCTGATCCTCGTCGACGGCGTTCAGACGAGTCTCGTCTGCGTCTTCTTCGCCGCCGAGGAGTACATCGCCAACGGCCCGGCCGAGGACGGAAGCGTCGGCGACTATCTCGGCGCCGCGGCTGACGCCGAGGCCGAGGAGGACTTAGACGCCGCGCTCGGCTACGCCGCTCAGGCGGGGACGCTCGTCATCGACGACGAGGACCTCGACATGACCGTCGCCGAGGACCTCGAGTACGGCCTGGTCACCGAGTGGATTAACGGCCTCGACAGCCTCCAGAGCGCGATGAGCGACCCGGAGGTCGTCGAGGAGGACGAGTAATAGAGACGTTCGTCGCGGACGGCCGTCTTTTCGGCACTCGATCTAGTGAGTGTGAGATCGCGCCCGACCCGTACGCCGCGTGTGTTCGGGGACGCGAGTCGTCGATCGCTCGCGATTTCGAACTGACCTGTACCCGGATCGTACGTTATTTTCCGCCTCGAATCGACCGTTAATCGGCGCTTCGCATCGGTCACGGGCAATCGGACGACGAGAACGATAAATCGGCGACTTATTCGACGATCGTCGATACAACGAACGACAATACCTTGTACTATCACCTGTATTGACGACGTATGACTGCAGTCGGTATCGACGCCGTCGAGATCTGGACCGGGAACCTCAAGCTCGACCTTCCCGGGACGTTCGCCCCGCAGAAGGGCGAAGACCCCGAGAAGTACACGAAAGGGCTCGGCCTCAACGTCAGCTCCTTCCCGGACAGTTACGAAGACATCGTCACGATGGGCGCCAACGCTGCCCACCGGCTGATGGAGCGCAAAGGGCTCGAACCCGACGATATCGGCCGGATCGACGTCGCGACCGAGAGCGCGTTCGATAATTCGAAGCCGGTTTCGACGTACGTCGCTGGCTGTCTCGAACAGGTCTACGACGGCAACTTCCACCACGCCAACAAGGGCGAACGGAAGTTCGCCTGTATCGCGGGTACCCAGAGCTTAGACGACGCCTGTAACTGGATCCGCGCGGGCCGCAACCGCGGCCGATCGGCGCTGGTCATCGCGACCGACACGGCGCTGTACGCCCGCGGCGACGACGGCGAAGCGACCCAGGGCGCCGGCGCCGTCGCGATGCTCATCAGCGAGGACCCGGATCTGGTCGAACTCTCGACCGAGCAGGGTTACGGCTCGGCCGACGAGACCGACTTCCTCAAGCCCAACCAGCAGTTCCCCTCCGTCGACGGCAAGCGCTCCGTCCAGGTTTACCTCGCGCGGATGCGCGAAGCCCTAGAGGACTTCGAGAGCGTCGCCGGCGAGGTCCACGAGGACGACTTCGTCTACGCCCCCTTCCACACTCCCTTCCCGGGCATGGTCCGGAAGGCCGCCCTGCTGGCCTACCGCCACATCATCCGCGACACGGGCATCGAGGACGAACTCGCCGAGGAGATCGGGCGCCAGCCCCGGCCCGAAGCGTTCGACTCCGACGAGGAGTTCCGCGACGCGCTCCGGGAATACATGGACGCGCTCAAAGACACCGACCAATACGCCGAGTGGTACGACGCGGCCATCGATCCGTCGCTGACGATCTCCCGCGAGGTCGGCAACTGGTACACCGGCTCCGTCCACGTCGCTCGCGCGAGCACGCTCAAACACGCCCTCGAGAACGACCGCGAACTGACCGGCGAACGGCTGCTGGTCGGCTCCTACGGCAGCGGCGCCCAGGCGGAGATCCACGCCGAGACGGTCCGCGACGGCTGGAAGGAAGAAATCGAGGCGCTGAACGTCGACGAGCAGCTCGCCGAACGGTACGAACTCAGCTGGGAGGACTACGAGGAGATCCACGACGCCCACAACCACGACATGGACGTCGACGTCGAGGAGTTCACGACGCCCAGCGAGGAGTTCGTCTTCGACGGCTGGGGTCGCATGGGCGAGCGGAAGTACCGGTACGTCGAATAGGACCGATTCGGTAGGTCTCGGTTCGGGTCACTGCCAGGCTGGCTCGCCTGGCCGGCAGTTCGACTGCTCCTTCCATCGGACTCATCTATCGGGGCGTCGCACCCGGACATATGGCAGATCGTCACGAGCCGCCGGCGTGGGTCGTCGAACAGCCCGTCCTGACCGCACTCGCGCTGGGTAGTACCGTCCTCGCGCTGTTTATCATCCTGCCGTACCTGCAGTATGTCCTCTTCGGCGTCGTCCTCGCGTACATCCTCGTGCCCCTTCAGCGACGCCTCGAGGAGTACGTGCGACCGATGATCGCCGCGTTCGTCTCCGTCGTCGTCGCGATACTCGTCATCGTCCTGCCGCTGGCGTATATCCTCAGCGTCGCGCTCCGACAGACCGGCCAGCTCGTCACCGCCGTTCGGAACGGAGACGTGGACATAGAGACGATCGAGCGGGCGCTCGCCGACAGGGGGTACGCGGTCGATCTGGCCGGGCTGTACGAATCGTATCAGGACGCGATAACGGGCGGGCTACAGGGGTTCGCGACCGGCGCGCTCGACATCGTCGGCGGCCTGCCGGGCATCGCGATCGGGCTGACGATCACGCTGTTCGTCTGCTTCGCGCTGTTGCGCGACGGCGACCGACTGCTGGCCTGGTCGTACCACGTGCTCCCGCTCGACGACGAGATCCAGCGGGAGCTGTTCGCGGAACTGGACGAGCTCATGCAGGCGTCGGTCATCAGCAACGTCCTCGTCGCGGTCATCCAGGCGGTGCTACTCGGTGTCGGCCTCGCGGTGCTCGGCATCCCCGCCGTCGTGTTGCTCACCGTCCTTACCTTCCTGCTCACCCTCCTCCCGCTGGTCGGGGCCTTCGGCGTGTGGCTGCCCGTCTCACTGTATTTGGTCGCGATCGGTCGGCCGGTCGCCGCCGCCGGGCTCGCGGTCTACGGTCTGCTCGTCACGCTCTCGGACACCTACCTCCGGCCCGCGCTCATCGGGCGGACGAGCGCGTTCAACTCGGCGATCATCGTGGTCGGGATCTTCGGCGGGCTCATCGCCTTCGGCGCGGTGGGGCTGTTCGTCGGCCCCGTCGTCCTCGGCGGCGCGAAGCTCACGCTCGACATCTTCGCTCGGGAGCGTATCGATGGGACGGGAACGGACGCCGACGCTGACGACGAAACCGAGGCCGTCGCCGCGGAATCGACGACCACCGAACCCGAGGCGGCCGATTCGGAATCCGAGCGGCGCGCCGAGTCGGTGGCCGATCCCGACGCTGACCCCGATCCCGACCCTGCCTCCGAGTCGGAGTCGGAACGCGACGCCGACTCGTAACCGAGCCGTTCGCCGGTCGCTCAGTCGTTCTTCCAGTCGCCCGGTTCCGCGCCGTGAATCTCGCCCTTCGCCCGGCGCCTGGTCGGCCAGAGACCGAGCGCGAGGACGACGACGAAGAAGACGCCGAGGCCCGCCGCCACGAGCGCGCCGGGGACGCCCGGGAGTTCGGCGGCCTCGGTCCACTGCCGTTCCGGCGTGAACAGCGTGACCTTGAACGCCCAGGCGACGCCGATCACCGCGAACAACAGCCCGTAGACGCGACGGATTCGCCGGGAGAGCGCCTCCAGCGTCGAGACCTTGAACGTCGGGTTCCGGAGGTCGTCGCTCAACTCCTCGCGCCAGGCCGGGTGCTCGACGCCGACGGGTTCCAAGGCGTTCGCGAACACGTTCTCCTGGACGAAGCGGACGCGAGCGCGCCAGTGGTCGTAGAACCGGTAGCGCCGGACCTCGTAGACGAGGAAGATCGCGAGGACGAAGAGGCCGATGAGCAACAGGAACGCCG
The DNA here is from genome assembly GCF_900110455.1 of Natrinema salifodinae. Classification (NCBI taxonomy): domain Archaea; kingdom Methanobacteriati; phylum Methanobacteriota; class Halobacteria; order Halobacteriales; family Natrialbaceae; genus Natrinema; species Natrinema salifodinae. The sequence continues at coordinate 757,256 of NZ_FOIS01000001.1, read as the reverse complement.
GCATGGTCGGACTCGAGAACACGAGCGACAGGAGGGCCGCGAGCAGGGCGATCGCCCAGTCGGTCGTGCGATCGATGCGGTCCTGCGCGCTGTTTGCCTGGCTGACCTCGCCGCGGTAGAAGTGCGGAAGCACGCCGAGCAGGGCGTCGGTGTCCTCGGCGACCGTCGCGCCGATCTCCTGGTCGTCGCGATCGAGAGGGCCGTCTCGGTCGTCGCGGTCGTCGACCATGGCACCCCCCGACACCGCCAGCGCGCATAGTGGTCCGCACGGCGATTGCAGGGCCGACGAGGGGCGCTCATGACTCGTCGGCTCGCAGTCGCCCGCCGATCGGGGCTAGCTACGTCGCTCGCGTGACACTCGCACACTCGAAACGGGTGCGTTCATTACCCCCTGTCCGTTAGAAGCAGGTATCGTGTCTCGGATCGAACGCCGCCGTCGACGCGGGAGGGGATGCGACTCGACCGACCGAGACCACGGCTACCGCTGACTATGCACGGATCACACGCCACGGGGAGTCCGTACGCTCCCCACACGGAGGAGGACCGCTCGACGATGCTCGAAGCGGTCGATGCGGACACCGTCGAGGACCTCTTCGATATTCCTGACGCGGTGCGCTTCGACGGAGAGTTCGACATCGACCCGCGAACCGAACGGGAAACCCGACGCCTGGTGCGCTCGATCCTGGGCCGCAACGACGAGGTGACCGAACTGCTGGGTCGGGGCCACTACGGCTACTACGTCCCGTCGCTGGTCGATCACCTCGCGGACCGCTCGGAGTTTCTCACCTCGTACACGCAGTACCAACCCGAGATCTCCCAGGGGTTCCTGCAGGCCCTGTTCGAGTACCAGTCGCTGCTGGTCGAACTGACCGGCCTCGAGGTCGCGAACTGCTCGATCTACGACGCCGCGACGGCGCTGGGCGAGGCGGCCACGCTGGCCGACCGCGTCCGCGCCACCACGGGCCACCGCGTGCTCGTGCCCGAACCGACGCTCCTGCGCGAGGAACGCCGGAGCACGCTCGAGAACTACGTCGCCGGCACCGATCTCGCCGTCGAGACATTCCCGGTCGCGGACGGCACCGTCGACCTCGCGGGACTCGAGGAAACGATCGACGAGGACGTCGTCATGGTCTACGCCGAGAACCCGACCGTCCGCGGGGCCGTCGAGGAGCACCTCGCGGAGATCGGCTCGCTGGCCGAGGAGCACGACGCCCTGTTTACGCTCGGCTCGGACCCGATCGCCCTCTCTCTGCTCCAGCGGCCCGCCGACGTCGGCGCTGACGTCGTCATCGGCGACGCGAGCGTGCTCGGCCTCCCGACCAGCTACGGGATGGGCCTGGGCCTGTTCGCCACCCGCGAGGACTACCTCCGCCAGGTCCCCGGTCGCCTGGTCGGCGTCGGCGAGGACGCGACCGACCGCCGCGCGTTCACGCTCACGCTCCAGACCCGCGAACAGCACATCCGCCGGGAGCGCGCGACGAGCAACATCTGCACGAACCAGGCGTGGGTCGCGCTCCGGACCGCGATCCACGCCGCGGCTCTCGGCCCGAGCGGAATGGTCGACCTGGCGAACCGCGGCGTCACGCGCGCGGCGACCCTCGCCGACCGAGTCGACGAGATCGTCGGCGTGCAAGCGCCGGTCCACGACCGTCACCACTTCCGGGAGTTCGTCGCGCGTGTCGATCAACCCGCCGCGGCCATCGCGGCGGATCTCGAACGGCTGGGCTTTGCGGTCCACGTCGTCGGCGAACACGAGATCCAGATCTGCGTCGCCGGCGTCCCCGACGAGCGGCTCGATCGCTTCGTCGAGGCCGTCGAGGAGGTGGTCCGATGACGGACGGAAACGCCGGCTCGGACGACCGGACCGACTCGCAGTCGCGCTACGACCAGGCCCGCTACGTCGACGACGGCGAGTACGAGCCGCTGCTCTCGGAGAAGGACCTGACGCGGGTCGAAATTGGCAACGGTGACGGCGACGGCGGCGACGGGAGCGACGCCGACGGGACGATCGAGACCGACTCGCCGCTGCCCGACGACCTCACTCGGGACTCGCTCGAACTGCCCGAGTTGTCGGAACCTGAACTGGCGCGCCACTACACGCGGCTCTCGCAGATGATCTACGGGATCGACAGCGGCCCCTACCCGCTGGGCTCGTGTACGATGAAGTACAACCCCAAGTTCACCGAGGACGTGGCGGCGCTGCCCTCGGCGGCCGTCCACCCCGACCGGTCCGAGGCGTCCGTTCAGGGCACCCTCGAACTCATGTACCGGCTCCAGGACTACCTCGGCCGGATCGGCGGGATGGACGCGGTGACGCTCCAGCCGCCCGCGGGCGCAGCCGGTGAGTTCGTCGGCATCCGCGTCGCCGCGGCCTACCACGAGCACAACGGCGAGGGGGGCCGCGACGAGGTTATCGTCCCCGAGAGCGCCCACGGCACCAACTTCGCCAGCGCCGCGCTGGGCGGCTACGACGTCGTCTCGCTGCCAAGCGACGAGGACGGGCGGGTCGACCTCGACGCGCTCGAGGCCGCCCTCTCGGAGGACACGGCCGCGCTCATGCTGACCAACCCGAACACCCTCGGACTGTTCGAGCGCGACATCGCCGAAATCGCCGAGATGGTCCACGACGTCGGCGGCTTACTCTACTACGACGGGGCAAACCTGAACGCCCTGCTCGGCCGCGCGCGGCCAGGCGACATGGGCTTCGACGTGATGCACTACAACGTCCACAAGACGTTCGCGACGCCCCACGGCGGCGGCGGGCCGGGGGCCGGTCCGGTCGGCGTCGTCGACGACTTGGCGCCGTTCCTGCCCGCGCCGCGGGTCCGTGAGCGCGCCGACGGCTCGAAAGCCAACGAACCGGTCTACGAACTGTTCGAGCCCGACCACACCATCGGCAAGGTCCACGGCTTCCACGGGAACTGGCTGGTGCTGATCAAGGCCTTCGCCTACATCGCCAGGCTCGGCGACGAGGGCCTGGCGGACGCCAGCGCCTCGGCGGTGCTCAACGCGAACTACCTCGCCGAGCGGATCGAGTACGACGTCCCCTACGGGCCGTTCCACCACGAGTTCGTTGCCAGCGCGGGCGAGCAGGACGCCGCGGACGTGGCAAAGCGGATGCTCGACTACGGCGTCCACCCGCCGACGACCAAGTGGCCCGAGATCGTGCCGGAGGCGCTGATGACCGAGCCGACCGAGGTCGAGAGCAAGGACACCTTGGATCGGCTCGCCGCGGCGTTCAACGCCGTCGTCGACGAGGACGGCGAGACCCTCGCCGACGCGCCGGAACGAACCGCCGCGCGCCGGATCGATCAGACGAGCGCCGCGCGGACCCCGCGACTCTCCTGGCAGGCGCTCGACGACGAGTCATAAGTCGGCGGACGCCGAGCGCGGCGAAACCGCGCTCGCGGTCGGTTTTCACCCGTCGATCGCTCTCGTGACGGGGTCGACGTACCGCGGACGCGGTCGAAACGTGTGAGACGTGAGAAGCGGTGTGCCTCGAAATCGGTGATCGAGGGCGAGACGCGAAACCGGATCGAGCGGTCGTCCTCGCGATTACGCGGCGCTCGAGTCGACGACGGTGCCGTTCTCGCGGATCTGGACGAAGCCGTAGTCGCAGTCCGGACAGTGCCACTTGATCTTCTCGCCGAGGTGCAGCGACGTGCTCGCGGCGCGGTAGAACGTCTTCTCGCCGCCGCAGTTGGGACACTCGTGGTCGAGTTCCAGAGCCATACCCGACGGTAACGAACGAAGCGAGTTTAACGTACTGATTTCGGCGACGGTCGGTTCGACGCCCTCGCCGGCGATCGACCCCGAAGGACCGGTGAAGACCGGAAATTAAGTGCAATCCGTCCGTCGGTCCAGCCATGTCGATCTACACCGGTCGCGGCGACGAGGGTCAGACCGACCTCCGGGACATGACCCGCGTCTCGAAGGCCAGCGCCCGCATCGAGGCCTACGGAACCGTCGACGAACTCAACGCCCTCATCGGCACGATCCGGCCGACCGACCACGACGATATCAACGAGCGCCTAGCGGCGATCCAGAACCACCTCCACGTCGTTCAGGCGGACTTCGCGAACCCGGACCCTGACGAGGACGATCCGGCGATCCGGGCGGATCACGTCGAGACCGTCGAGGACTGGATCGACGAGTACGACGAGGAACTCGAGCCCCTGACCTCCTTTATCCTGCCGACCGGCGGCGACGATGGGGCGGCGCTGCACCACGCCCGGACCGTTTGCCGCCGCGCGGAGCGGCGGGCGGTCGCGCTCGCCGAGTCGGAAGCGATCAACGAGGACGCGGTCCAGTACCTCAACCGGCTCTCGGACGGGCTGTTCACGTTCGCCCGCGTCGTCAACGCTCGCGACGGCGAACGCGAGGACGCACCCGAGTACTAAGCACGGGGCGGGCGCGGCTCCGAGCAGTCCCGTCAGTCCGCGCCGGCGTCCGATTCGGGATCGAGGCCGACGAGCGACCGACCGAGGACGTCCGCGTAGCCCGACGGCGTGAGCTTCAGCGCGGGGACGCCGGGGAACGTGAGCGTCTGGACCGTCAACAGCGGCCGCTCGACGTCGACACCCCCGTCGCGGAGCGCGTCCGCGACGGCCGCGGCTCGGGCTGCGAATCGTTCGGGCGGGAGCTCGGCCGCGGTTCCGGCGATCGGCATCGGGAGATCGGCCACCACCTCGCCGTCGCGAGCGACCGCGGTGCCCCCACCCGTCGACGCGACCCGCTCGGCGGCGACGACGGCGTCGTCGGCGTCCGCGGCGACGGTCACCAGGCCGGCCGTCTCCCAGGTGGCGGTCGTGGCGACGGCGCCCGATTCGAGGCCGTAGCCGGTGAGGAAGCCGGTGAAACGTCGGTCTTCGGTCGCCGGATCGCGGTCGAACAGGGTGGCGGTGAGCGCGTCGCGCTCAGGAGCGGGTCCGAGTCGCTGAGGGGTCTCCTCGTCGGGATCGGGATCGGCGTCACCGACACCGAGATCGACGGTCGTCTCGGTCGTCACGAGCCCGCGATCGACCGCCATCGCGCGGACGGTGCCGTCGGGCGCGGCCGCGCGCGACGCGGTGAACCGGTCGCGGTCGAGGTCGACTGAAACGGTGTCGTAGACGTAGTCGGGGTACGGGTCCGTCCTCGGCTCGACGACCGGCTCGCCGTCAGCGACCGCGATCTCTCCTTCGGCGAGAACCGTCTCGACTGCCATCGTCTCGAGGTCGTCCACGACGAGGAGGTCGGCGACCGCGCCTGGCGCGACGACGCCGCGATCGGCGAGTCCGAAATGTTCCGCGGTGTTGCGGCTCGCGGCGTCGATCGCGTCCGCCGGGGCGATGCCGGCGTCGATCAACCGGCAAACGAGTTCGGCCATCCCGAATCCCTCGAGCAGGTCGCCTGGCCAGACGCCGTCGGTCGACAGCGAGACGCTGCGGCGGTCGAGATCGGGGAATGCCTCGATGAGCGCGTCGAGGTCGTCTCGAATGGAGCCACAGCGGCCGACGACGTGGATCCCGTTGTCGGCGCGCTCGCGGATGCCGTCGGCCGAGATCGCCTCGTGGTCGTTGTCCGCGACGGTCGCGAACGCGCGCAGCGACGCGCCGCGACAGCCCGCGCCGTGTCCGACGATCGTCGCGTCCGCCTCGCGTGCACGCTCGTAGAGCCCCTCGATCGGCGCGTCGCGGCCGACGACGTGGATCCAGTCGATCTCGCCGACGCCCACCACTCGCTCGCGATCGAGCAGGTCGGCGAGCGATTCGAGTTCCGCAGCGGTGCCGGTCGCCGGCTCGAACGTGTCGACGAAGCCCTGGGGCGGCAGGGTGAGATACGTCGTGAGCGGGCAGTCGGCGGTCCGCTCGAGGACGGTCTCGACGCCGCGGCTGCCGAACAGCACGCCCAGGCCGGAGCTCTCGGTGACGATCGCGGTCGTCCCGGTCGCGAGCACGTCCGGGACCGATCGATCGAGGATCAGCTGGAGATCAGCGTGCGTGTGCGCGTCGATCAGTCCCGGCAGGACGACGCGATCGGCCGCCGAGACGACCGTCGTCTCGGGGCCCGTGACGGACGCGGCGTCCTCGAGCAACGCGGCGATCCTGTCGCCGACGACCGCGATGTCGCGCTCGAGGAACGCCTGGCGGTGCGAACAGTAGACGCGCCCGCCCTCGACGACCAGGTCGGCGGTCGCTCCCTCGCGCTCGAGCGCGACCGGCTGCAGTTCGTTCATGGGCGATCGTTCGCTCCCAGGGCCGTATACAACTCGATTGCGGCAGCGGTCTCCCACCGGCTCGGCGTTCGGGCTTGGCCAGGGTCGCGAACGCGTCCGTAACGATGCGGCCGCGATTGAGCGACGCGGGCTCGCCAGGCGGTCGGTGCAGTGCGGAGTCGTGTGGGAACGACCCGCTCGATCGGTGCCGACGACGATCGACGAAAGGAAGCCTTAAGTCGAACGCACCGATATCACCTCGTGCGGGTTGGTGATCTAGTCCGGTTATGATACCTCCTTCACACGGAGGAAGTCGGCAGTTCAAATCTGCCCCAACCCACTCGCTCACTTCGTTCGCGAGAACCCACGGACAGCGTAGGGACGTTTATAGGTGAAGCCAGTATTGGAAACTGGATTCCATCAAGTCCCTTGTCGGGGGCTGTCGCCGTTGTGCGATTGTACTAACGGAATCTGGAATGATAATTCTACCGGTGATCTGTTACCAGCGGGAAGCACGGACGAGCAAAGAAGTGTATCAACCCTTATTTTCACGGTATTTGGTTGTGGTAGCTCTGGCCAGCATAGGGCAAGCAGTTACCGAGGCAGCTATTGATTTGTCCGAAGCATGCCAAAAGTCGCCTGCTGAATATAGAGGATGTAGTCAGCACAAGGGCTACGTTATTTTCTCCAAATGAATCCTGAATTAGCCGATAGAATGTGCCTGCGAACCAACCGCCGAGAGTTATATTCGTCTGGATCTCCTACTGTTGTATATGGCAGATGATAAACAGGGTCGAGATGAGCAAGCAGATCGTGAAGAGAATCGCCAGCGTGAGCGAGAATTAGAGGAGGCTAAAGCCCGCGGCGATGAAAAGGAACCGCTGTTTGATGACGAAAGCGTGCGGCTTGGTGATCTTGATGAAGCGCTCAAATCGCACGACTATCCAACCACGACAACTGAGTTGGTTGAGGCCTATGGCGATTATGAACTTGAAATTCAGGGCGGCAAGAAACCCCTGGAGGAGGTACTCTCTTCAACTGATGACCAAACATATGACTCAGCCGAGGACGTTCGCAGACGGATACTGGGACTCATAGGCCGATAGCACAATCCCCAAGACACGTTAGTGTTGCCATATCTGTCAAACTGTATGTTCAAGGAATATGAATTTAACGCCATCTGGAGAGACACCATAAGTAATGCGATAGTGGAAGATTCCGAAGAATCTAGTAGAAGCGTTCGGGTTTCATTTGGGATCGACGTTCCATCATGGTTGTCTGACGGGAACGCCGTAGTGCGGGCAGACAGGATCTACAGGGAAGTGATATTGCCTTCACCCTTGTGGTGCGAGCGGAGCGAGCACGTCTCGGCGTAGTTCAAATCTGCCCCACCTACTCGCACACTTCGTTCGCGAGAACCCATAGATAGCGTAGGCGTGATAGTGGCTTTATTCAACCCGCTGTAGAAACTCGAGTTGCGAGTGCTCGTACGTGTAGCATTTGATCCCGTTCTCTTCACAGTGCTCCGCTAACTTCCCGGGCCAAACGCCCTCGTCATCGAAAGCGTTCAGGTACGCAACGGTAACGTCGTCACCGGTAGGCCCGTTCGGAGTCTCGACCACAACAGCCGTATCCGGATCGTCGTGACTGGTTTTGATCACGCGGTCGCCTGGCACGTATGGGTTCGCCGCGAACTCGAGATTTTCGTGTTTGTACTTCCAGAGCTTGATATCCGTATCGACACAGTACGACGCGAGAATCGCCGGGTGGTACTCACGCCAATCGGCCGGCCCCTTGTCGAGTGAACTCGGGAACGCAACGCTGACTACCTCCCCGTCGATCTCCTGCCCGAACGCGCCAGTATTCTTCTCCGGCGGCAGCACCTCGACCACGACGCCGATGGACGGATCCTCGTCCTCGGCCTTCACAACGCGATCGCCTGGCTGGAACGGATTCTCAGGCTTCTGGTTCATGTGGGCAGTGTTCGGTCCGAGGTCGAGCAGTTCGTTCATCGGTCGGGCCGCGAGGTGGTCGAGTTTCGCCGGTGATTCGCCGGAGTACTCGGCCTTCGATTTGAGCGTCGCGAGGCGCTCCCAGCCGAGCAACATCAGACTATCTTCGTCGTCACGATGCCAGACCATCACCACAATATCGTCGTCGGGATCGCGCTCGACGAGCGACTCGGGTAAGAACGCTGAGACGTCCCGCGACGACTTCACGTCCACCTCGTAGCCGAAGACCTCAAAGTCGTGGCCGGAGAAACTCTCCGGGTTACACCGCCTGATCGCGTCCTCGTTTTTCCACTCCCACATCTCGACGGGCAGGTACTCGCGACAGAACTGTTCGAACGCGAGTTCCCCGAGATTGCCGATCCGCTTCGCATCGCGATCGTCGGCGCCCTGAATGACCGCCTGGTGGTCAGCGCGTTCGTGATCGATGTCGTCCGGCGTATATCGATACATCAATCTCAAATCAAATCCAGCCAAAATGAATCTTCGTGTCTTCGGCAGACGCCTGGCCCGCATACGAATCGTCTCGATCGCCAGCCAGTCTGGCGTTCGATCCCGATTGACATAGGAACGACGGAGCGGAACCGTAGTCGACGGAGCCGCCCATCCGATCGCGTCGTCCGAACGAGCGACGGTTGCCGGCGGTGACACTCCCGACGAACGTTTAAGCGAACTCGCGTTGTATGATACAACATGGCATACGTACTACAGTGTGACAGCTGTGACCTCGATCGGGAGTGCTCGGACTGGGCCGAGGCGAACCGGTACGCCAGCGACCACGAGGCCGAGTACGTCGATCACTGGGTAAGCATCGTCGAGCGTCAAGCGGCCTGAACGGCCGTCGTTTTTCGAGCCGAGAAGCGACCGGATATCCATCCCGATCCGCTGAGCCGCCACAACAGGCGTGCTGTCCGCCGCTACTCCGCAGACGCTATCGGTCGTCGAGGTCCGCCTCCGCGTCGAGGAACGCCGATAGAATCGCGGTGTGGACCGTCCGCAGGTCCGTGTCCTGAATCGTGGCGGCCGCCTGAAACCGCTCGCGGGCGTTCGTCACCGTCTGGGGATCCGCCGCGAGATGCGCAAGGGTGAACGAATCGGGGTCGACCCGCCTGGCGGCCTCGAAATCCGCCGCGTCGTAAAGGTCGGCGAAGTCTGCGACCAGGTCCGAGACGAGGTCGTCGGTCGCGTCGGCACCGGGGTCGCCGACGGGGACCGTCGACGCGGACGGGTCGAAGTAGTTCTCGTAATCGACGACGCCGGCGTCCTCGTACAGGCGCGTGGCGAGCGCGTCGAAGGCTGGCGCCGAGAGGTAGACGCCGAACAGTTTGTAGTGATCGTCTCGGGTCATCGCTCAGGATCCGCTGTGGTCCGACCGATGGTCCGGAACGCAATAAATCGCGGCCCGTCACGGCCACGGCCGCGGTTGCGACGGCGCATCGCTCCCGTTAGTCGAGCGCGCTTGCCCCGTCGCGCCACCGCTCGTAGCCGTAGCCGACCGCGGCCGCGAGTCCGTAGCACCCGCCGAGGAACGGCACCCAGTAGACCCAGAACTCGATGCCGGGCGCGATCGCCTTGCCGACGGCCGTCCCGAGCACGAAGAGCAGGTAGCCAGGCAGGGCGAGCGGGGTCATGAGCGCCGTCTTGAGCCAGCCGATCGCGAACGGGACGACCAGCACGGCGTAGGTGACGAGCGTCGCGGGACTCGTAAGGGCGCGCCGAATGTCGGCGGTCGTCATCGGCCCCCCTCCGTGAGCAGCCCGTGGAACGCCAGCACCTTCGCCGCCGCGAGCCGCGTTACCTCGTTTCGCGCCGCCCGATCGAGCAGGAACTCGGTCGTCTCGAAGAGGTAGCCGGTCGCCTCGAACTCCCGGATCGCCTTCTGGAAGAGCAACGGCCCCGACGCGTTCGTCTCTCGCGCTCGAACCCGGTGGAACGGCATGGCCCACGGGACGGCGACCTCGTTGAGGTACGCCGCGAGGTCGTCGCCGCGCGCGTCCGCTGAGTGGAAGACCGCCTGGCCGACGTACTGCGGATGAACGGCGGCCAGGCCGAGCGATCGGTGGAGGTCGAGGACGACGTCGGGCTCGTGGCGTGCGACGGCGTCCCAGATTCCGCGCGCGAGTTCGCTCGCCGGCTCCTCACCGGCCGGGAAGTGGCGATTCAGGTCTCCGTCGGGACCCTCCCGCGAATCGTCGTCGACGGCCGCGCGGTTGGTCTCGGGGACGACGACGAGCCGTCCCGCATCGGGATGCCAGTCGGCGACTTCGCGCGCGACCTCGATGCCGTTTCGTTCGTCGCCGTGGACGCCGCCGAAGACCATCGCCGTGGGGCCGTCGCGCCCCGCGTCGCGGACGAACAGCGTGGTCTCGTAGACGGTGTCAGCGAGGATCGTCTCCGTCGACGCCTCGGTCTCGCCCGTACCGTCGGATCGACGCGCCGCCGCCAGCAACGCGTCGTCGCCGGACGGCCGACCCGCGGCGCTCGCGAGTCCGGTTACCGCGACCGCACCTCCGGTGAGCAACAGCCGACGTCGCCTCATTACTTCGACCCAGGGACGACACCGTAAAGCCCCTTCTCATCGCGGATCGTGGTCGGTCGACCGCCGTCGGCTACCCGGATCGAGAGCGGCGTCGACCGAACCCGCCACCGATGGCGCGGTTGGCGTCTCAGACGTCAACCTGCTCGATCCAGCCGGCTGCACGCGCCTCGGTCACGCCGGCGGCGTCGGCGACGGTCTCGCGGTCGGCCCGCGCGAGGTCGTCGAGTGAGGCGATCCCCGCGTCCACGAGCCGCCTGCGGTACATCGCATCGAGCCCGTCGACGAGTTCGAGTCGCTTGCCCGCCGTGTCGGCGCTACCCTGCTCGTCGTTGCGAGGCGGCCGGTCTCCCGTCTCCGTCCCCGTCATCGCGGCGGCGATCTCCAGGGGCGCCGTGGCGGCCGTCCGGGCGAGTCGTAGCTGCTGGCGGTGCAGCGTCGTCTGCCCGGTGAGTGCGCGTCGAGCCATCGTCTCCTGGAGCGCGAGACCCTGCTGAATCGCCCGCTGGCTCGATTCCAGCGCCGCCTGCTGGACGGCGATCATCGCCGACAGTGGCGTAGTCGCCTGGTGTCGGTCACTGGTCGCCGCCGACGAGCCGGGATCGAACCCCTCGAGCGGCGTTCGTTCGGTCTCGTCGGCCGTCTCGGCCGGCCGACGGTCGATCGCGGAATGGAGGTCGGACTCGCTTTCGGCGATGGTCCGCCGATCGGCCCCCTCACTCCCGCCTTCGGCGGGTACTTCCTGCCCCGCGATACTCTCCGGATCGATGTCGGCGTCCGGCTCGCGGGCTTCGGCCGCGAGCGATTCGATGTCGGGACCCCGATTCAGCTCGTCGGCCAGGTCGCGTTCCTCGCTCGACGATCCCGCGACGTCGGCGTCGGCCGCTTCCTCGGTTTCGACGGCGTCCGCGGTCGCCGCGATATCGACGCCCGTGTTCACTTCGTCGGTCAGGTCGTCGTCCGCAGTCGGACTCGGCTCGTCGTCCAGGCCGTCGTGCTCGCCGGCGGCCGACTCGATGTCGACGCCCCGATTCAGCTCGTCGGCCAGGTCGCGTTCCTCGCTCGACGATCCCGCGACGTCGGCGTCAGCCGCTCCCTCGGCTTCGACGGCGTCCGCGGCCGCCGCGATATCGACGCCCGTGTTCACTTCGTCGGTCAGGTCGTCGTCCGCAGTTGGACTCGGCTCGTCGTCTAGGCCGTCGTGCTCGCCGGCGGCCGACTCGATGTCGACGCCCCGATCTAGCTCGTCGGCGAGGTCCATCTCCGCCGTCGACGGCCGGTCGTCGGTCGCGGCGTCTTCGGCCATCGCCGGCGACTCGGCCGGTTCGGTCGCCGTTTCTTCGGTCGGAGACGGCTCGTCGGGGCTCCCGACCGGTTCCACCTCGTCGGTCGCACTCGGTTCGGTAGCACCGGCCTCGGTCGGCTCCTCGACGTCGCCTGGTCCCTCGGCTTCGGACTCGGCCCGATCCGGTTCGGGAGTCGGTTCCGGTGCGTCCGGGTCGGCGGTCGTCCCCCGGCCGCCGTCGCCGCTCGGCCGTTCGGCCGCGTTGCGAGGGGCGGTCGGGTCCGGCTCCGGACCGCGATCGCGATCCGGCTCTCGCTCCGCGGCGTTGCCGGGTTCTTCTGCGGCGTCCTCCGGTTCGAACTCCGGGCCGTCAGACGGTTCGGGGTCGGCTTCGCGCGTCGGCTCGCTCGCTGCGGCCGGCTCGGTGCGGGCGTCCTCGTCGATATCGGGGTCCGATCGATCGGTCTCGGCGTCCGCCCGGTCGGGCGGGCCGGTTGCAGCCTGGCTTTCGGCCTCGGTGTCGTCGTCGGCCTGTGCGTCGGTCTCCTCGAGTCGAATCACGTCCGCCGACACCCCGGCGATCGCGTCCTCGTGGATCAACACGGTGTCCTCGTGCGTTCGATTCCAGCCCAGGGCCGCCCTGATCGAGTCCATCACCCCCTGTTTCGGTTCGACGTGGGCGGTGTCGCCCTCGACGGCCGTGATCGCGCCGATCACCTCGCCGTTCGCGTTTTCGACTCGTTTCTCGACGTCGTCCTCCGAGAACCGTGCGCACATATCCGAGGCTGGGCCGGTCCGCGGGAAGCCTGTACTGCCTGCATCCGCGGGGATCGATTACGAACTGATTGTTGAGCACCGACGGAACGCGACCCCGGCCCGAACGCGGATGTCGGCCGGCGCGATCGTCGCACTCGAGATACTATTGTAATCTAGTAGTATGTGTCCCATTCGTTCACACACGACCGATAACGTCGTCGATAGCGCGTGATCAACCATGACGTATCGCTGAGGTATGAAGAGTTTTAGCGCTGAGACACGAACGGTTATTCGTGGCTTCTCGAGTGCCGAATCCGTTCCGTTGGCTCCTGCTGTCGATCGGGTCCCTGCTCGTTCGCGCCGGGATCGTCGATCAGCGCCGCGTCGAGCGAACGACCGATCTCGCCTGGCCGCGCATCGTGACCGGCATCGCCCGGATGTCGAAGTCCGCGGCCGACGTGGCGATGGTCGGCATCGCGCTTGGCCCGGCGGCCATCGCCGGCGTCGGATTCGCGACCCCCTTCTGGGCGATCGCGTTCGCCTTCGGCGGCGGCGTCGCCGGCGCGACGATCAGCCTGGTCTCCCAGCGCTACAGCGCCCGGGCGACCGAGGAGCTGTCGCTGGCGGTGACGACGAGCGCGGTCGTCGTCGTCGCGCTGACCGTCCCGCTCGCGGCGCTGTACTGGACGGCCCCGGAGCGCCTGATCGACCTCGTCGGGGACGACGCCGCGTCGCTCGCCTACGGCGCGGACTACCTCCGGGTCGTCGCGCTCGGGGTTCCGTTCGCCGCCCTGAACCTGATCGGCAGCCGGACGCTCGTCGGCGCAGACGACGCCTGGACGCCGATGGTACTCCGGGCGGGCGGCGCGGTCGTCAACGTCGCGGTCAACGCCGTCCTGCTGTTCGTCATCGAACTGGGCGTCGTCGGTGCGGCCATCGGGACGGTGCTGGCGAACGTCCTCGTGTTAGCGGCCTTCGTCACCGGGTTCACCGTCGGCCGGCTCCCGGTGATCGGCGAGTTCCCCGTGACGATCGACCTCGGGCGGCCCTACACGACGGTCGAAGACATCCGGGACGTCGTCTCCATCGGCACGCCGCTAGTGTTCACGAACGCCGCCCGTCGGGCCGCGCAGTTCCCGATGCTCGCGATCGTCGCCCTGTTCGGCCCGAACGTCGTGGCCGCCTACGTCGTCGCACGCCGCGTCCGGGACCTGATGGACACGCCGGGCTGGGGCTTCTCGCTCGCCTCGAGCAGCCTGGTCGGCCAGGAACTGGGCACCGGCGACGAACGCGACGCCGACAGGTACGGCTACGAGGTGCTCTGGTTCGGCACCGCGGTCTACCTCGTCAGCGCGGCCCTCGTCTTCGTCTTCTCCGAGCAGGTCGGCCGCATCTTCGTCGACGATCCGTCGATCCTGCCGCTCGTGACGACCTTCATCGTCGTCGCCTGCGTGAGCGTCGTCTTCCGCGGGGTCAGCGGCGGCGCGACCGGCCCGCTGCGCGCGAGCGGCGACACCCGCTGGCCGTTCTACGGCCAGGCGCTCGGTCTGTACGTCTTCGCGCTCCCGGTCGCCGTCGTCGGCGCCGTCTCGATCCCAGTGGGCCCCGTCGACGCCGTCACGCCGCTGGGAATCGAGGCGCTGTACGCGGCGCTGATCCTGGAGACGCTGGTGCCGGCGGTCGTGACGTACTACCGGTTCGCCGCCGGCCACTGGAAGGCCATCAGTCGGGGTTACCGCCCGGAGTCTTCACCCAGCGACTGATCGCCGTTTGCCGTCGGCCGCTCGTCCCGCGATCGAAAGCGTCTCGGAACCGATCTCAGGGCGTGAGCACCGGCCGGATGCAGCCGTCTTCCTTGTGCTTGAACATCTCGTAGGCCTCCGGCCCGTCCTCCAGCGAGCGCTCGTGGGTCGCCAGGTACGACGGATCGAGTTCCCCCTCCGCGGCGTACTCGAGTAAGTCCGGCACGTAGCGCTGGCCGTGTTGCTGGGCCGTCCGCACGGTGAGGCCCTTGTTCATGACGACGCCCATCGGGAACTTGTCCAGCAGGCCGTAGACGCCCAGCACCGAGAGGGTCCCGCCCTTGCGACAGGCGCGGATCGCCTGGCGAAGCGCGGTCCCGCGGTCGGTGTGCAGCCCCAGCGATTGCTTCGTGCGGTCGTAGGTGTACTCCAGTCCGATGCCGTGGGCCTCCATCCCGACGGCGTCGATGCAGGCGTCCGGGCCGCGGCCGCCCGTCAGTTCGTGCACCGTGTCGACGACGCTGTCGACCGCGGTGTAGTCGATGGTCTCGGAGCCCGCCTCCGACTCGGCGATCCGCAGGCGCTCCGGGAAGCGGTCGATGCCGATCACGCGCTCGGCGCCCATGAGCGCGGCGCTGTGCTGGGCCATCAGCCCGACGGCGCCGCAGCCCCAGACCGCGACGGTGTCGCCGTCCTCGATGTCGCAGAAGTCGGCGCCCATGTAGCCGGTTGGCCAGGCGTCGGAGGCGAACAGCGCCTGCTCGTCGTCGAGTTCGTCGGGCACGGCAAAGCAGTTCTCGTCGGCGTGGGGCACGCGGACGTACTCGGCGTGGGAGCCCGCGTAGCCGCCGAACGCGTGCGTGTAGCCGTAGATGCCGGCGGTCGTATCGCCGAGGATCGGCTCCTGGAGCGCCGCGTTCGGGTTCGTGTTGTCACAGAGCGACCAGAGATCGTCCTGACAGTAGCCACACCGCCCGCAGCCGATGAACGAGGGAACGACCACGCGGTCGCCCTCGGCCACCGACTCGACCTTGCGGCCGGTTTCGACGACCTCGCCCATGAACTCGTGACCGATGACGTCCCCCTCGCGCATCGTCGGAAGGTAGCCGTCGATGAAGTGCAGATCCGAGCCGCAGGGCACGGTCATCGTCACCCGGAGGATTACGTCGCGCGGATTGACGAGCTCGGGCTCCGGGACGGACTGAACGCGTAAGTCGTTGACGTCGTGCCAGCAGAGCGCTCGCATGCTCACACCAGATCACCGCTTCCCCGGCCGGACGGGTTGCGCTCGAGCGTCGGAATCTCGCCCGTCTCGACGAGGCTCTTGAACCGCCGGAGCGCGTTCCCCGCCAGCGTCTTCGGGACGATCCCCAGCCGCTGTGCCACCGCGGTCCCGACGGCGCCGCCTGGCGGCTCGAACCGCAACCGGAGCGTCACTTCCGTCCCCCGATCGCCCGGGGCCGGTCGGAAGCGAACCGTCCCCTCGTTGGCGATCGTCGCTCCGTCGACCGACTCCCAGCGCAGGACCTCGCCGGGTTCGTCGTCGACGATTTCCGTCTCCCAGGAGAGGTTCGGCCCGCGGGGCGTCTCTACTTCCCAGTGGTGGCGATCCTCACCAGCGCCGGTGATCACGGCGAACGAGCCCATGATCCGCGTCAACCGCTCGGGATCACGCCAGTACTGCGCGAGGTCGTCCGCCGGCGCGCCGACCGTAATCGAGCGTTCGACCGTCAGGTCGCCGCCGGCACCATCCTCACCGGCGCCATGATCCGTCTCGCCACCCGATCCGAACGCCCGGAGGGACCGGCCGCTCCCGCTGATGCCGCGCGCGACCAGCCAGCCGCCGCCCAGCGCCATCGCCACGCCGCCGAGCGATCGCCGCTTGATTCCGGCGACCAGCAGCATGCCGCCGACGCTCGCGCTGGCCAGGCGTTCCCCGCGGCCGAGCGGTCGCGACCGCTCGGAATCGGGCCGTCCGCCCCGCGATTCGTCCATCGCCGTATTCGACACGTTGTCGCTCATGGGGATCCGAGTGGAACGAACGATTCGCGCAGCTGTACCGTGCCGGTCCGGACTGCCGTCGTCGCACCGATTCGTGGCGCCCACGTCTCGATCGATCGCGGCGGTGATCTCGATAAACGGGTCACACGCCACCCATCACGGCGGCGATATTGTAGCTTTCAACTGCAAATGCAACGCGTCGGCGTCGGTGACTGTCGCTTCCGATGTGAGGCGGGACGAACACCGACGGCCGGTATCGTGAAGCGGTACGTACCCCAGTCGACTGCAGTCGATGCCTGGTCGCGACAGTTAGCGCTGAATCCTCTGCTACGGTAGTATTATGTAAATTAGATAGGTGTGGATGCTATAATACGGGGCGGGCGGAAGCCAAACTCGCTGGTGATACCTTCGAATATAGGGTGACGAGCGCGATATTTGAATTCCGGACGATATCGAACCGACGACCTCGGGTCCGAAAGACGGTCCGAGTGAGTCGCATTATTCGGCTGTAGACGCGGGAATGGAGCCCAACGCCGATTAGAACCGGTTTCAGTCTCTTCGGACCAATAATGGTCGTAATATAGATACTATCGGTCACTTGTCGGTATGCGATAATACAGGAAAGGGGCCGGATAGAGAGGCGGAGAACGGCGTCCCGTCTCGATCGGGTTCGGAGAACACCGGTACGCGGTCGGGGCGGAGACGAACCGACTTCGCCGCTCAGATCTCCGAGACGTAGGTGTAGGACTCTGAGAGCGCCTCCGCGTCCTCGCGCAGCAAGGCGACGACCAGACAGTCGACGTACTCCTCGAAGTACTCGACGAGTTCGGCGATCCGGTTCGAGTCGATCGCCTCCAGCGAGTCCAGCAGCATGAACGGCACGACCTCGTAGACGTCGTGAACCAGATACCCCGCCAGCGCGAAGACCAGGCCGGTGACCTCGCGTTCGCTCTCCGAGAGGTGGTCGACGGTGTCCTCGTAAGTCGCACCCTCGGCGGTCGAGCGGACGATGTGCAGGTCGAAGGCGGTCCGATCGACCTTGCGGCGGCCCTCCCGGACGGTCGTCTCGCGGCGTTCGATCCAGATGCGGTCGATGTTCTCGTACTCGAGGATCGAGAGGATCGACTCCATGTGCTCGTTGAACGCGTCGACGGCGTTCTGCTCGATCCGGTCGACGCGCGTCCGGAGGTCGGTCAGTTCGTCCTCGACGCTCTCACGTCGCTCCTCGAGCTCGTCGCGCTCGTCGAGTTGGGCTTCGATCTCGTCGATGCGGCCCTCGACCTCGTCGCGCTCGTCCTCGAGGTTTTCGAGATCGAGTTCGAGCCGGTTCAGTTCGCGGTGGGTCTCGATGACGTCGCCGTACTCCGCGTTCTCGAACGACTCGGCGTCGGCTTCGAGCTCCTCGACGCGCTCTTCTTGGGCCTCGAGATCCGCCTCGAGCTCCTCGATGCGCTCCGCGCGGCGCTCGAGTTCGCCCTCGATCGCCTCGAGTCGCGTCTCGATCTCGCCGCGCTGTTGGGTCCGCTCGCGGATCTCCTTGCGTCGCGCGGAGAGCTCGTCGATCTGGTCCTGGAGGTCGCTTCGCTCGTCGAGTTTCGCCTGGCGGAGTTCGCGGAGGCGGTCGAGCGTCGACTCGATGCGCTCGCGGTCGACCTCCGAGCCGCAGGTCCAACAGACCACGTCGGTCGACTCTCCGAGGAGCTGGTCGGTGATGTCGCCGCTCCCGTCGCCGCCCTCGTCCGAGCCCAGCGAGTCGCCGAGGTCGAGATCGAGCCCGTCGCCGGAGAGGCGCTCCTCGTTGAACCGAATCACGCTCTGGAGTTCGCTGACGGTCGTGTCGAGCGACCGCTTCCGGGCGCGGAGTTCCTCGATACGGCCGTCGAGGCGGTCCGGCGACTCGTGGTCCTCGTCGAGTTCCTCGAGCTCCGTTTCGAGCTCTTCGCGTTCGCGTTCGAGTTCGGTCCGACTCTCGCGTTCGGTCTCGAGGTCGTACTCGACGGACTCGAGTTCGGTTCGAGCCTCCTGCAGGTCGGAGAACGCCGACTCGATCTCTTCCTTGCGGGCCCGACTCGCTTCGACGTCCAGATCGAACTCGTCGAGTTCGGCCTCGAGTTCCTCGATCCGGTCGGTCGTCTCCTCGATGTCCGACTCGAGGCTCGTGCGACGCGTCTCGAGGTCGGGCAGTTCGTTCCCGAGCCGGGAGAGTTGCTCGAGTCGATCGTCGAGCTCACGCTTTTCCTGCTCGAGCATCCTGATCTCGGCTTCGATCTCGTCCGTATCGATCGGCTGCATGATCAGCTCGCGGAGGTCGTCGCCGCGCCTGACGGCCCGGCGGGCCTCGTTGGATTCGAGCAGGAACGCGAAGAGATCGGCGAGTTCCGGATCGTCGAGATACGGATCGCCGTCGAAGACGATTTCGCCGTTGCGTCGCTCGAGGTATCGCGTGTACTGCTCGTCGCCGAACGTGAGCTCGACCTGGCCGGCGTCGGCGTCGCCCTTCAGCGAGGAGCGGCGGCTGCCAAGCGCCGCCATGATCGTCTGGAGGAACGACGTACGGTTCGTCGCGTTCCGGCCAGTCAAGACGTTCACGCCGGGTTGAAGCGTTACCTCGGTGCTATCGATCCCGCCGATATTCTCCGCAGAGACGGCAATCGACGAGGTGACTGACTCTGGAGATGACACGTCTGCCGTTTATCGCCGTCGGTATAAATATTGTCGGGTTGCAGTCGTTCGCGCCCGTTCGCCGGTCACGAACCGTCGGTCGCGTCAGTCGTCTCCGACCTGACAGTCACAACCGCCCTGATCGAGCAGGTCGGCGACCGGGTAGTCGGCTCCGCACTCGTTGCAGATGACGCGAACGTCGACGAAGACCTCGTAGTCCCGGTCGGCGATTTCGCCCGCGTTCCCCAGTTCTTCGAGGGTGGACTCGGTGACGACCTGCGTTCGGCCGGCCAGGCGCTGGACGGTCTCGGTTTTCCGTTCGATGCGGTCCTCGCCGTCCTCCTCGGGGAGGGAGGCCTCGCGGACGTTCGTGAGATAGGTGTGGATCGTCTGATGGGTGACGAAGTCGGACTCCACTCGCTCGACGTCGACCCCGGCGCGTTCGAGGTCGCGGCGTTTCCGGACCGCTTCGGACCGCGAGACGTCGTCGTCCGTGAGCGTTCGGTAGAGCGATTCGATGTCCGAGTCGAGCGCGGTGCCGCCCGTCTCGCGGACCGCCGCCCGGAGCACGGCCTTGTTGAATTCGGTCGCGAGATCGCGGAGGCTCGTCCGCTCCGTTCCGTCGCCGATCCACTCGGCCTCCAAACGATCCCCCCATCCGTCGAGGTCGTACTCGTCGATCACTCGCTCGACCTTGGTTCGTCGCCCGCCGCTCGAGTCGTCCGTCATAGTGGAAGTCAGCGAGGCCTATAGTACAAATGTTGCGATTAGCTTCGGCGCGGGCGACCGGTGCGATCCGGACGAGAGGGAGTACGTCACAGCATGTCATTCATATCTCCTATCGAGGAAACGGCCGGCGAGTGGGAACCACGTCGGCACGCACGGCCCCCTAATCCGTGTGGTAGACCGGGTATACGGGTCTATTTCGCTCCGGTGAATTCGCCGTTTGTAATCGTTTCACGTCCGGGTCGTTTATCCACAGTTCGGGTTTCGACCACTTCGTGAACCCGGTCACGAGCCCCGCAAGCGAAATTGATAATTACAAATGTACGCCTGTAAATCGTCCGGGCGGCGGCCCACTGGCCGAGACGCGACGTCACGGCTGGTAGACGGCGTCATCCGGCCGCCGTTCGGTCTTTGGGAACGGTCCGTATTAGTGACCCGACCGTACCCCGTTCGAGCCGAATTCGGCGGCGCCGTCTCCCCGGTCCGCGATCGCCGTCAGCACCGAGAACGGACGGCAAATCGCCGCCGCGATCGACGGGCAGCGCCCCGCCGATTCGCCGCGGCTTGACGCGGGTGAGCGGATCGGACCGAGCCGTCCAGCGGTACGACTCGCGCGACGGTCGCCGTACCTCCGAGGCTCGAAGAGAACGTTTAATAGCCATTCCGCCGAACGGCGCTCGATACCGGTTCGCGGACGAGCACCGCTACGATCGTCTCGCCGCCCGAAGGCGACGTCTCACCGACTCGCGTCGCGGCGAGCGGTGCGACCATCACAACCAGTGTGTCGAAGCGTACACTTTTGGTGATACGCGGGCGAACACCAGCACAGACCAATGGACGACGACGCGCTCGAATACCATCGGACCGATCCGCCGGGGAAGATCGAGATTTCGACCACCAAATCGACGAACACCCAGCGCGACCTCTCGCTTGCGTACTCGCCTGGCGTCGCGGCGCCGTGTCGCGAAATCGACGCGGACGAGACCGACGCCTACAGTTACACGTCGAAAGGAAACCTGGTCGGCGTCGTCTCGAACGGCTCCGCCGTCCTCGGGCTGGGCGACATCGGCGCCCAGGCGTCGAAACCCGTCATGGAGGGGAAAGGCGTGCTGTTCAAGCGCTTCGCCGACATCGACGTCTTCGACATCGAACTCGACCTCGCTGATCCGGCCGCGTTCGTCGAGTCGGTGGCGGCGATGGAGCCGACCTTCGGCGGAATTAACTTGGAAGACATCAAAGCACCGGAGTGTTTCGAGATCGAGGAGCGACTCCGCGAGCGCCTCTCGATCCCGGTGTTCCACGACGACCAGCACGGCACCGCCATCATCTCCGGCGCGGCGCTGCTTAACGCCGCGGAGATCGCCGGGAAGGACCTTGACGAACTCGAGGTCACGTTCGCCGGCGCGGGTGCGGCCGCGCTCGCGACGGCCCGGTTCTACGTCTCGTTGGGCGTCGAGCGGGAGAATATCACGATGGCCGACATCGGCGGCATCCTGACGACCGAGCGGGCGGAAGCCGGCGACTTGAACCCGTACAACAGCGAGTTCGCCCGCGACCTCCCCGAGGGCGACCTGGCGGACGCGATGGAGGGCGCCGACGTCTTCGTCGGCCTCTCGGCTGGGGGCATCGTCTCCCAGGAGATGGTCCGGTCGATGGCCGACGATCCGATCATCTTCGCGATGGCGAATCCCGATCCCGAGATCGGTTACGAGGAGGCCAAGGAGGCCCGCGACGACACCGTCATCATGGCGACCGGCCGTTCGGACTATCCGAACCAGGTCAACAACGTGCTCGGATTCCCCTTTATTTTCCGCGGCGCGCTGGACGTCCGCGCGACCGAAATCAACGAAGCGATGAAGGTCGCGGCGGCTCACGCCCTGGCCGAGTTAGCCAAACAGGACGTCCCGGATTCGGTGGTTAAGGCCTACGGCGATCAGCCGATCCAGTTCGGCCCCGAGTACATCATTCCGAAGCCCCTCGACACGCGGGTCCTCTTCGAGGTTGCGCCCGCGGTTGCACGGGCGGCGATCGAGTCGGGTGCGGCTCGCGTCGACCTCGACGTCGACGAGTACGTCGAGACGCTCGAGGCCCGCCTCGGGAAGTCCCGCGAGATGATGCGGGTCGTGATCAACAAGGCCCAGTCCGATCCGAAGCGGATCGCGCTGGCCGAGGGCACCGACGAGACGATCGTCCGCGCGGCGGCGCAACTGGACGAACGCGGCATCGCGGAGCCAGTTCTGATCGGCGACGAGGGCGAGATCAGGCGGACCGCCGCGGCCCTCAATCTGGAGTTCGAGCCGGACGTCGTCGACCCCGAGACCGGCGACTACGAGGACTACGTCGACCACCTCTACGAGCGGCGCAAACGGAGCGGCATCACCCGCCGCGAGGCCGGGACCATGATCCGCGACGACCCGAACTACTTCGGCAGCGTCATGGTCGACCGCGGCGACGCCGACGCGATGCTCACCGGGCTGACGAACCACTACCCGTCGGCGCTGCGGCCGCCGCTGCAGGTCATCGGCACCGCGCCCGACGCCGACTACGCCGCCGGCGTCTACATGCTCACGTTCAAGAACCGCGTGGTCTTCGTCGCCGACGCGACGGTCAACCAGGCGCCCGACGAGGACGTCCTCGAGGAAGTCACGCGCCACACGGCCGACCTGGCCCGCCGGTTCGATATCGAACCGCGCGCGGCTCTGCTGTCGTACTCGGACTTCGGCAGCGTCGACAACGAGGGGACGCGGAAACCGCGCGAAGCGGCCCGCCGGCTCCGCGAGGATCCAGCGGTCGACTTCCCCGTCGACGGCGAGATGCAGGCCGACACCGCCGTCGTCGAGGAGATGCTAACCGGTACCTACGAGTTCACCGACCTGGAGGGGCCGGCGAACGTGCTCGTCTTCCCCAATCTCGAGGCCGGTAACATCGGCTACAAGCTGCTCCAGCGCCTGGGCGGGGCTGAAGCCATCGGCCCGATGCTGGTCGGCATGGACGAGCCGGTCCACGTCCTCCAGCGCGGCGACGAAGTCACCGACATCGTCCACCTGGCGGCCGTCGCGGCGGTCGACGCCCAGAACGACCAGGCCTGATCGACGGTCGGTGCCGACCGGCATTCGCCGGGCCACCTCTCGGAGCAACGAGCAGTGCTATCGTTTCGGCGGGGGCGTCCCGCTGCGAGCGCGACCTCGAGACCGCTGCCCCGGAGCACAGCGTCGCGCACTCCGCGTTCGAACGGATACGACGGGCCGTTCGGACAAGTAGTGGTATAGAACGAGCACGAATGAACCGATCGAGGTGAGACGGAAGGTCACTCCCCGTGTCAGATGTGGTGACCGCAGCGTGTGCGATCTCTCGGACGGCGAATACCGACGCTCCCGCGCCGGAGACGGCGAGCCCTCGTTTTTCATTACTGAACGTCCGGGTGTCGTCGAGACGATCGCTCCCGCGGCGGGGACCGGACACGGATTACCCGCGTCCGGGCTCGGTAGCGTCTCCCTTCTACGCACCGACTCGTTCGTCTCCGAGCGACGGGTGCGATACGGGCCTCCACGAACCTTGTCAGCACCACGCACTTTCATCGATCATTTTTTATCAGACTGGAGAATAACACCGCCTATGCTCGATTGGATCGACAGTTACGAGAAACGAACGTGGCAAACCACCGACGAGGGGACTATCAACTACGCGCTGATCGGCCTGGGCTGGTGGACCATCGACGTCGCGCTGCCGGCGATCGAATCCTCGGACCTGGGCGAGGTGACCGTGCTGGTCAGCAGTTCGACAGAGAAGGCCGAGCGCCTGGCCGACGAAAACGACGTCGCACGCGGGATCAGCTACGACGAGTTCCACGACGGCGCGGCCAGCGACGAGTACGACGCGGTTTACATCGGGACGCCGAACGCCTACCACCTGGCGTACGCAGAGACCGCGGCCGAGCTGGACAAGGCGGTCCTCTGCGAGAAGCCGATGGAGGCGACCGTTGAGCGCGCCGAGGAACTCGTCGAGACCTGCGAAGCGGCCGACGTCCCGCTGATGATCGCCTACCGGATGCACACCGATCCGGCGGCTCAGCGAGCGCGCGAGTTGATTACAGATGGATTCATCGGCGAGCCGGTATCCGTCTACGGCCACAACAGTCAACCGCTTCTCGAGATGATTCCGGATCCGGACCAGTGGCGGCTCGATTCGGACCTAAGCGGCTACGGGACGTCGGTGATGGACCTGGGGATCTACTCGATCAACACCGCGCGCTACCTCCTCCGGCGCGAGCCCGTGACGGTTCACTCGAACATGCTCTCGAACCACGAGGCGTTCGACGACGTCCCGGACGAACGCGCCTCGTCGCTGTTCGTCTTCGAGGACGACGTCCAGATGATCTCGACGGCCAGCCAGCGCGCCCACGAGGACACCCACCTCAAGATCACGGGGACGGAGGGGCGGATCGAACTCCGGCCGGCGTTCCACGGGGAGTGCTCGCTTCACCTCTCGCGCGGCGACGTGTCGGTCACGATCGAACACGACGCCTTCGACGCGGAACGCGAGATGGAAGAGGAGTTCGACTACTTCGCCGATCGGTTGCTCGGCGACGCCGAGATCTATCCCGACGGGCGACACGGCCTCCGGGATATGCGGATCATCGAGGCCGTCCACGAGTCCGCCGAGCGCGGCGAGCCGGTCGACCTCTAGCTCGGTCAATTCGCTCGCGGGACTCGACCGCGCTCGTCGGGAATTCCGGAGTGCTCGTAGAAGAACGAAACCAGCGTGTCCCGCCATATCGCGGCGTGTTCGACGTGTTCGTCGAAGCGTTCCATCGTGTGTCGGTACCGCTCGTGATCGATCTCACCCTCGAGCGACGCCCAATCGGCGCGAAGCTCTCGCACAGTCTCGACCCCCTCGAAACAGTTGTCGTAGAGCCGCTGCACGACGGTCGTTCCATCCTCGAGTTCGTGCTCCCACGGGAGATGATGGAAGAACAGCAGGAGCTCTTCCGGACAGGTATCGACCGATTCGTACCGTTCGGCGACCGGGTCGCGAAACTGCGGTGCGTAGCCGCTTCCGGCCGACGTTCGGTCGACGCCGATCCCGTCCGCGGTCGCGCCGTGGTAGCCTGGCCACTCCTCGGGCGAGGGATCGTAGTGGTTCTCGAGGAACTCGCTGCCGTTGTCCATCATGTGCATCAGGCCGAGCCCGCCGGTCGTGTACTTGATCGTCGCCTCCCAGGACGCCATGAGGATGTCGGAGACCGTCTCGACGACCGCCGGCTCGGTGCCGAACGTCAGCCGGACCCACTCCTCGGTGATCGTCTCGGCGTCGAGATCCGGATTCCACGCGAGCCGGCCGAACCCGTATAGATTCGCCTGGGAAAGGTAGTGGCCGGTCCAGTTGTAATCGTCCCCGACGGCGCCGACGCCGGCGATCCCTTCCCCCTCGTCTCCGAGGACGTCCGTGACCGCGGTGCCCTCGCCGTCGACGTCGAACTCGAGGATCTCCTTCCACATCGGAACGTGATAACAGCAGTGAACGCCCTGCCCGGTGTACTCCTGCGTGATCTGGAGCTCGCACCCGACGTTCGTTTCGGGCATCGCGCCGAACAGCGTCGAGACGGGTTCTCGCGGCTGAAAGTCGATCGGGCCGTTCTTGATCTGGACGGTCACGTTGTCGTGGAACTCCCCGTCGAGCGGTGCGAACGTTTCGGCGGCCTGAACGGCTCGGTCTTCGTGGGACCCGTAGACGAACGCTCGCCACCACACTCGCCCGCCGTGGGGCTCGAGGGCACGCGCGAGGACGTTCGCGCCGTCGACGTGATCGCGGTCGTACTCGTAGGGACCGGGTTGTCCCTCCGAGTCGGCTTTGACGAGGAAGCCCCCGAAGTCCGGCACGCGCTCGTAGAGCTCGTCGGCCTTCCGCTTCCACCACGCCTCGACCTCGGGATCGAGCGGATCGGCGGTATCCAACTCGCCGATCCGCATCGGCGCCGCGAAGTTGACCGAGAGAAGCGTCCGAATCCCATAGCGGCGGAACAGTCCCGCCAGGCTGGTCAACTTCTCGAGGGAGCGAGTCTCGAGCAACCGCCACCCCTCGAGTTCGTCGTGTGCGGGATTTGCGCTCTCGCGTGGGGGAAGCTGCGTGTTGACGTTGTTTACCACGACGCCGTTGATCCCGACGGAGGCGAGCAATCGGGCGTAGTCCTCGTACCGGGGTCGCAACTCGGGAAGCAGCTCCCAATCGAAGATCGACTGTCCCGCGTAGCCGCGCTCGACCGACTTGCGAAACGGGTTGTCCCAGTGGTCGATCAGCCGGTCGGCGGTGGCGGGTTCCTCGATCACGTCGAGGTCGTCGATCGGCCGGCCGGTCGCCAGCAGCCGGAGGAGGTGGAACGTCCCGTACACGAGCCCCCGATCGGTCGGGGCGGTGACGACGAGGCAGTCGGCGCCGTTCCACCGCCCCGTTCGCATGCAGTACCCGCCATCGGCGAGCGATTCGACCGTTTCGACGGCGACGATGTCGCGGACGACCGCCATCTCGTCGGGCGTCCCGATCGCCAGGAATCCGTCGACGGTTCGGGGCGGATGGTGCCAGAGGTGGGGTTCGCGCCCCAGAAGGCCGCCGATTCCCCGTCGGAGTTCGTCCCGGACCGCGCCCAGTTCCGGGGCGCCGTCGGAGACGTAGGCGTGCTGGCAGTAGCGGCGATGTGACGCCGGACGATCCCCCTCGTCGATTCGATCGTACCGGAGCCAACAGTCGTCGTACTCTTCGAGTGGCATACGGACCGCCGTTCGTCAACTGCAGATAAAATAGTGGCGGTTGGTACCGAGTACAACGGTATCGAGGGACGTGTTTGCAGCGAACCGGTTTCGGCAGTTCAACAGTAGTGGAAAGGAATATTATCGTCGATCCTATCATATAATTCATGATCGATCCGCAAACGGGGGCATCGGGAAAGACGGTCGGGGCGGTCGAACGAGCCTTTTCGATCGTCGACGCCCTGCGCGAAGCCGGCGGCATGACGGTCTCGGAAGTCGCCGAGTCGTTCGATATGCCTTCGAGTACGGCCCACGTCTATCTCAAGACCTTACGATCGGTCGGATACGTTATCAAAGACGACGGCGAGTACCGACTCGGCCTGCGATTCTTCCGCGACGGGATCGCCGTTCGGCGGGAGAACGGCGCGTACATCAGTTGCGAGAGCGAGATCGACGAACTCGCGGCGGAGACGGGCGAGGTTGCGAACCTCGGCGTCGAGGAGAACGGACAGCGGGTCCTCCTCTACCAGGCCGAAGGCAGCGACGCGGTCTACGACAACGCACCGCCTGGCGAGTACACGAATATGCACTGGACGGCGCTCGGAAAGGCGCTCCTCGCCCACCGCCCGGAATCCTACATCGACGACGTCATCGACGTTTACGGGCTGCCGGCGCAGACGGACCGGACGATCACCGACCGGGACTCGCTCGCGGCGGAACTGGAACGGATTCGAGACCAGGGATACGCGCTGGAAGACGAGGAACGCCGAGCGGGAATCCGATCCGTCGCCGTTCCAATCATAGTGGATGCCGGCGTTATCGGAGCGATCTCCCTCTCCGGTCCGAAGAGCAGGCTCAGCGACGATCGAATCGGCGAACTGCTGGATTCGCTTCGAAACACGGCCAACGTGGTCGAATTGAAGTACACGTACACCTAAGCCGCCGGCTCGACCGAAGCGGGAATGGCGATCATTTCCATTACACTCGTACAGCTGTAAACAACCCCGAGAGACCGCGACGATTCCGTTTGCAGAAGTGGATGTCTCCCAGACTATATCCCGAGGATCGTCCACCAATCGGGATTGAAGGGACATTATTCTTGACTGGTGCGTGCTAACAGGTTGCTTTCGGTCACCCTCGATGCTCGCGCGGACGGGATCTCGGGAATCCACTAGTAGTGGATCAGAGATTGGGACGACGTTCGCCGAATGTCTGCACGGTCCGCGAGTTCCGGCGCTTCGGGAGAAGTAAGCGTGCGAATTCTCCGCGGAGCGGATCGCTGCGGCGGAATGTCCGATAGATCGCGGCGTCGAACGGGCGGCCCGAGCCGGCGCCGTTCGCGCTTCTATCAGCGTGAGTGTCATAGAAATACATAAACAATTGGCCGAGGAACACGGCGGTATGGATACCGAACCAAATGCGCCCGTGAGCGTCGACGGAAAGACCGCGGTCGTCATCGGCGGGACGCGAGGAATCGGACGCGCGATCGCGCTCGGATTCGCCGCGGACGGAGCGGACGTCGTGGCGACGAGCCGATCGCGGGACGCCGTCGCGGACGTCGCGGCGGAGCTCCGCGAGCGCGGCGCGGCAACCGCGGAGCTCACGTGCGACGTGACCGACACCGAATCGATCGAAGCGCTCCGAGACGCCGCTATCGAGACGTTCGGGGGCGTCGACGTCCTCGTCAACTCGGCGGGAGCGGTGGCGACGTCCGCCGTGACGGAGCTGAGCGACGAGGAGTGGCAGCGGGACATCGACGTCTGTCTCACGGGCGTCTTCCGGGCGTGTCGGGCGTTCGGGCGAGCGATGAGCGAGGGGAGCATCATCAACATCTCCTCGATGTCGGCCGACCAGGCCCGCGAGGAACGCGCGGCGTACTGCGCCGCGAAAAGCGGCGTCAACGGGTTGACTCGCGCGGTGGCCGCGGACCTTGCGCCGGACATCCGCGTGAACGCCATCGCGCCCGGGTTCGTCAAGACGGAGATGGCCGGACCGAAGCTGGACGACGGGACGGCGTTCCGCGAGACCGTCGACGAACGGACGCCGATGGAGCGCGTAGCGACGCCCGACGAGATCGCGGGGACGGCCGTCTACCTCGCGAGCGACGCCGCGTCGTTCACGACGGGCGAGATCATCACGGTCGACGGCGGCTACGACGACAGCGCACAGTAACGGGAGCCGCTACAGTCCGTAGAGCTCCTTCGGCCGATCGTACGCCACGTGTTCGACGAGTCGCTCGGCGTTGTCGAAGGGGATCCGTCCCCGCTCGACCATCTCACCGACGACGGTCGCGAGCGTCCGGCGAAACAGCTCGAACCGAGAGCCGTAGGAGACGACTTTCCGGGAGTCGCTGACCATCCCGGCGTAGTTGGCGAGCAGGTCGACGGCCGCGACCCGCTCCAGTTGGTTTTCGATCCCGAGCGGACTGTCGTTGAACCACCAGGCCGGTCCGATGCTCACGTTGGGATAGGCGCGGGCCACGACCGTCGCGCTCGGGTAGTGCATCGGATCGAGCGTATAGAGGACGATATCCATCTCGCCGTCGAAGGCGTCGAGGAAGTGATCGAGCCCCGAGACCAGGTCGACGTCCTGCGTCGAGACGTCGCCGCCCGCGTTCTGGCCGACGGTTTCGAAGAGGGACTCGCGGTAGTCGCGAACCGCGCCGATATGGAGTTGGGTCACCCAGCCGGCATCGTTGTTCAACTCGCCGACGAAGTCGAGGAGGTACGCCTTGTAGTCGCGGATTTCGTCCTCGTCGAGGCTCGCTCCGCGCCGCGCGTTCGCGTAGACCTCGCGGGCGCGCTCGTCGCTCACGGGCTTGGAGACCGGATCGGTCCCCATTCCGATGTCGCACGCGACGCAGCCGTGGTCGACGAAGTAGTCGTGCGTCTCCGCGAGGGCGTCGAGGAACCCCTCGAAGCGGTCGACGTCGCCGTCGGTCACCGCGTCGAGCTCCGAGACGAACGTCGACCACTCGGGACGCTCGATCTTCAGCGCCCGGTCCGGCCGCCACGTTGGGCGGACGTCGACGTCGGCGACCTCCTCTTCGGCCCGCTCGTGGTATTCGAGTCGCGACGTCGGGTCGTCGCTGCTGCAGAGGACCTCGACGTTCATCTCGCGGAGGACCGCCTGTGGCCGCATCCCCGGGTCGTCGAGTGCCGCCTTGGTCCGCTCCCAGATCTCGTCGGCCGTCTCCGCGTTCAGGGGCTTCTGGATCCCGAACCGCCGCTTTAGGTCGAGGTGAACCCAATCGTAAGTCGGATTCCCCGCGAAGTCCGGAAAGACCGCGGCGAGAGCGTTCCACTTCTCGCGGTTGTCGGCGTCGCCGGTGATCTTCTCCTCGGGGACGCCGCGTTTGCGCATGAGCTGCCAGACGTAGTGGTCGGTCGCCCCCTCGACCTCCCAGACGTCGGTCCAGGGCTCGTTCTCGACGACCGCCGCGAGGTCGATATGGGTGTGCGGATCGACGATCGGGCGGTCGGTGATAGCCTGATACAGGTCCGCGGCGACCTCCGTGTCGAGGAGATACCGCTCGTCAATGAATCCCATGACCAAGTGTGCTTCGAGAATACTGATAAAACTTCGGACGGGACCGCCGGGAGCGCGGTCAGGAGCGCACGTTCTCCAGCAGTCCCTTCATGTATCCGACGGCGAACAGCCGGCCCATATCGGTGTAACCGGCCTGCGCTTCCTCGCGATCTCCCTCGTCGAGCATCTTCGGAACGTGGTCGGGGCGGATCGGGCCGTCGAACCCGACGTCGCGGTAGGCCGCCATCGCCGCGAGCATGTCGGTCTGTCCCGCTTCGTGCCACGTCTCGACGAACTCCTCGGCGGTCCCCTCCACGTCGCGGAAATGGACGAAGTGAATTCGGTCGCCGAACCGACGGATCGTCGCGGGAACGTCCGCGCCCATCGCCGCGAAGTTCCCCTGACAGAACGTCAACCCGTGGTTCGGGCTCTCGTAGAGGTCCAGAATCCGCGCGACGTTCTCCACGGAGTTGACGAGTCGGGGGACGCCGTGGACGGACTCCGCCGGCGGGTCGTCGGGGTGGAGCGCGAGTTCGACGCCGGCTTCTTCGGCGACAGGAACGATCTCGTCGAGGAAGTACTCGAGGTTCTCCCACAGTTGCGCCTCCGTGACGTCGACCGGGTAGTCGGGCGCGCGTTCCGCCTGGTCGTGGTCGTACGCCGTCGTTCGAGAGCCGCCCCGGAGGGGAACGGCGTCGGCCGTGCGGACCACGCCGACCGGGTTCTCCGTCCACACCCAGGAGTAGACGCTGATACCGGCCTGGCCCATGTTTCGGAGCAGCCGCTTGACCGTCTCGATCTCCTCGTCACGTCCCTCCCGACCGAGCACCGTCTTCGTCATCGGCGGTCGGTCCTCGACGACGTCGAGCGACAGTCCGTGGTCCGCAAACCGGTTCCGGGTCCGGAGCAGCGAGTCGAACGTCCACCACTCGTCTGCCCCCCAGAAGCGGACGACGGCCGTCGACAGCCCGAGTTGCCTGGCGAGCGTCCACCGCCGGTCGGGGGACGGCGGGAGCATCAATGTCGGTCTCACAGAATCTCTTTCGGAAAGACCGCTAATAGATGTTATGCGACGACTCGTCGCATCCGGTCCGCCGGATACCGGAGAGCGCGGTCTCCGAAGCCGCGACCGAAGTACCTACTATAATTCCGACTGGACGCTGCGGCCACACGGCGAGCAGTACCGTGAACTCGTCTTCGAGGAGTGGTGGACCGACGAACGCGGCGAGACCGACGAGGACGGCATTTACACTATACGTGGTTTCAACGGAAGCTACAGGATTACGGCCGAAAAGGGAGCCCTGTCCGGCCAGGCGGCCGTCACGTTCGACGACGAGAACGGCTCGGTGACGATCGAACTTACCCCGCCGTCGGAGAACGGGGCGGAGAGGCGTAACTGACCGTTCGGAAGCGAAATCGCGATCCACCAGTTCGGGACGCAATTCGGCTTCGATGCCGATCCCGGAAACGCGACCGCGCGAATGAACTCCACGAACGGGGCAAATCGGATCCTGCGCCGGGTTCGCGAAGCGGTTTCGGTGCCGCCGATCGAACTGGATCGACCGAACCGGCTACGGCGGTCCCTGCTGCTCGCCGTCGGGCGACGCGGACTGCCCCTGCTGTTCGAGGATGTCGACGAGCCGGTCGGCGAACTCGACCGTCCGCCTGGGCAGCCCGTACCGGTCCGTTTCCATGTCGTACTCGCGGAGCTCCGAAACCAGTTCGTCGGTGTGGGGAAGCGTCGTCACCGCCTCTCGAACGTCGATCTCGAGCACGCCGTCGTCGGTTTCCAACCACGGCTGCGTTCGTTGTTGCCGGTCGTACTCGATCGAATGCGTGTCGCCGCCGATCGCGCCCACGACGTCGTCGACGGCGCCGACCTCGAGGCGATCGCCGTCGGCGACGAGGAAGAGCGTTCCGTCCGAACACTCCGGCGTGTACCGTGTCATCAGTACGGAGTACGGCCACCCGCATAATAATAGTGTTGACACCTGGCAAGGACGATCCGAGAACCGCAGGAGCGAGAGCCGAGACCAGGCCGGAAGCGTCGACGAACGCAAAGGGAACCGCCGCGTTTCAGTCCCGCTCGATGTCTTCGGGCTGCTTGACGGCCCCCGCTAAGGGTTCGCTGTCCCAGTACTCGTGGGTCGGGTCCTCGCGGAAGCACGCGGCCTTCCCGTCTCCATCATCGATCTCCCGGAGGGCCGGACGCTGCTCGCGGCACGCCTCGCGGGCGACGGGACAGCGCGTGTGGAACCGACAGCCCGACGGCGGATCGACCGGGTCCGGGACGTCAACCGCTCTGAGCGGCGGGTCACCGGCCGCCATCGAATCGAGATCGAGATCCGGGGTCGCCCATCGAAGCACGTCGGTGTACGGATGGCGAGGATCGTGGATGAGCCGTTCGGCGGAGCCGATCTCCACGATCTCGCCCAGGTACATGACGGCGATGCGACCGTCGCCGTGCTCGGCGAAGTAGCGCGCGTTCGAGAGGTCGTGGGAAACGAAGAGGAACGAGGTTTCGAACTCCGACTGGAGCTCCAACATCAGATCCATGATCTCGATGCGCAACGAGACGTCGACCGCGCTGATGGCCTCGTCGGCGAGGATCGCGTCCGGATTCATCAACAGGGCGCGAGCGAGCGCGACGCGCTGTTTTTCCCCGCCCGAGAGCTGATGGGGGTACCGGTCGAGGAACTCCTCCGCCGGGGCCATGCCGATCCGTTCGAGCAACGAGTGCATCCGCTGCCGGCGCTCGTTCCGATCGATGTTCGGATGGGTGTGTCTGAGCGACTCCGAGAGGATGTCGACGACGCGTCGGTTGGGGTTGAGCGCGCTCCCCGGATCCTGATGGATGATCTGGAGCGCCGACCGAACGTCGTCGTAGGGAATTTCGCCGTCGCCCGCTTTCGCCTCCCAGATATTCTGTCCGCGATACTCGATCGAGCCGCTGGTCGGACGCTGGAGGCCGATCAGCGTCTTCCCCAGCGTCGTCTTGCCGCAGCCGCTCTCGCCGAGCAGACAGACGAGATCCTGCTCGTGAATATCGAGCGAGATGCCGTCAACCGCGCGGACGACCGTCGGGTCGTCGGTGAACCGTTCGATCAGTCCCTGCTCCTCGGTGAAGTGGACCTCGACGTCGTCGAGCGACAGGAGCGGCGTCTCGCTCGCCCGTTCGGTCCGCGCTTCGACTACAGACGTCGACGGATCGGCGGAAGAGACGGGCTCGAAGTCGTCGCTCGTCTCGTCGAAATTGAGCCGGATCTCCTCGCGGGCGGTCTCCCAGTGGTGACACGCGGCCCGGTGATCGGCGCGGCCCTGGTCGACCGGGGCTAACGGCGGATCGGTCGTCCGACACGCTTCGGTCGCGAGCGGACACCGCGGCTCGAACCGGCACCCGGATGGAACGCTCACGGGCGCGGGGCCTTCGCCTTCGATCGGCTGCATCTCCTCGAGGGGCGCATCGATATTCGGCGTCGCGTTCAACAACGCCCGGGTGTACGGGTGGGCGGAGTTACCGATGATCTCGTCGCGCGGACCGATCTCGGCGAACTGGAACGCGTAGATGATGGCCATTCGATCGGCGAGCGAGGCGACCAGCGGCAGGTCGTGGGTGATGAAGACGATCGTCAGGTCGTACTCGCGCTGTAAGTCGTCGAGCAGCGTCAGGATCGACCGCTGCATCAGCAAGTCGAGCGCGGCCGTCGGTTCGTCCATCACCAGGACCTCCGGGTCGAGGACCATACTCAACGCGATCAGGGCCCGCTGTTGCATCCCGCCGGAGAGCTCGTGGGGGTACGCGTCGAGCACCCGCTCCGGCTCGAGATAGAGGTTCTCGAGGAGTTCGCGGGCGAAGTCGAGCCCGTCCGAGACGTTCTCGTCGTGGGCCGTGAGCGTCTCCTCGAAGTGGGCTCCGATTTTCATCGTCGGGTTGAACGAGCTCATCGCGCCCTGGAACACCATCGACACCTCCTCCCAGCGGAACCGTCGACGTTCCTCGTCGCTCAACGCCAGGAGGTCGATCGACTCTCCGTCCTTCGGATGGTATCGGATGTCTCCGGTGAGGACGCCGGGATCCGGGATGGCATCGAGCAGTGCGGACGCGAACATCGACTTCCCGCTGCCGCTCTCGCCGACGATGCCGAGGATCTCGTGGCGCTCGATGCTGACGTTGACGTCCTCGAGGACGCGCGTTTCGCCGTCGTCGTAGGTGACGCTCGTGTCGTTGATTTCGAAGATCGGATCTTCGACGGTCGCTCGCGAGACGGCTCGGTCGCCGGATGAACTATCGGTAGCCATATTATATCATCTCCGTCGTCGACGTGTCTGTGTCCTCCGTTACGGACTCGGAGTCGCCGGTGAGTCGGGTCCGGACTCGTGGATTGAAGATCCGGTCCATCCCCTGGCTCAACAGGATGAGCCCGAAGGCTAACCCGACGATGGCGACGATCGGAACGAGGAGCCAGTGGAACGCCTGCATCGTGAACAGGCCGCCCTGATAATACGCGTTGTTCAACGTGACGCCCCAGTTCTGCCCGGAATAGGGCAACACGCCGATGAAGTACAGGCCGACGGACGCGAAGATCGTGTACCGCGCGGCGAGCACGAAGTTGACCATCACGTACGGCATGATGTTCGGCAGCACGTCCTTGATGATGATGCGGGGCGTACTCGTCCCCATCGTTCGGGACGCCTCGATGTAGCTCGCTTCTCGTATCGAGAGGACCTGCGACCGTATCGAGCGGCCCAGGCCGGCCCAGTAGTTGATCGTCAGGACGACCCCGAGAAGGAGCGGGTTCTCCGGACTGAGTGCGATCGCCAAGACGATAACGAGCGGCAGCCCCGGAATCGCCATGAAGAAGTCGGAGATCGCCGTGATGACGGTGTCGACCGTCCCGCCCTTGTATCCCGAGACGGTGCCGACCGCGACCGCGAGGGTGGTCGCCCACACCCCGCCCGCGAGCACCATCAGCAGGATAAACGGCGTCGAGTCGATAATCAGGGCCAGCAGGTCGACCCCCGAATTGGTCGTCCCGAGCGGATACTGCATGTTCTCGAACGGCCTGAGGAACCGTTCCGCCTGGTTCGGACTGGGATCGCGCCAGAGACCGAGCACGTCTACCAGCGCCATGAAGAGGTAGACGCTCAGGATGAGGATCCCGAGCCGGGTCCGTCCGTCCGACCACGCGACGATGGCGGGCACGCGGATCTTCTGCTCGTACAGTTCGCTCAGCCGGTCGCGCCGACTCATCTCGACGTTCGACGTCTCCGATCGCCAGTCGATCCCCTCGGCGGCGGAGTCCGGTTCAGTACTCATTCGAATCACCTGCCGTGATGCGCGGATCGATCAGTCCGTACGTCAGGTCGGCGACGTAGACCGCGACGACGAGCGTGACCGTGATGACGAGGAAACATCCCATCATGAGCGGGTAGTCGTTCGCGTTCACCGCCTGGATCATGTAGTAGCCGAGCCCGGGGTACGAGAAGATTTCCTCGAGCACGACGGTGCCGCCGAGACGGAACCCGATCAACAGGAGCAGTCCCGTATACATCGGCAGGATGGCGTTTCTGGCGACGTACCGAGTGGCGATGCGACTATTTGAGAGGCCGCGAAGCCTGGCGACTTCGACGAACTCTTCGCCGAGCACTTGAATCCCGTTCCCACGCATGTTGAGCGCCGTCGATCCGATGCCGCTGATCGTAAACGCCAGGATGGGTAACGCAGCGTGGCGGAGCACGCTCGAGAGGTACGCGGGACTGAGCGAGGCGTCGACGCCTCGGTCGACGG
Organism: Natrinema salifodinae; assembly: GCF_900110455.1. NCBI lineage: Archaea > Methanobacteriati > Methanobacteriota > Halobacteria > Halobacteriales > Natrialbaceae > Natrinema > Natrinema salifodinae. Next base: position 721,285 of record NZ_FOIS01000001.1, on the reverse strand, counting down.
CGTTCCCGGTCGGAAACAGCTGGAGTTGAAACGCCAGGAAAAACAGGAAAAGCACCGCGAAGATGTAGTACGGAACCGACATCAGGAAGATCGACCCGCCGGAGGCGAGCCGGTCGAATCGCGACCCTTCCCAGTACGCCTGGAGCGCGCCGATCACCACGCCGACGACGAACATCAATATCGTCGACGTCACGACGAGGAAGACGGTCCAGGGAAGCGATCGGGCCAGCACGTCCATGACGGGTTCGTTGAGCGAGATCGACTGGCCGAGGTCCAGTTGGACGACCCCGATCAGATAGTCGAGGTACTGTTGCCAAAGCGGTGCGTCCGGCCTGATGTTCTGCAGCGCCTCGATACGCGCATCGACCTGCTCGGCGGGAACGCCCTGTTGGAGCAGTTGGATTCGTAACTGCGTGAACGGACCGCCGGGAAGCAGTCGGATCAGGCCGAAGGTAAGCGTCGCCACTGCGAGGATCGTTAACGGGATCTGTATCGTCCGTTTGAGGTAGTAGTTCATTTGTAGGTTGCTGTGATGTCGGGATCACGTCACCGGCTCAGCGTTAGCTCCGGGGCTGCAGTTCACCCTCGTGGACCCACCAGAACTGCGGCCACTTGACCCGTCGGTTGGGGCTGTCCTCGTCCGCGACCGTCCACTCGTCGTCGGTCACCCAGGACTGCTCGTACTTGGATACCAATCCGAGGAACGGCAGTTCGATGTGGCTGTGCCACGCCGCTTGCTGGACGTACGGCCGCGCCTCCTCGTCGTTGGGCTGTCTTGCGATCTCCTCGGTCACCTCGAGCGGATTGAGCGTCAGCTCCCCGCCGTCCCTGTCGGGAATCGTCTGTTCGGAGTCCGCCTTCGATCGGTAGTTGTGGCCGCCGCCGATTTCCTCCTCCCACAGCTGGTAGCGCAGGGGGAAGTACGGGAACGACGACCGCGAGCCGCCGGGCAGCCAGTAGAGGCTCCCCATCGAGAAGTTGCTGTCGGAGTACTGGCTGAACCAGTCGTTCGTCGGCTTCGTGCTGACCGAAAAGTCGAACCCGAACTCGTTCAGCTGGGTGACGACGGTCTGGGACATGGTCGTCCAGTCCGTCCAGCCCGCGGGCGAGTAGTACTCCCCGCCGATGGCGTTCCCGTCGGCGTCCCGCCACGTGCCGTCTTCCCGGGTGTAGCCGGCGTCCCGGAGCAGGTCGGCCGCCTCCTCCGTCTGACCGGACCCGGCGCCGTAGGTTTCGAAGTCGTCGTACCAGTCGCCGAGCCAGTACTCCTGATCGCGGGGTGCGATACCGCAGGGTGTCGGGGTCACGAACTTCGATCGCGGACCGGCGTTCTCGACGATCGCCTCGCGATTGATGACGTGTGCGACCGCCTGTCGGACTTCCCGCTGTCCGAAGTGCGGGTCGTCGTGGTTGAACACGATGCCGTAGCCCCACTTGGCCGGGATTTGGACCTCGACGACGTGGTCCGGGAACTGGTCGACGATCTCCGGCGGCGCGAACAGGCTCGGCGCCGCGTCGGCTTCCGTCCCCGACATCAACGCCTGGTGCTGTGCGGTGTTCCCGCCGTAGCTCTCGATCAGGAACGTCTCGATATCGACGTCGTCGGCGTTGTAGAACTCGGGGTTAGGTTCGAACTCGAACGCCTGGCGGTCCTTGCTCACGAACGAGAACATGCCGCTGGCGACGGGGTCGTCCCACTCCCACCGGAGGAACTCCGACTCGTCCGCGTCCAGCCACTGCTCGTGGGTCTCCGCTTTTGTATCCACGAGGAAGTTCGTGAGTTCGAACTTGATGATTTGGGGGTTCGTCGGTCCCGAGAGGAGCAGGCGAACGGTCTTGTCGTCGACGATCTCGTAGTCGTCGAGATAGCCCCATAGCGAGCTGCCGGTCTTCTCCGCGAGTTGGAGTTGGACGTCGAGGTCCTCGGTCGTCCACCCGTCGCCGTCGTCCCACGCCAGGTCGTCGCGGAAGGTGAGCGTGACTTCCTCGTCCTCGATTTCCAGGTCGTCGAGCGCTCCGAGCAGGAACTCGTTTTCGGTAAACGAGTACTTCATGAACGGAGCGAACACCGATCGGCCCGCGGGCCACCTGTAGTTCTGGATCGCCGAGGTATTGAAGTGGAGATCGGCGGGATTTCCGGTGTACGCGTTGACGAACGTGCCGTCGTCCGTCCCGCTGCCGCCGACGCAGCCGGCGAGCGCGGCCACACCGGACGCCCCTGCTATCGTCACCATCTCCCGGCGACTGACCACATCGCTGTAGTCATCCGGGCTGCTATCAGACACCATGACGTGGAATAGATAATCATAGTTAGCAATAAACATTATGATGCTTATTTTCAATGATATTCCTTCGGGACGGGGCGAGCGGAGCAGGCCGTCTCGCTCCCACAGGGATATCCGGTAGTATCGGTGTGACGGGATCGAACTACTGACGGCAAGCCGACTAGCGCCCGCCGAAACACCTCGTCTCCGCCGGCCCCGAACCGACCGAGTGACGGCCGGCAGTAGCGGCGCGAGTGACGGTAGGGAGGACACCAGTAGGTTTTTACAATGAGTTCACAATTCACATGCCATGTCGAAGACGTCGACGCTGCTCGACCTCGTCGCCGCTCAGCGCGAGCAGATGAAGGTCGTCCTCGCGCTGCTGATCGCGTCTGGGTTCCTCCTCGCGCTCTCGATCCCGTTCGTCGAACCCGGCGACGAGGCGTTTCCCATCCTCGTCATCGATATCGTGCTGGTGGTCGGAGCGTTCGCCTGCTTCAGCGTAACGTACTGGTACTGCACGAAACGCGCGATGGACGACTGATCCTCGCTCGCCGTCGGCTCGCGACCCGGATCACGACGGCTCGGCGAGGAAGCCCGCGGTCACGGCCGCGAGTTCCCGAACGTCGTCGTCGGCGTCCCTCGCGGCCACCGCTCGAAGTTTCGGCGCGACCGTTCCGTCCCCGAGGTGCCCGAGCGCTCGAACGGCGCGCGCACGGACGACGACGCTCTCGCGGTCGAGACAGGCGACCAGACGATCGGTCGCGGGGGCGACGGCCGTCGGGTCCGCCGCCGCCAGTTCGGCGAGCGCATCGACGGCGCCGCCGGCGACGACCGGGTCCTCGTCGTCCACCAGCGCGACGAGGTCCTCGACGGCGGCAACGACCGATTCGGGTTCCGCTTCGGTGGTGGCGACGACGACGTTGACGAGCGTGCGACGACCGGCGATTCGCCGGTTTCGCTCTTCTTCCTCGTGGTTCCGAAGCGTTCGTCGGGTCACCTCGTCGTCCACCACGTCGCTGAAGTCCCGACCGTTCGGGTCGACCTCGGCGGCTCGGACGGCCGCGATCAACTGCCGTGCGGACGGCGCGACGAGATCGGGTCGCGACACGACGAGCGTGCCGAGTGCGGTCGCACCGGTCAATTGCACGTCCGCGATGTCGCTGTCGACGGCACTGACGAGGTCGGTAACCCGGCCTTCGAGCGCCGCCGGATCGCTTTCGGCGACGGCGTCGAGGACGGCGATCGCGCGCAGTGCGATCGCGGCGTTGTCGTCGGCGGCGAACGACGCGATCGCATCGAGGTACGGGCGGACGGCGTCGACGTCCCTTTCCAGAAGGGTCTCGCAGACCGCCACGCCTCGCTGTCGGATCAACGGATCGGCTGACGAGAGGGCGGTGCGAACCGCCGCTTCGTCGAGGCCACCGCGGGGTATCGATTCCGACTCGGAAGCGATCCCATCGAGTAGCTCCGATGAATCTGTCGGCATGGCCGTGTGATACGCGTCGGCGGGTAAATACGTGTGGGTTTGACTACCGCACCAACCGTCGGCACCACTGACCGAGGACGATCCACGTCGGCGGGCCGTCCGTCGCACCCGAACCTGGAGTCAGGACCGATCCAGACGGGACCGACACCCAGCCGCGATCGGAGTCGCTACTCGACGTCCGCGACGTCCGTCTCGGTGAAGTACGTTCGACCGGACCGCGGTACGTCGCTCGTCCCGGTCACCTCGAAGGATGCGGTCGCGACCACGTCGGCGGCCGAATGGCCGACGCGGAACTCGTAGGGCCCCTCCTCGACGATCAGGTCCAAGTCTCGGTCGCGGTAGGCGAGTTGCGAGGCGTCGACCTCGAACCTGACGCGCTTCGCCTGGCCCGCATCGAGAGAGACGCGTTCGAACCCGACGAGTTCCTGACCCGGGCGCGCCTGGCCGGGATTCTCGGCGCTCGCGTACAGTTGGACGACGTCGTCTCCAGCGGCGTCGCCGGTATTTTCGACGGTCACGTCCGCGACGATCGTGCCAGCGGGCGGGAGTTCGTCCGTCGACACCGAGAGGTCGCCGTACTCGAAGTCGGTGTACGAGAGACCGTGGCCGAAGGGGTAGAGCGGCTTGCTCTCCGTGTAGACGTACTCCTCGTTCGCGGTGTTCGGCTTCCGGTTGTAGTGGACGGGGAGTTGCCCGACGGTGCGCGGGATAGAGACGGGGAGGTGGCCGGCGGGATTGTGTTCGCCGAACAGGACGGCGGCGATGCCGTCGCCGCCGCGTTCGCCGGGGAGCCACGCCTGCACGACCGCCGGGACTTCCGCCGCGATCCACTCCATCGAGTGGGGCCTCCCGCTCACGACGACGACCGCGACCGGCGTCCCGGTCTCGTGAACGCGTTCGACGAGGTCGCGCTGGACGCCGGGGAGCCCGAGGTCGACTACGTCACACCCTTCGCCGCTGGTGGCGACGCTGGGCTTGTTGACCCGTTCTCTGTCCGAGTCCGAGAAGTCGACGGCGGAGCGCGCTCCGACGAATGCGAGGACGACGTCGGCGTTCGCGGCGGCGTCCGCGGCCGCATCGAAGTCGTCCGTGTCGGGGCCGGTCGTCGTACAGCCTCGCTCGTAGTGCACCTCGAACCCGTACTCGTCGCTCCGTTCGCGGACGGCGTCGAGCGGCGTCGTCGCGTCGAACTCGACCTCCGCTTCGGGGTAGTGGGCGGGATAGGCGTAGTCGCCCATGAGCTCCTGGGCGTCGTCGGCTTTCGGGCCGACGACCGCGACGGCGTCCGTCTCCTCGCCGACGAGGGGAAGCAGATCGCCGTCGTTTTGCAGGAGCGTCATCGATTCGCGGGCGGCACGCGCGGTGAGTTCCCTCGCCGCGTCGGTGCCGAACGGGTCCGTCGCGGCGTCGGGATCGACCGTCGGGTCGTCGAGCAGCCCCTTTCGGGCCTTCGCGCGGAGGACGCGACGAACGGCCTCGTCGATCGTCTCCTCGGCGAGTTCGCCGGCCTCGACGGCGGCTGCAAGGTGATCGCCGTAGCAGTCCGTACAGGGGAGTTCGACGTCGATGCCGGCTTCGACGGCCGTGACGCCCGCCTCCCGTTCGTCGGCGGCGATCCCGTGTTCGCTCCGGAGGTATTCGACGCTGTAGTAGTCGGAGACCACCGTCCCGTCGAATCCCCACTCGCCGCGGAGCACGTCGGTCAGCAGCCACTCGTCGCTGGCACACGGGATGCCGTCGACGTCGTGATAGGCGTTCATGACCGACTCGGCGTCCGCCGTGCGGACGGCCGCTTCGAAGGGGAACATGTGGGTTTCGCGGAGTTCGCGCCGTCCGAGGGAGACCGAACTCCGGTTCTTCCCGCCCTCCCCAGCCGCGTGGCCGACGAAGTGCTTGAGCGTCGCGGCGACGCCGTCACCGTCCCCCTGAAGTCCGTCGACGTAGCTACACGCCATCGCCGCGACCAGGTAGGGGTCCTCGCCGAACGTCTCCTCGACGCGCCCCCACCGGAGATCGCGGGCGACGTCGAGGACCGGAGACAGCGCGTGTGCGGTCCCGATGGCTTCTAACTGGTCGCGGATAGTGTCGGTGACCGCTTCGAGAAGGTCGGGCGACCACGTGCTCGCCATCCCGATCATTTGCGGAAACGTCGTCCCCTCCGGGCCCATGTACCCGCTGAGACACTCCTCGTGGGGGATTGCAGGGATACCGAGTCGCGTCTCTGTCTGGAGATACGCCTGGAGTTCGTTCGTCCGTTGGGCCGCCTCGGACGGCGGTAAGCCCCCCTCACCGCCGATGCGAGTCACGTGGCCGATACCGTCCGAGAGGTGCTCGGTGACGGCGTCCTCGTCGAGTTCTCCGGTATCGTCTAGAAGTTTGTCGGCGTTTACGGACCCGAGTTGTGCCACCTTCTCGTCGAGCGTCATCTCTCGGAGACGGTCCTCTATGCGCTGCTCGGCCGGCGTCCTGCTGACGCCGCTGTCTGGGCTCGTCTGCATCACCCGTACGCTCACAACCCAGATCCTTAATAATTCGGACCGGTGTCCGATTTGTCACGTCTTTGCTGGCTCTAGAAGCACGAAGCGTTCTTTCCGAGGGTTCCGCCTCCCGATCGTCGGCGACCCGTCTTTCGTATCGATTCGGATTCACCTATCCGAAACTCAAATCCCATATAGGCGAATGGCAATCATCTGGAAAATTCGAGTAAGAAACGGCCTCGAAGCACGGACAACCGATCTTAGAGTAATGTTGTTCGCGCCTCACCTATCCATAATTGGTAAACAGAAGTGATAGCGATCGCGTCCCCGTGACGGATTGATCTGTGCAGTCAGACACTGGATTCGACCCACGGTACCCCGACAATACGTCGAATGAGGTGTTTCGACGCCACCGATGGATTACAACCATACGTCCGTAATTTGTTTTCCGGCGTATGTGGGACCATCCTAACACACGTTCGCTATTAGATAACAAACCACCCCTCTTCGGGAACGACTGGCAACGCTGCGACGACTATCTCTGCCCCATTCCGTGGTTCTATACAGTGTTCCGCCCGCTCGGTTCAGGGTGGCCGGGTGCACCCGTTGACCCGTCGCCAGGCGCTCGACCAGCGATCGCAGTCGGGACACAGCCGCCGAAAAATAGCGTCGGTTCCGAACTCGTCTCGAGCGGGTTGGCGGTTCGTCAGTAGTTGTCGTAGACCGTCTTGCTGATCGTGTAGAAGTCGAGTCCGGCGTCGCCCTGTTCGCGGTAGGTCTCGCTCGAGGAGTCTTTCATCCCGCCGAAGGGGACGTGCAGTTCGAGGCCGGTCGTCTTCTCGTTGATCTTTACGACGCCGGCTTCGATCTCCTCGACGAAGCGGTTGGCCTCGGTGTGGTCGTCCGTGACGACGCCGGCCGAGAGCCCGAAGTCGACGTCGTTGGCGACGCGGACGCCCTCGTCGAAATCGCTGACGGGGATGACCGCGAGCACCGGGCCGAAGACCTCCTCCTGGGCGAGGGTCATCTCGGAGTCGACGTCCGAGAAGACGGCGGGTTCGACGAAGTATCCCTCGCGATCGAGCGTCGACCCGCCGTACTCGAGGGTTGCCCCCTCGTCTTCGGCGATTTCGACGTACTCCAGCGTGCTCTCGAGTTCGGACTCGCTGACGTGGGGACCCATGTCCGGATCGTCGATTCCATGGTCGGGTTCGATGGCCGCGGCCCGATCGACGACGGCGTCGACGAACTCGTCGTAGACCTCCTCGTGGACGATCGCCCGGGAGCAGGCGGTACACGCCTGGCCGGTGACGCCGAAGGCGCCGTCGGCGACGATGTCGGCCGCTTCCTCGGCGTCCGCGCTGGCACCGACGAGCGTCGGGTTCTTCCCGCCCATCTCGAGCTGGACGCGCTTGCCGTCCTCGGTCGCGGTGTCGTAGACGGTGTTGCCGACCGCGGTGCTGCCGGTAAAGGAGACGGCGTCGACATCCTCGTGGCCCGCGATGGTGGCGCCGACTTCGCTCCCGGGGCCGGTGACGACGTTGAGCACGCCGTCGGGAAGGCCGGCTTCTGCGAGCGCGTCGGCGATCTCGTGGACGACGCCAGGCGCGAGCGAGGCAGGCTTGATGACGACCGCGTTGCCGGCGGCCAGGGCGGGCGCGATCTTCCAGGCCGGAATGGCGATGGGGTAGTTCCACGGCGTGATCAGGCCTGCGACGCCGAGGGGCTCAGTTTTCGTGTAGAGGTTCGTGTCGCGGGCGCTCGAACTCTTGACCGTGCCGCCGAGGTCGCTGGCCTTCGAGCCGTAGTAGTGGAAGATGTCGATAGCCCGCTGTACCTCGCCGCCGGCTTCGCTCCGGGTCTTGCCCTCCTCGCGGACGAGCAGTTCGGTCAGGTCGTCCTTGCGCCGGTCGAGCAGGGAGCCGGTCTTCGTGAGGACGCGACCGCGCTCGGGACCGGGCGTCGCGGCCCACTCGTCGCTGGCCTCGGCGGCCGCTTCGATGGCCCGTTCGGTGTCCGCGGCGTCGGACTGGGGATAGGTCGCGATGACCTCCTCGGGATTCGCGGGGTCGGTCGTCTCGAAGGTCTCTCCGGTTTGCGATTCGGTCCACTCGCCGCCGATGAAGTTCAGCCGCTGGTCGGACATACAGTGTATCAGTCATCCCGTTCGCCCATAATTCTTCCCGTTCCGAAATGTTCGGCGAAGAACCGGTCGGCGGATCGAACGGTCGCCGTCGCCTGGCTCGTCCGGCCCGCTCCCGGGTCGATGAACCCGTCGACGGGCCGCGAAGCCCCGCCCGACGGTCGGCGATCGCGCTGCGCTGTTATTCGTAGACGTGAACGCTGCCAGTCGTGTTGGCTTCGATGTAGTCCCAGTCGTACTCGACGCCCAGACCGGGGCCGTCGGGGACCGGGACGGTTCCGTCCTCGCCGACGGCGCTCATCATGTCGGAGTAGCCGTCCCGGTAGACGGGCGGTTGAGTGTTCTGGCACTTCGGATGGACGAGCGCCATCTCGTAGTAGTTAGAGTTTCGACACGCCGCGATACAGTGTCGCTGTGCGGGACCAGGCGCGTGGAACTCCACGTCGAGGCCGAAGGCCTCGGCCATCCGCGCCACCTTGATCGCTCCCGTGATGCCGGCGTCGTACTCGGGATCGGCGCGCAGGAAGTCCGTGGCGTCGTTGGCGGCGAAGTCGGACTTGCTCTCCAGGCCGCGGACGTGTTCGGTCTGGAGGATCGGCGTGTCGAGTTTCCGGGCGAGCTTCCGGTGGGCGTGTTGGGAGATCCCGCCGTCGCGGAACGGATCCTCGTACCAGAAGAACCCCTCCTCGTCCAGCGCGCGGCCGAGTTCGAGGGCGTCGGCGAACGTCTCGAGTTCGCAGGCCGGGTCGTGCATCAGGTCCATCTCGTCCCCGACCCGCTCGCCGACGGCGCGGACGGCCTCGATCTCTCGCGTCAAGTCGCGGGCGTCGTCGCCGCCGCCCCAGCCGTGGATCTTGAACCCGCCGAACCCGCGGTCGCGACACTCCTCGGCGAAGTCGGCGAACGCCTCCGGCGAGTCGAGGCCGCCGGCGTCGTCCCCGTGGTAGGTAGAGGCGTAGGCGGGGATGCGCTCGCGGTACGTCCCCAGTAGTTCGTGAATCGGCGCGTCGTAGTACTTGCCGGCGAAGTCCCACAGCGCGATGTCGATTGGGCCGATCCCCATCCGGTCGTACTTTCGGAGGGCGCGCTTGATCTCCGACCAGTGTTTCTCGCGTTTCAGCGGGTCCGTTCCGATCAGGTACTTCGCGATGATGTTGTACTGGGCCGCAGCCGGGGAGTTCCCGCCGACGTACTCGCCGGTGATTCCCTCGTCCGTGTGGATTTCGATGCCGAACAGCTTTCGAGAGGTCGTCTCGCCTGGCTCGTAGACCAGGTTGAACCCGTGCTCGTCGGTCCCGATGTCCTCCAGCGGGTACTCGAATTCGCGACTCTCTATCCGCGTGATCGTCGGTGCCATGTCGCCGTGTTTCCCGGTCTGGTTAATAAATCTGTGTCCCGCGACGGCTCGTCTCCGCCAGGCCGTCCGTGCGCTTCCCCGCAATTGTCCGCAATGGTGAACTTTATCATGGATAGGGCATTCAATCCTCTCATGCGCTACTATCGCCGTTTCAGCGGCGGTGAGTATCGGCTGCTCGCCGTCGAAGACGAGACTGCGTACGATCTCACGGCCGTCAAGCCGCGGCTCGACAGTTTCGGCGACCTCGCAGCCGCTGCGAGTATCTCCGACGAGGGCGTCGATCGGCTCGCGTCCGAGCTAACCGACACCGCGCCCGTCGTCGACGTCGACCCGGCGGCCGTGAGCCGACCGGTGGTGCCCGAGGAAGTGTGGGCCGCGGGCGTCACCTACGAGATCAGCGAGGAGGCGCGCGAGGCCGAGAGCGGCATGCCCAAGATGTATCTGCACGCGTACGAGGCCGAGCGACCGGAGATTTTCTTCAAGGCGACGCCCAGCCGCACCGTCGGCCCCGGCGAGGCGATCGGGATCCGCGCGGACTCGACGTGGGACGTCCCGGAGCCGGAACTCGGGATCGTCCTCTACGACGGCTCCATCGTCGGCTACACGATCGGCAACGACGTGAGCAGCCGCGAGATCGAGGGCGAGAACCCGCTCTACCTGCCCCAGGCGAAGATGTACGAGCGGTGTTGTTCGATCGGCCCCGCGATCGTATCCGCTGACTCCGTCGACGACCCCCACGAATTGACGATGACGATGGAGATCAGCCGTAACGGCGAGGTCCGCTACGAGGGCGAAACCTCCACCGGGAACATGGCTCGGACTTGCGAGGAATTGGTCGAGTTCTGGCGCGACCACAATACCGTTCCCGAACTCGGTCTCCTGCTGACCGGTACGTCGCTGGTCCCGGACGACGGGTTTACGCTTCGGCCGGACGACGAAGTTCGCATCGAGATCGACGAGATCGGCGAACTCTCGAATCCGGTCATCGAAGTCTAATCGGGATCCACGTCTCGGGGATGGGATCGTCCCCGCGGAGCGATGCGAACGAGATTCTCTCCCCCGATTGGGAGTCGGAGTCGGAGTCGAGACCGGGAGTAGGACCGGCGACTCCGGGCGGTTCGGTCGGATCGGCGCTGTCGAACCACTGTCGGAGCCGCTTTTCGCCGTCGCCCATACGCGATACGCTTCAAATTCACTCCGCTACGAGTTACTCTTTCATCGAAGACGTCTGCAATCATTAAAAACGATAAAATATAATGATCATATATGTATGGGTGTGATGTTCAATAACACTGTATTGCAGTTAGGGGGCCAGGCGCCCCTCGTGTCGCTGGTCGCTGGCATCGTGGCGATTATTCTACTGCTGGTCGTCCTCGACTTGCCAGCGTTCGTGTCGCTCGTTATCGCAGGGTTCACGGTCGGGATCGTCGCTCCGGAGGTCGCCTTCGCCGACGTCCCGAGCGAGTTCGCGTCGGCGTTCGGTGACAACATGGTCGGAATCGGGATCCCCATCCTGATGGCTGCGATCATCGGCAAGGCGATGGTCGAAAGCGGCGCCGCGAATCGGATCGTGCGCGCGTTTACGAGCGTGTTCGGCGACGAGAACACGGAGCTGTCGCTGTTCAGCAGCAGCTTCCTGATGTCGATTCCCGTGTTCTTCGACAACGTGTTCTACCTGCTCGCGCCGCTCGCGCGGTCCGCGCGGTCGCGCATCGGAAAGAACTACACCCTGTACATCGTCGCGGTCGGCGCCGCCGGCGTCGTCACCCACGGGTTCGTGCCGCCGACGCCCGGTCCGCTGCTCGCCGTCGAGGAGTTCGACGCGAACCTCGGAAGCACGATCATGATCGGCGTGCTCGTCGGCGTCCCGACCGCGCTCGTGTCGGGGCTTGGGTACGGGTACTGGATCAACCGCCGACTCGAAATTCCGCTTCGCGATTCGATGGGCACGACGGTCGAGGAACTCGAGGCGCAGAACCAGGTGCCGACGAGCGAACTCCCGGGTGTCTTCGAGTCGTTGCTCCCGATCCTCCTCGCCGTCCTCCTCGTCACCGCGGACACGACCGCGCAGACGATCCTCGGGGAAGACGCGGCGGTCGGAGCCGTCACCGGCTTCTTCGGCGATCCGAACCTCGCGCTCACGGCGGCCGCGCTGGCTGCGGCGCTTACGTACTTCCGCATGAGCGACCTCAACAGCGATGCGTTCTCCGACGAACTCACGGACGCGCTCAAGAGCGGCGGGAACATCGCCGCCATCACCGCCGCGGGCGGCGCGTTCGGCGCGATGTTGCAGGCGGCCGGCGCCGGCACGTACATCGCTGACAACCTCGAAGGGGTCGGCCTCGGGCTGCTCGTGACGGCGTGGGTGATCGCCGCCGGCGTCCGCGTCGTCCAGGGGTCGGCGACCGTCGCGATCGTCACTACCGCGGGGATCATGGCTCCGCTGGCGAGCGGCCTCGACGTCAACGTCGCCTACCTCGTCATGTCCATCGGCGCGGGCGCGTCGTTCTGCTCGTGGTACAACGACAGCGGCTTCTGGATCGTCAAGGAGATCGGCGGCCTCACGCAGGCCGAGACGCTCAAGACGTGGACCGTTGTGACGACCCTCATCGGGATCACGGGTCTAATCAGTACGCTCGTCTTCTCGGCGATCCTCCCGTTCGCCTGAGTGGCTGGCGGTCCCACCGCTTTTGAGAATTAGTCACGCCCCGGTTACACTTCTTTCGAGGAACCGCCGATAGAGAACAGTGCGTCCGCTAGAGGGATAGAACAGCGTCCGCTTACGGAAGCGTCCCTTCGGCCGCCCCCGTAAAGGACAGCCGTCGGTTCTTCACCGCCGCTCCGGTCTCGGCGTCGAAGAGGTGAATCGCTTCCTCCGGAAACTCGACGCCGATCCGGTCGTCGTCGCTGACCCTCGGAATCCCCTCGGTCGTCGCGATGAACGACTCGCCGCCGTCCGCGTCGTCGAACCGGAGGTGGACGATGTTCTCGTTGCCCATCGGCTCCACGACCGTCACCTCGGCCGCGAAGCAGCGCTCGCCCGTCGCCTGGCCGCGGAGCGTGATGTCCTCCGGACGGATCCCGAAGACCAGGCCGCTGCCGTCCTCGAGGCCGGTTTCGGCCGGCAGGTCAAGGTCCGCGGAGAGCGGGTACTCGAAGGCGTCGGTCGCGATCGCGTCCCCCTCGAATCGGCCGTCGAAGAAGTTCATCGAGGGTTCGCCGATGAATCCCGCGACGAACAGGTTGTTCGGCTCGTGGTAGCACTCCAACGGCGTGCCGACCTGCTGGAGCGTTCCCTGATCCAACACGGCGATCCGATCGCCCATCGTCATCGCTTCGGTCTGGTCGTGGGTGACGTAGACGGTCGTCACGCCCAGTTGCTCCTGGAGATGTTGCAGCTCCGTTCGCATCTCCGCGCGGAGCTTCGCGTCCAGGTTCGACAGCGGCTCGTCCATCAGAAAGACGTCGGGATCGCGGACGATCGCCCGACCCAGCGCGACCCGCTGTTGCTGGCCGCCCGAGAGTTCGCCTGGTTTGCGGTCGAGCAGGTCGTCGATGCCCATGAGGGTCGCGACCTCCGAGACGGTCTCGACGATCTCGCCGTCGGAGCGGTCCGTCGACTCCTCGAGCCCGAAGGACATGTTCTCGCGGACGGTCTTGTGCGGGTACAGCGCGTACGACTGAAAGACCATCGCGATATCCCGCTCCTGGACGGACACGTCGTTGATGGTCCGGTCGCCGAGCCTGATCTCGCCGTCGGTCACCGTTTCGAGGCCGGCGATCATCCGCAGCGTCGTCGACTTCCCACAGCCGGAGGGGCCGACCAACACGAGGAAGTCCCCGTCGGGGATGTCGACCGAGACGTCGTCGACCGCAACGACGCCCGCGTCACTATCACCGTCGCTCTCCCGATACACCTTGGTTACGTCGTCGAGTTCTAAGCGCGCCATATGCGATTACACCGTCGTGAGTTTGCGTTCGGTTTCGAGCCGTCGGTTGCACAACGCGTCGCCGGTCGCGCCGTCGAAGACGTGGACCGCGTCGGGGACGATGGAGACCACGACCGAGTCGGACTGGTCGACGACGTGCATCCCGTCGGTCACCGCCCGTAGGGCGTCGTGGTCCGTCTCCTCGTCGGCCGTAAGCGACACCACGTTCTGGTCGCCGTGCGTCTCGGTGACCGTCACCCGCATCCGGAACTCGTGAGGCCCGAGCGCCGACCCGGCAGCCTCGGCCCGCCGCACGTCGACGGCCTCGGGGCGGACCCCGAGCACGAGTTCGTCGGCGTCGCCGACGGCGTCGGCGAGCCGCTCGTCGAACGGGTACTCGAGGTAGTCGCCGACGAAGGCGCCGTCGTCGTTGCGCCCCCGGAGGAAGTTCATCATCGGCTCGCCGATGAACCCCGCGACGAATCGGTTGGCCGGCTCGTGGTAGAGTTCCAGCGGTTCGCCGACCTGCTGCAGGTGCCCGTCGTTCAACACGACGATCCGGTCGCCCATCGTCATCGCCTCCGTCTGGTTGTGCGTGACGTAGACGGTCGTCACGCCGAGGTCCGACTGGAGCTGCTGGAGCTCGGTCCGCATCTGGGACCGAAGCTTCGCGTCCAAGTTGGCCAGCGGTTCGTCCATCAGGAAGACCTCCGGATCGCGGACGATCGCCCGACCCAGCGCGACCCGCTGTTGCTGGCCGCCCGAGAGTTCGCCTGGCTTGCGGTCGAGCAGGTCGTCGATTCCGAGGTCGGCGGCGACCGCCGCGACGCGATCGTCCATCTCCGCGGCGGTGTACTCGGCCTCCTCTTCGAGCCCGAACCGGATGTTCTCCCGAACGGTCATGTGCGGGTACAGCGCGTAGTCCTGGAAGACCATCGCGATGTCCCGGTTCTGGGGCACGCGGTAGTTCATGTGGGCGCCGTCGATGTAGAGGTTGCCTTCGGACGGCGTCTCGAGGCCGGCGACCATCCGCAGCGTCGTCGACTTCCCGCACCCGGAGGGGCCGACCAGAACGAGGAACTCGCCGTCCTCGATGTCGAGAGTTACGTCCTCGACGGCGACCGTGTCTCCGAATCGTTTCGTCAGATGATCGAGTTGAATGCGTCCCATCAGTTATCCACTCTCCGTGCGCAGTCCTTTCGCGAACTGTTCTGCAAACGCGACGTAGAGGATGATCGTCGGCAGCGCCGCGAGGAACGCCGCGGACATTCGGATCCCGAAGTCGATCCCCTCGGTCGAAGCGCCGATCGCCGGGAGGATCAGCGTCACCGGCGCCGCCGAGTGACCGGCGCCCGGAATGAGGGTGAACGAGAACAGGAACTCGTTGTAGATCTGGGTGAACTGGTAGATGAACACGACGCCGAACATCGGCAGCGACAGCGGCAGGACGATACGCCGGTAGATCTTCGTGATGCTCGCGCCGTCGATCTTGGCCGCCTCCACCAGCGAGTTGGGCATGCCCTTGTAGTACGATCGAAAGAGGACCGTACAGATCGGAATCCCGTACGCGACGTGCGTGATGATCAGCGGTACCAGCCGCGAGTGCTCGCCCTGCAACAGCGGGACGGCCGCGAACAGCGGCTCCAGCATCCGTGCCAACGGGAAGATATTGTTCCAAAACTGTGCCAGCGGTACCAGCACGGCCTGGTAGGGGACGAAGACACCGACCAGGAACAACGACAGCACCGCCAGCTGACCGCGCCAAGAGACCATCGTGAGCCCGTAGGCGGCCATGCTCGCGAGCAGAACGTTGAGGATCGTCGCCGGGACCGCCATGAGCAGCGAGTTTACGAACGCGCGCGTGAGCTGATTGAACGCGTACTCGAGGTTCGCCAGCGTGAACCCGTCCCCGACGGGCGGTGCGAACGGCAGCGACCGCGCGACGGCCGAATTCGTCTTCAGGGCCGTCATGATACCCGTCTCGAGCGGCACGAGGAAGAAACCCAGGAAGAGCACGACCAGCGCGTACTGCCCGACTCGCCTGTAATTGAAGTCCTCGACGAGCGATTCGACGTCGATTGGTGATCTGGAGGTTGACTGTGACATGTTAGAGGCTCCCCTGACGGTGTTGGTACGCGAGGTACGGCGCGATGACGCTCAGCGCGAGCAATAGCAACATCGTCGCGATCGCGGCCCCGTAGGCCCACTTTCCGAACTTGAACGCCTGGCGAACCATCAGCGTGGCCAGAATGTCGGTCCCGTTGGGCGGCCGGTACTGGCCGACCAGCGAGTAGAGGAAGGTAAAGGCCTTGAGCGCGAATACCATCAGGACGACGGCCGCGCTGACCGACGACTCCTTGAGTTGTGGCACGATGATCCGGAGGTAGGTCCGGATCGTGCTCGCGCCGTCGACGTTCGCCGCTTCGAACTGGTCAGCGGGGATCGACTGGAGGCCCGCGAGGTAGACGACCATCGCGTACCCGCTGAACTGCCAGACGAGCGCGAAGATGACCGCCGGCAGGGCGAGCCGCGGGTTGCCGAGCCAGTCGATCGGTTCGAAGCCGAGCGTCGTCACGATGACCGTCAGGACGCCGCTTTCGGGATTGAACATCCACAGCCAGAGCTGGGCCGTGACGACGAACGAGAGGGCCATCGGAAGGAGATAGATCGTCTGGATCTTGTCCTTGTATCGGATCCCGTGATCGAGCAAGATCGCGAGGAACAGCCCCAGCGCCAGCGAGATCGTCGTGAAGGCGATGAGCAGGACGAAGTTGTTGAATGCAGCCTCGCGGAACGCCTCGCTCGCGAGCGCTTCCCGGTACATCTCGAGGTCGAAGCTGGAGAACGTCGGTTGACCGATTCCCGCGTAATCGGTAAACGAGATCGCGATATTGTAGCCGATTCCTCCGTAGACGGCGATTCCCATCAGTATGAAGGGAATCCCCCAGTACGGTGACGACCGGACGAAGTCGCTGTTCAGGAAGTACCTGAGCTTCGTCTTCCAGTCTACCACCTCCTCCGTCGGTACTGCCGTCGGTTCTGTCTTGTCGCGCGTTGCCATCGGGCTAGCCATTACTTCCGACCGTAATAAAAATTGAGTTATGATAGCGCGGTATCCGGTCGGGGTCCGGGTGGAGACGGAAGTCGAGTATGGCCCATCACTGGGAAACGGCATCGAGCAGTCCGTCAGCCGCCGCTTCGGCGTCATACGGACCCATGAAGTGGTTCCCGATGGCGCTCTTGCAGTCGTTCATGGCCTCGGGTTCGACGGCGAGCCCGTGGGCGATCGTCGGGGGATACGCTTCGGAGTCGGTCAGGTCCTCGTAGGTCATCGCCAGAAAGTCCGTCAGTTCGCCGGGGTCGATATCAGTTCGGAGCGGAACCGAGCCTTTGAGATTGTTGAACTCGATCTGCGCCGTCTTCGTGCCGACGAACTTCTGCCAGGTGATCGTCTGCTCCCGACTCGGGTTGCTTCCGGGTGCGACGAACGCGTCGATGTGGTAGAAGTAGATCCCCTCGGTGCCGGGGAAGGGGGCCCAGTTCCACTCTTCGCCGTAGTTGAAGCTGTCGTCGCCGCGGAACATTCCGTAGAGCCAGTTGCCGCCGTGGATACACGCGGCGTCGCTCGGCTCGTCCGCGTCGCCGATGATCTTCTGGGCGGCTGTCGTGTACCCGATCGAGGACGCGTCGGCGTTGATGTAGTTTTCCTGAATTTCTCGGAGCGTTTCGAGCGCGTCGATTATCGCGTCCCTGTCGCCGTTGCCCTCGATGAAGTCCATGTACGCGTCGACGCCGCTCTGACTCGTGAGGATCTGGGCCCACGTCTGCAGGCCGAGAAACGGCGCGCGCATCCCGTGTGCGAAGGGCGTGTAATCGGTCTCTCGATCGATTGTGTCGAGCGCGTCGAGGAAGTCCGACACGCTATCGAGGCTCTCGGCGTCGACGCCGGCCTCCTCGAACGCGGTCGTGTTATAAAAGAGGTTGTTCATCCGGTGGGACCCGAGCGGGACCGCCGGCATCTTATCGTTGAACGTACAGTAATCGATCGCTCGATCCTGTATGCTCTCCTTGTACCCTTCCGCCTCCCAGACGTCCTCTTCGAGGTCCATCAGGCCGCCCCGGTATCGCTCGAGGTTGTTCCCCGGCCAGTTCGCGAAGGAACTCATGGGATTGGAGTTGGTCAATCGCTGGAGAATCTTCGTGTTCAGTTCGACGTTCCCGTCGCCACCGACGGGCTGGAAGTTCGACTCGACGTCGGAATGTTCCTCCTCGAAGGCAGTGGTGAGCGCGTCGACGGCGTCCGCCCCGTCACCCCCGGTCCAGCCGTGCAACACCTCGAGTTCGCCGGAGTCGCTTCCCCCATCCCCGACACAGCCGGCCAGGCCGAGCGCGGCGCTCGCCGCGACGCCACCGAGATACGTCCGTCTCCCCATACCATTGTCAGCCGTGTTATTGTTAACCATACTAATTGGAAAACAAGCGTATATAATTATAAAACTACCGGTACAAGTCAGCTACACGTTGTCGATGCTGGCGCCGAACGCATCGCTTGGAGCCGTGGTCCGGCTCGCGATTCCCTCCGGGCGCAGGCGATACCGCTACCGAATAGAAAGGTGGGACGGATGCTCTCGAAGGCGGTACGTCCGTCGCGGGTACGGCAGTCCGTCACCGGAACCGGTGACCGACCGGATCCCGTCGCGATCCGTTCACGCGTCGGAACGCGTCGCGTCTCGCGCCGCGTCGATCGACACAGCGGTCCGATCCGCGAGCCCGATGAAGCGATACTTCATCGAACGACCCGGAGCGGCACTCCGCGAATTCGACTTCGCTCACGCTTCGTCAAACGACGCAAATCGGGGATTTGCGGGCTCGATATCAGCTTACGCCTCATCGAACAACCCAGATCGAAGCTCCGTGAGTTCGACGTCGCTCACGCTTCGTCGAACAACGTCTCACCGTCAGCCAAGTGCTCCTCGACGGCGTCGAGGTCGAGCGTCACGCCGAGCCCCGGCTTCTCCGGTACTTCGGCGTACCCCTCGTGAATGATGTCCTCCTCGATCAGGTCCGACCACCAGCCGAGTTCGTAGGAGTGGTACTCGACGGCCAGGGAGTTGGGGATCGCCGCGCCGACGTGAATGCTGGCCATCGTGCCGATCGGCGAGGACACGTTGTGCATCGCGACCGGTACGTAGTACAGGTCGGCGAGGTCCGCGACCTTCCGGGTCTGGCGCATGCCGCCGACGCGGGGAACGTCCGGCGCGACGATGTCGACGGCCTGCTCCTCGAGCAGCCGGCGGTTGCCGTGATCGCGGTAGACGTTCTCGCCGACGGTGATCGGCGTCGAGGTCCGCTTGGTGACCTCCGCCTGGACGTCGTGGTTCTCCGGCGGGATCGGGTCTTCGAGCCACCAGACGTCGTACTCTTCGAGCCGTTCGGCTAAGCGGTGTGCGCTGCCGGCGCTGAACGACCAGTGGCAGTCGAAGGCGACGTCGGCGCGGTCGCCGACGCGCTCGGTAACTTTCTCGACGATTTCGGCCTTGTGCTCGATTTCGGGGTTCCGGAGATGGCGGTTCGCGCGGTCTTTCTCGTGACCCGAAGGGACGTCGAGATCGAACTTCAAGGCGTCGTAGCCCAGGTCCCCGACGACGCGTTCTGCCTCGTCGGCGCAGGCGTCGGGGTCGGCCTCCTCCTCGGTGTGGCAGTCGCAGTAGATCCGCATCTCGTCGCGGTACTTGCCGCCCAGTAGCTGGTAGGCCGGGACCTCCAGGATCTTGCCCGCGACGTCGTGGAGCGCGAGTTCGATCCCGGAGATCGCGGAGATCGCCTTCCCTGAGATCGAGCCCTCGCCCGAGAGCTTCTGGACCAGGTGCTCGTAGAGCCGGTCGATGTCCAGCGGGTTCTCGCCCTCGATGAAGGGGGCCATCCGCTCGATGATCTCCTGTTCGCCGGCGCCCCAGTAGGATTCGCCGTTGCCGACGATCCCGGCATCGGTGTAGACGCGGACGAGGGTCCACGGGTAGTTGCCGTCGACGATCGTCGTCTGGACGTCGGTGATCTTCACGTCGCGCGGCCCGCGGGAGTTGGAAACCCCCATCGTCTCCGCGGAGAGGTCGCGCATCGTATACTCTGCGTTCGGGTCGGACAGCTGTCTGTAGTCCATCGACGTTCGTGAATTACGACAGTCACTACTAAAACTTCTGTCTGACGCGTGACCTGTTCCGATCCGATTGCCGTGAAGCCGATCGGACTCGCGGTAGGCGCGTCAGTTCCGCAGCACCGAGATGTCGAAGACGGGTTTACAGGTGCCGCCATCGAGGAACGTCTCGAACGCGTCGTCGGCCTCGAGCAGGCTGAACCGGTCGTCGAGAAAGGTCGCGTGGTCGACGTCGCCGGAGGCGATCAGCCGCAGCGAGCGCTCGAAGTCCTCGTACATCGAGGCGTAGGAACACTGCAGGTCGATCTCCGAGCGCACGAGCGGAGAGTAGGGCATCGTGGTCTCGCCGGTCTGGCCGACGAGGACAATTTGCCCACCCTTCCGGACCTCGTCGACCGCCATCGTCAGACCCGAGGGGTGGCCGGTCGTGTCGAAGACCACGTCGTAGCCGATGCCGTCGGTCAGTTCGTCGCGCCTGGCGTCGAGGTCGTCGTCCGCGACGTTTATCGTCTCGAAGCCGAGGTCCTCGGCGAGCGGGAGCCGGTAGTCGGCGTCTCGTCCGACGCCGGCGACGACGACCTCGCCGCCCTGGGACCGCGCGATCTGAGCCGTGAGCTGACCGATGGGGCCGGGGCCGGCGACCATGACGTGGTCGCCGGGGCTCACGCGGGAGTTCTGGATGACCGCCCGCGCGCCGATGCTCGTCGGTTCGACGAGCGCGGCGTGTTTGGGGTCGACGTCGTCGGGGACGGGATGGAGTGCCGTCTCGGGAACGGCGATGTGCCCTGCGTACGCGCCGTCGTGGTCGACGCCCGTGATCACGGCGTTCTGGCAGACGTTCTCCTGGCCGATCTCGCACTGGTAGCAGTCGCCACAGCCCCGGATCGGCCGTTCGACGACGCGGTCGCCGACAGAGAACTTCGTGACGTCGTCGCCGGTCTCGACGACCCGGCCGGTGTACTCGTGGCCGATGACGGTCGGCAGCTCCATCCGCTCGAACGCCGATTCGAACTCGTAGATCCCCGCGTCGCTTCCGCACAGGCCCGCGTAGTCGACTTCGATCAGCGCCTCGTCGGGTCCGGGCTCGGGCCGCTCGCGGTCGACGAGTTCCATGGCTCCGTGGCTACGACTGGTCTTGGCAAGTCCGCGCATGGTTCCGCATCGATCGCCGGTAGTTATAATTCTGTGGGGTTTCACGACGACCCGATCCGCCGGTCGATGGCGACGGATCGCCGCTCGCGCCTGCGACCGCCCGGCACCGCGACGGAGGGAAACCATAATAGGGATAGACGAGTTCGGTCACCGCATGGTCGATTACCGACATAGCCCGGTGACCGTCGACGGCAAACGCGCCGTCGTCATCGGCGGGACCAGCGGCATCGGACAGGCGATCGCTCTCGGCTTCGCGGAAGAGGGCGCCGACGTCGTCGCGACGAGTCGCGACGAGACGAAAGTCGAGGAGACCGCGGCGGCGATCGAAGACCGGGGTGTCGACACGGCACGCGTCACCTGCGACGTCACCGAGCACGATTCGCTCGATCGGGTTCGTGAAACGGCCGTCGACGAACTTGGCGGGATCGACATCGTCGTCGCCTCCCAGGGGGCCATCTCCCGGGCGACCGTCGAGGGCATTTCGGAGGAGGACTGGGACTTCGTCACCGACGTCGCCCTCGACGGCGTCCGCCGGGTCACCCAGGCGTTCGCACCGGCGATCGAGGAGGGCGGATCGATCATCAACATCTCCTCGCTGTCGGCCAGGCTCTCGATGGCGAACCTGCCGGCCTATTCTGCGGCCAAGGGCGGCGTCGAGGCATTCACGCGTGCGTCTGCGAAGGAACTGGCCCCGGAGATCAGGGTCAACGCGATCGCGCCCGGGTTCGTCATCACGCCCCAGAACGCGGACACGTACGCCGAGGGAACCGAGAAGCGCCAGCGCATCGACGAGCGGACCCCGCTGAGTCGGGTCGCCGAGCGCGAGGAGATCGTCGGCGCGGCGATCTACCTCGCCAGCGACGCGGCGTCGTTCGTCACCGGCGAGGTCCTCACGGTCGACGGCGGGTTCGCGGACAGCGCGTTCTGATCGGCTACCCGGTTCCGCCGGCCGGTCACCGCTCGACGGCCGACACCCCGCTCGAACGAACGCTTTTGTAGCTCCGACGAAAATTCGATCGAACGAATGCGAGCGATAGAGACTGACACGATAGCGCCCGGAATCTACCGAGTCGAGACCGTCATCGACGAGAAGCTCCACGGCTATCACGTCCTCGAGGGCGCCGACGGCCCCATCATCGTCGATCCCGGCGTCGTCGACGCACCGACGACCGTCTACCGTCCGTTCCTCGAAGCACAGGGATGGTCGCTCGAAGACGTCTCGCTGGCCGTGATCACGCACGCCGACGCCGACCACCACGGCGGCAACCGCGAACTCCGCGAGCACGCACCTGGTGTCACGTTCGCGGCTCACGACGCAGACGCCCCTTTGATGGAGAGCGTCGACCGAATCATGCGCGAGCGCTACGGCATGTTCGAGGCCGACCACGACATCGGCTACGACGCGGCCACCCGCGAGTGGCTGGACGGCATGCTGGGCCCCGACGAACGGATCGATCTCCGCCTCCGCGGCGGGGAGCGCCTGGCGCTCGCCGACCGGGACCTCCGGGTCCTGCACACGCCCGGACACACGCGTGGTCACCTCGCGCTCTACGACCCCGAATACGACGTCGTACTCGGCGGCGACGCGATCTTCGGCCGCGGCGTGTTCACCGTCGACGGCGACTCCATCCAGCCGCCGCCGTACTACCGCTACCCCGAGTACCGGGACACGATCGAACTGCTTCGAACCCTCTCGCCGGAAATCCTCTCGCTGACCCACTACGAGGTCTTCGAGGGCGACGACGTCACGGCGTTCGTCGACGAGTCGCTGGCGTTCGCGTCGGAACTCGACGCGCTCGCGCTCGACCTGGTCGACGACCGCGGGACGATCACGCTCCAAGAGGCCATCGACGCCGTCGTCGACCGGCGCGGCAGCTACGGGCTCGACGTCGATCTCGCGTACCCGCTGTCGGGTCACCTCGACGCCCACGTCGATCGCGGCACCCTCGAACGGACGACCGCGGCCGACGTCGTCGCCTGGCGTCGAGCGTGAGACGTTCGTTCGTCTTCGATGAACAGTAGTTTGTGCGACGGCGTAGCGTGGGTTTGATCCGATCGGGCTCTCAGGAGTACGTGAGATTTAGTTCGATGACGTTCGCCGCGCTCTTCAGCAGTTCGGGCAGTTCGCTCTCGAACCGCTCTCCCTTCATGCGGCTCGTCGGGCCGGCGACGCTGAGCGCCCCGATCGGCCGGTCGTCGAGATCGAGAACCGGCACGGCGACGCAGCAGAGGCCGCCGATGCGCTCCTCGCGGTCGAACGCGACGCCGCGTTCGCGGATCCGATCGAGTTCGGCCTTGAGTTCGTCGCGATCGGTGATCGTGTGCGGCGTATCGGCCGACAGCCCGTTCTCGTCGAGGATCTCGTCGACACGCTCTTCGGGCAGATACGCGAGGATCGCCTTTCCGAGCCCCGTGTTGTGTAACGAGACGCGGTGGCCCGTACTCGCCGCGACGTTGACGGCCTGGTCGCCCCGGACGCGGCAGACGTAGACGCCCTGGCCGTGTTCCTCGACGAGCAGATTGACGAGTTCGCCGGTCTCCTCGCCGATCGACTCCATTTCGGGACGGGCCGTCTCGTAGAGGTCGTCGCGCTCTCGCACGTACCGTCCGAGGTCGAGAAAGCGGAGCCCGAGGGTGTACTGCCCGTCCTCCTTGACGACGTACTCTTCCTGCTCGAGCGTGCTGAGGTAGTTGTAGACGCTACTCTTCGGGAGATCGAGTTCGGTCGACAGTTCGGTGACGCCGGCCCCGTCTAACCGGCGCAGCGTTTGGAGAATCCTGAACGTGGTCACGACCGATTTGACGGGATTGTTCGCCTGTTTGCCCATACCATGCCTAGTCAGCGTTTCCTATAAATACCTATGTGTTCAATAATTACGAATATGGTAGTCAGTATGTGGATCAATGGTTCAGCAGGCCGATCGATGAGACGAGGCCGGCAACCAGCAAATACGTGTGATTAGTTACCGAAACCATCGCCATCGTATACGATAGTGTTTATCAATAATGAATATTCGTTCTCCATAGGGGCATCGAGTGAACCCACGCCATTCGGTTTCACGGCGCGAGAGCGCGACGGACGGTCGAGCGGAGACCGTCCCGTTAGGCGGAGTTGAGACCCGGCAATAGCCGCAAAACTCGGGTCGAGAGCCGATTTGCTGATCGAGAGGCCGCGGAAAATTTCCCGTTCCTCATTTCGTTCATAATTAGGAAACGGGCGTTTTAGAAAACTGTGAATGCCACAGTCGCGCCCGCTCACCGAAGCGATTCGGCGAACCAATGCGGCGCTGGCTATCGAGCACGACTCCAACGCATCACTTACTGGGAATTACAATCGTATGGCCGTAAATCCGAAGGCTGGAAAACTGATTGGAGGCGCGTTCACGAGTCGCTCCGTCGAAGAAACCACAACCGGCAACTAAGTATCGTCTCTCATATATTGTCACAAATAAAAAATTAGTCCGTCACTGGTGTCGAACGCTCCTTTTTCTACAGTAACGCCGATACGCTATCCGGGGTAGATGGTGAAGGTAACGTATCACGTGTGCTCGGAGCAGATACCACACTCCACGTTCGAATCACCCTGACCGGCCACCTCGTATTTTAACATGGCCGATATGCATCATTTATTCGATCTTCAAGCTTCGCCAACATTTTTATCGGCTGCGCGGTCGCGCCGACGATACCAGGTGACGCCCCGATGGCTGTTCGATCGACCGGGAGCGGCGATCGACACCTGACGTTGGTTCGGCTCGCGGATCGTCGTTCGAACGCGGTCGGTCGGCGAGACGCGAGAACGATATCACCGCTTCGGGGGCGACCGCCGACGTTGATCGTTCGACCTCATTCTAACAAGTACCAGGAATGAGAGTAGTATTCTAATATGATAGATACTCGATCTACTAACGGTCGCTGCCGCTGGATCCGGAGCCGAACTGATGGGCGCGGTCACGGCTACCGATCGAATTTCAACCGCGCCGCAGGAGACACCGTTCGCGGCCGGTAGCGGCGGCAGCCGATCTCAGCGGCCAGTCGATGGATACCGTGATAGAACAGCTGTAACGGACTTATTCGGTACAACACACCGTATTTTTGCTCTCGAAATGAAACGCGAGCTAGGGAGGGACCGATCGGCGGTCAACCACGCGAAGACAGACCGTGTCGGTCGGCCCCGATCCAGAAAGACGACCGATAGTTTTGTCGCCTCTAACACAACTATACAATACTGTTTGGTATATGATACTCGTTAGGCGCCAGTTGCAGCGAGCCGTGGAACACGGCTACTGACCGCCCCCAATGCTAGTCGGCACTGGTCTTCCGACGAAATCGGATGGGGTCGGTTGCGGTACCGTCCCGCCGCTCCCGCTCGCGGATCGACTCGGTTCGGCTACAGGACGAAGCTTCCGACCATCGCGACGATAAAGAGGGCAGCGACGGCCGCGAGCGTCTCGAACCGGTACTTCGAGCCACCCTCGGTGTCCGGCGTGCCGAAAACGACGCCTACGAGTCCGCCGACGGCCACGATCAGGATCGCGACGGCGTAGATCGAGTACAGCGCGTCTGCCATGTCTTCTCACACGATGCGGACACAGGTAAATCCCCACCGGAGCGGTCGGGATTCCGACGGATCTTCGGCGCTTCGACCGCTGCGCTTGTGGCGTCGGTCTCGCCTGGCGAGCGACTCGCTGCGCCGCGACTCGAGAAAAGCGGGCGGAGGCGGACGGTTAGTCGCCGGAGTCGGCGGTGCCGTCCGGCCGATCGGTATCTGTCGATCGATCGGCGGGCGGTCGCGGGCCGCCGTCGGTGCTGGTTTGGGTTCCGCCGTCGCGGTCACCGCCGTCGGCGGTCGCCGGCGCTCGCTCGACGTCTTCCGCCGGTTCGGTCCGACGTCGGCGCAGGTACCGCGCCCGGAGGACGTTCCCGTAGACCGAGAGCATGAGACCGACGAGCAACACCAGCATGCCGATGTTGACGCCGATGGTGCGCAGGACGCTGCCCTCGTTGAACTGCAACCGGTCGGGCACCGGGTAGCCGCCGTACGAGAGGCTGGCCATCATCACGCTGACGATGCCGACGACGACCAGCACGCCCATCAGGTTGGTCGCCCACCGCCAGGAGGGGCGCAGGCGAAGCCGATCGATGCCGGTGGTTTCGTACTCGTCCGGATCGTCGTGGAAGTTCGGCGTCCGATCCTTCGGCAGGAACGCCTTCATCTCGACCGGGTAGAACGCAGGGTGGAACCCGTGTTCGAAGGTGTGGAACATCACGCCCATCAGCATGATGACCCCGAGCAGGCCGTGGAAGGCGACGAAGGCCATGACGACCGACTGGGAGTTGTAGAAGTCGATCAGCCAGGTCTTGCGCCAGATGAGCAGCCCGGAGAGCATCAGGAGGAGCAACTCCACGGTGAAGATCCAGATGACGCCCTTCCCGACGTAGGAGATCAGCGGCACCTCCTCGGCCTTGTAGCCCGCGAATTGGCGGGCGGCCGGGTGGCGCTCGTCGGTCCGCCCGAGCGCGAACTTAACGTCTTGAATGAATGCCGCCAGGTCTGTCCGGAGGTCCGGCAGCACCTCGCGGAAGTTGGCCCGGCTCGCCGACCGAAGGAGCATGAAGGTGACCCAGAACCCGGTCAGCAGGATCAGCGAGAACCCAGCGAAGCGGTGGACCGCGAGCACGCCTCGATTGCCGCCCATCAGCTCGACCATCCACCACAGCTCCGTGTTGAAGGCGATGGCGTACCCCGTAAAGAACAGGAAGAACACCGTCAGCGCCAGCAGCGAGTGGAACGTGGTAGTTACGCGGGAGAACTTCCCGTGATCGAGGTTGGTCATCGGGCATCACCGCCGTCGGATCGGCTTGGATCGGTGTCGGTTTCGTCGCCGTCGCCAGGCTCCGGATTCGGCTCCGCGTCGCCGCTCGGCGCACCGCCGTCGGTCGCCGCCGCCGCGTCTCGGCCGCGGGTCGGGGCTCCCGGCGGTCGCATCCGGGCGGCCAGGCGGCGGAACGCCGCCCAGTGGATGAACACCATCAGGAGGATGAAGATCCCCATGATGACGTCCGCGAAGTGAACGACGGCGATCGCGATCTCGAGGGCCGGTTCCGTGTTACCGACGACCCAGTCGGCGCCGACGCCGCCGCCCTCGACGCTCGGGCGGACACGAAGGAGGTCCTCGAAGAACGGCCCACGGCCGGAGACCAGCGCGATAGAGCCGACCGCCAGTACGAGACCGACGATCGCGCTGACGACGAAGGCGATTCGGTCGGAGCGGCCGCCGCTGCCGCTCCCGGTATCGCCGCCGTCGCTCGACGGCTCGGCCTCCGGATCGGACGCGCCGCCGTTCCGGACTGTCGATGTCGATGCCCCGGCCTGGTCGTCGGCTCGGGCCTCGCGGTCGACAGCGTCAGTCGTCCGCTCCCGGGTTCGCTCTCGCTCGTTCGCGGCCCGGGTGTCGTCGCCCTCGCGGTCACGGTCGCGGGAGTCGTCGGGTGGTTGTTCGTCGCTCATGGCTCACTGGAATAGCTGGGCGTCCTCCGCCCCGAAGATGACCGCCATGGCCTCGTCGTTGAAGAACGGGCCGCTGTCTCGCTTCTCGAGTTCGTCGGCGATCTCGCCGGCGCCTCCGACCAGGATCGCGTCGGTGGCGCACTCTTCGGCGCAGGCCGGTCCCTTCTGGGCTTCTTGGCGCTCGCGACAGCCGGTACACTTGTCCATGATGCCGCCGGTGCCGAAGATCTGGGCCGCGCCGTCGTTGCTGTCCGGGAACTGCGGCGCGCCGAACGGACAGCCCGACAGGCAGTACTGGCAGCCGACGCAGAGATCCTCACTGACCGACACGAACCCGTCGTCTTCCTTCTGTAAGGCGTTGGTCGGACAGACCGACACGCAGGGTGCGTTCTCGCAGTGGTAACACTGCATCGGCAGGCTCGTCTCGCCAGGTCGTTCGCCGGCCTCCAATCGATCGGTCTTGTTGGCGTTTTCGCCCTGCGGGCCGGCCGACCCCTCGGCCATCGTCGTGATGTCGATACGCTGATTTTGAATTTCGCGGTCCCAGGTGCGTTTGCAGGCGACGACGCAGCCGCCGCAGTCGATACAGGCCTCGACGTCGGGGAAGATCCGCATCCCCTCGCCGGTGCTCATCACGCCCTGGCTCATGATCTGGCCGGATGGTTCCTCTTGTGTCACTGTGTTGCACCTCCCTCGAACATGTCCCAGTCGCGGACGTCGTACTGTTTCTGTGCGCCGAGCCCGACCTCGTCCTGCGGGTAGTCGATGAACTCCATGTCGAGGTCATCGACGACCGACTGCGTGGCCTTCTGGACGTGGACGACGCCCGATTTGGTCTCCTGCATCTGCGTCTCGGCGTCGAAGCCGCTCGGCGTGATGATGTTCGCGCTCTCGCCGATCGCCAGCGGTTCGGTCCCCTCGGGCCAGTTGGGGCTCCTGTCCTCGCCGTGGAAGACGCCGCCCCAGTGGTAGGGGAGGAAGATCTCCTCCTCGTTAACCCGGTTCGTCACATTGGCCTTCACCAGGATCGACCCCTTATCTGCCGAGGTGACGACGACGTGATCGTCGCCGCCCACGACGTCCAGTTCCTCGGCGAGCGCGGGGCTGATCTCCGCGTACATGTGGGGCTGGCGGTCGGCGGTGTACTCGTTGTTCCGCGTCTCGGCGCCGCCGCCCTGATGTTCGACCTGACGACCGGAGGTCAGGATCACCGTCCGTCCGTTCTCGGAATCGCTACCGAGTTCGGTGTGGACGGCCTCCGTGGCTCGCTGCTGGACCGAGGCGTTGTTCTGGTCGAGCCGCCAGAAGTTGGTCTGTTCGCCGTTTGCCGGCCACTCCTCGACGAGGTCGGGCCGCGGACTCTCGACCGGTTCCCGGTGGACGGGCACCGTATCGAGGAAGTTCCAGACGACCGCGCGGGCCTTCCCGCGACCCGTCGGCGGATCGGGTTGGGCGTAGTCGTACTCCTCGTAGGCCGAGGCATCGATGTCGACCTCGTCGCCGTACTCCTCGTTAAGCGCCTGGGCCGCGGTGTAGACCGATTCCGACTCGTCGAGCGCGTACTCGACGGGCAGCGTCTGAGTCGACGCGTTCGCCGGATCGTCCGGCAGCATCGTCGCGTAGTTCGGATACGACGGGACGCCGTTGACCTGCTGGCCGTCCCACCACGGCGCTTCGAAGGAGTCGGCAATCAGGTCGAGGCCATCCTCGCCCTCCTGATTGACGGTCTCCTGGAGCGGGTACTCCTTGTCGATATCCAACTGCTCCCACTCGTCGGGGTTCGGGGCCCTGACGCCCCAGTTTTCACGGAAGTCGTGACCGCCCTCGCGGGGATCGGCCTCCTTCGTCCAGATGATCGGCGACCCGGGATGGTCGTCGCCCCAGTAGGGCCAGGGGAGCATCCAGTAGTCGCCGTCGACCGGCAGCCCGTTGGTGTCCGCCCGCAGGTTGTCCGTGTTGAAGGCCCAGTCGTACTCCTTGTGTTGCTGGAGCTTCTCGGGGGACTGCTGGTACCCGATCGAGCGGGTCCCGAGGTTGATTTCCCGGAGCGCGTCCTCGTAGGAGCTCTGGCCGTTGTGGATCTCGGGGCCGCTTCCCCAGTCGAAGTGGTCGCCGAACCCGAGGTGGTGGGCCAGCTCCTGCATGATCCGGAGGTCGGGCCGCGAGTTGTGCGCCGGCGGCGAGGCCCGCTCGCTCCACTGGACCGAGCGGTGGGAGTTCGTCACCGTCCGGACGTGCTCGTACTGGCTCGAGGCCGGCAGCAGGATGACGTTCGCGTCGTCGGGCAGCGTCCCGGCGACCGACGGGAAGACGTCGACGACGACCATGAGGTCGAGCGACTCCATCGCCCGTTTCATCCGGTCCATCTCGCTGATGGAGTTCGCCGAGTGACCCCAGAAGAACGCCATCTTCAGCGGCTCGGGCTGGTAGAGGTTCGACTGGAGCAGGCGATCCTCCTGCCCGAGGGCCGCCTCGTACCAGCGGGCGACGGTCAGCCCGATCTGGAACATCATCGACCGCTCCTCGACGTCGATCGGGGCCTCCTGGTCCAGGCCCTCCTCTTCGTTGTCTCCTTCCTGGTCTTGGCCCTGCTCCTCGTCTCCCTGGCCCCCTCCGCTCTCCTCTCCTTCGCCCCCTTGGCTCTCTTCTTCCTCCTCGACGTCGACGCCCGCCCCCTGCGACTCGACCTCAGCCGGTGTCTCCATGCCGCCCCACATGTCCTCCGGCATCATCTCGAACTTGTTGTACAGCTCCTCGAACGATGTGCTGCCGCTGGTCCAGGGGCTCTGATCCCAGACGTCGGCCCAGTGTTCCCACGAGCCAGGCGAGTCGACGCCGTAGTAGCCCGGCAGGATGCTCGCGTCGACGCCGAGGTCGGTCGCCCCTTGGACGTTCGCGTGCCCGCGCATAACCTGCAGGCCGCCGCCCGAGCGAGCCGCGCTCCCGGTTGCCAGGCTAAACAGCGCGTAGGCGCGGATGTTCTGGGTCCCGTTGTTGTGCTGGGTCCCGCCCATCGCCCACTCGACCTGGATGTGAGGGACGTTCTCGATGATTAGGTCGCCGATCTCCTCGAGGTCCGCCTGATCGATCCAGGTGATATCCGAGACCGTGTCGAGGTCGTACCGGTCGAGTTCGGTCTCGGCGTCGGGCCAGCCCATCACCCGCTCCTCGAGGAAGGTGTCGTCGAGTCCGTCCTGCTCGCGGACGTAGTTGAGCAACCCGAAGACCAGCGCTACGTCCGTCCCCGGCCGCAGCCGATAGTAGTAGTCGGCGTGGGCCGACGTCTTCGTGTAGCGCGGATCGATCGAGACGATCGTCCCGCCGCGAGCCTGGCCCTCCAGGATGTGCTGCATCGCGATCGGGTGGGACTCGGCGGGGTTCTGGCCGAGGATGATGAGCAGATCGAAGTTGCGGTAGTCGTTGATCGTGTTCGTCATCGCGCCGAAGCCCCAGGTGTTGGCCAGGCCCGTGACCGTCGGGGAGTGACAGATCCGCGCCTGGTGGTCGACATTGTTAGTGCCCATCAAGGCCGCGAGCTTGCGGATGGCGTAGGCCTCCTCGTTGGCGTGGTGAGCGCTGCCCAACAGCATGACGCTCTCGCGGCTGTACTCCTCGATCGTCTCTTCCCACGTGTCGGCGATCTCGCTGTAGGCCTCGTCCCAGGTGAGCTTCTGCCACTCGCCGTCGACCTTCTGCATCGGATGTTTGAGCCGCTTGGGCGAGTGTTCCGTCTCGAGAATCCCGGCGCCCTTCGAGCACAGCGAGCCGTTGTTGATCGGGTTCTCGAACCACGGCTCCTGGGCGACGAAGGAGTCGCCGTCCTTGACGGCCTTGAAGCCGCAGCCGACGGCGCAGTAGTTACAGATCACCTTCGACGTCTCGGCGTCGTCGACGACGCCCTCCTCGCCCTCCTCCTCCTGACTGAGAACGTGCCCGGTCACGCCGCCGCCGAGGAACAGGCCGCCGGCGAGCGCGCTAGCTTTCATGAACGACCGTCGGTCGAGGTCGATCGTGACCGGGTCGCCGGCTCCGCTCATGGTGGCCGAGCGATCGCCGTGTGGCTGACACCCTTCCGCGATCGTGTTGGTCCAATGCGAACATTTACCATGCCATACCCTACTTCGACGCTATACCGTATGAATATTTGCTACGGAACGTTTTCTGTAATTAGAATCGGAGCTAGATCATGGCCGTAGAATAAACGAATAGCGTTAATTTTCGCCACGATATCGAAATTACACTGGACATTCATCGAATCCCCACATAACGCTATTATGCTGCCATGATATAGCATGACGAGATGAAGGTCGGGAGCTTCGTCTGCTCGTGCGCCGACACCTGCGACATCGATCTGGAGGGCGTCCGCGAGGGCATCGCCGACGTCGACGTCGCGGCCAGTTCGAGCCTGCTCTGCGAGGACGGCCTCCCCGCGATGGAGCAGGTGATCGACGAGTACGACCTCGACCAGTTGATCGTCACGTGCCCCGAGTCGCGGGTCCAGCGAAAGCTCGAACGGGTCGCCGAACAGCAGGGGCTTCACCCCGACGCCGTCGAGTTCGTCGACCAGCGAGAGGGCGCCGGCTGGGTCCACGACGAAGCCGACGCCACGGCCAAGACCGCTCGCTTGGTCACCGCCAGGCGCGCCGGTCTCGAGACCGAACCGGTCTCCCGATCGGTCTCGCGGGCGGCCGGCGAGCGCGTCGCGGTCGTGGCCGATCCGGAGACCGCGGCGGCGCTGGCCGACGATGCGGACGTGACCCTGATCGCCGACGGCGAGGAGTACGTCGACGCGGCGCCGGCCCTCGACGAGGTGACGATCGAACGCGGCCGCGTGGTCGGCGTCGACGGCCGGTTCGGCGACTTTTCCGTCCGCCTCGAGTCCCGCGTCACGGAGGACTGCGTGTCCTGCATGCAGTGCGTCCGCGAGGGCCCGGACGGCGCGGTGACGCGCTACCCGGTCGACGTCGACCCCGAGGCTCCCGACGGCGACTGGACCGACGTCTGTCCCACCGACGCGATCGACCTCGACGGGACCGAGCGCACGCTCGAGTTCGACCAGGTCGTCTACCCCGCGGCCTCCAGCGCGGCCCGCGGCGGGCGGATCGGCTTCTACACCGCGCCGATCGACGCGGCGACGATCTCGGCGGTGAAAGACCTGCTCGGCGGAATCGAGAAACCCGACCACCTCGACCTCGAGATGGACGTCTGTGCGGCCGGCGACTCGAGCCAGCCCGGCTGTAACGAGTGCGTCGAGGCCTGCCCCCACGACGCCGTCGAGCGCGCGCGGATCGACGAGGTCGAGTTCCACAAGGAGGCCTGCCAGAACTGCGGCGCCTGCACAAGCGCCTGCCCCACGGGCGCGACGCGGCTCCGCGAACCCTCGAACGAGCGCCTCGCCCGCGAGGTCGAGGCCCTGCTCCGACCGACCGGCGAGGAGGGCGGCTGGCTCCTGAACCGTTCGGGCTCGGACCTCGATACGGCCGTCGTCGCCTTCGTCTGCTCCGAAGACGCCGACGACGCGCTGGCCGAGTACGGTCGCCTGGCCGCCGCGGGGAAGGCCGATATCGAGTACCCGCCGATCCTCCCCGTGCGCGTCAACTGTACCGATACCGTCGGCGAGGCCCACGCGATGCACGCGCTGGCGGCCGGCGCCGACGGCGTCGCGATCGTCGGTTGCGGCGGCGACTGCCGCCACTCCGGGCCGGAGCCGAAGGCCGACCTGGTCGACCGGCTCGATCGCGCGACCGCGGACCTGGGACTCGGCGAGCGGGTCGCGTTCGTCGCGCCCGATCCCGACGCGCCCGCAGCGTTCGCCGAGGAACTCTCGTCGTTCACCGCCGCTCTCGACGACTCGCCGGTTCCGGTCGGCGAACACGAGGCCACCGGCGGGATCGACGACCCCGAGCGCGAGAACCCGCCGTTCGACAGCCACGGTTGGACGCTCGAGAGCGTCCGCGCGATCCTCGAGCACGTCGAGCCCGACCGCGACGTGATCCGCGGGCTGAAGGACTTCGGCCGCATGGAGGTCGCCGACGGCTGTACGCTCACGCCGACATGTTCGAACCTCTGTCCGACCGACGCCATCCGCCGGAACGAGGCCGACGCCGTCCTCGAGTTCAACCACGAGCGGTGCGTGAACTGCGGGCTCTGCGAGGAGGGCTGCGTCGAGGACGTCATCACGATGCGCGACGGCCTCGACCTGTCGCTGCTGCCGGAGAACCGCGACGTCGAAGACGACGAGAACGAGGCCGCGGGCGACGGCACCGATCCCGCCTGGACCGAGGTCTTCGACGGCGAAATGCGCGAGTGTCGCAACTGCGGGAAGCCGTTCACGAGCGAGGGGACCGCGCGGAAGATCCAGGCGGAGGTCGGCGACGTCGTCGCTGGCATCGCGCCGAGTGCCCGCGGCAGCGTCTTCGAGTACTGCGGCGACTGCCGCGCGCAACTGCTCCACCGAGGTGAGTAATCGTACCCATGAGTGTCAACCAACGAGCGCTGTACGACGCCCGAACCGAGTTAGTGAATTTCCTGATCGACGCGTTCGTCGACGTCCCCGACGAGGCGTTCGTCGAGACGCTGCTCTCCGAGGACGTGATGCTCCCCGAAGACAGCGTCAGCGAGGACCTCGATCGGGGGTTCGCAGCGCTCGAAGCGTTCATCGAAGAGAACCGCCACCGCGACGTCGCCGACGTTCAGGCCGACCTGGAACGCGAGTTCACGCGGCTGTTCGTCGGTCCGCGGCCGCCGATCCTCCCCCACGAGACCTACTACCGCGATGACACCGACTTCCGCGGCGAGGGCCTGGCGGAGGTCGAAGCCAGCTATGGCGCGGCGGGGTGGTCGCCGCCCGAGGACTACCCCGAGGAGAACGACTACGTCGCCGTCGAACTGGCCTTTCTCCGGAACCTGATCCGCCGACAGCGAGCGGGGTACGAGGAGACGTTCGGCTACCAGCGGGTGTTCCACGAGGAGCACCTCTCCGAGTGGATCGACGACCTGGCCGCGGACGTCCACGAGCGTACCGACGAGCGCTTCTACGCGGCCGTCGCGGCGCTGCTCGAAGGGTACATCGCGTTCGAGGAGGAAATCTCGGTGCAGATGGCCTGATTTCAGGCCGGTCGCGGCCCGGCCGTCGCCTGGCGGCGGTGCGCCGACGGAGCCGCGCCGTCGTCACTCCTCGTCTTCGGACTCGTCCTCCTCGTCGTCGACGAACGGCGCCAACACCTCGTCGCTGAAGGAGACGTCGCCGTCGACTTCGCCGTCGTTGATGTTGTGCGGCGCGGTGTGCGTCCAAACCTCCCGATCGCGTTTCTTGTCGAGGTCCGGGTCCGGTCGCCAGTCGGTGTGGGTCATAGCTATGTGTGCACTAGTGACGGGCTTATGCTTTTGTCAGGGTTCGCCTAGACGTTCCGCGTCATGCGGGGCTCGGCCCCGGCTCGATCTCGGCCGAGAGCGAGAACAGTTGCGGAACGGCCGCCCACCCCCGCGTCAGAACGGCCGCGGATCGTCCGGTCGGTCCGACGCCGACCCGCCGTCCGCGTCGTCGAGGAACGCGCGGGCGAACAGATCGACGTGCAACGCCAGCACCGCGTCAGGGTCGAGCCCGACTTCGTCGGCCTGGCGTTCGAGGAACGCGTCGAGCTCGTCGGTGGGTTCGTGGTAGATGACGCCCTCGTCGGCGTCGACCTCGAAGTCGACCTCGTTCGCACCGGAAACGAGGTGTTCGATCTCGAGCAGGGCCTGCTCGGCCTTCGTCTCGAGGGCCTGCTCGTCGTCCATGAGGCGGTTGTCGCCCCACTCGGTCGCGGCCTCGAGGAACCGGTCGCTGACGTCGATTTCGAGGGTCACGGCGACACGCCCTCCCCGCGGAAGGCGAACTCCCAGCGCGTGCGTTCCTCGCAGTTGAGACGGCGGCGGTACGCCTGGTCGGGATTGAGGTGGGCAATTCGGTCCATCTGTCTGCATCGAGTGCATTCGTCGTACATCGCGTATCAACTGGTCGGAGTCGCGGCGGGCGGTCGACGAGCAGTCGACGAGCGGTCGGCGGCCGTTACTCGGGCGGCCACTCGTTGGGCGCCGGTTCCGGTTCGCTGAGCGCGCCGAACGCGGCGATCACGATGCCGAGGAAGATCGCCAGCACGAGCAGTCCCATCAGGCCGCCGAGGCCGTGTCGGCCGACCCAGTCGCCGCCGGTGATGCTCCCCATCACGCTGATGATGTGCGAGCCGACGAAGACGGCCCAGCCGGCGATGAACAGCAGCCCGAACGCGAGCAGCGGGTTCTGATCGACCGCGGTACGAATCCCCATGGTCCGGACGTCCACACGCAGCGTCAAATGACTTCCTGGAGCCGTAGGCGTCCCTGACTGTCGTCATCGGCAACCGATCGCAGTGAGCTATCGCGAGCGGCGATCCGTTCAGTCTGTGATCGCCGCTCGCGCGAACCCGATCTAGTGCTGCGGATTCGCGTCGGCGGGTACCGGCGCGTCGACGGCGTCCGGCAGCGTAAACGAGAACGTCGATCCGTTACCGGGCTCGGAGTCGACCCAGATCTCGCCGCCGTGTCGCTCGACGATGCGGCGACAGAACGCCAGGCCGATTCCCGATCCCTCGGAGTCGTCGATCGCGTGGAGGCGCTGGAAGAGTTCGAAGATGCGGTCTTGATCGTCGGGATCGATCCCGATGCCGTGGTCGCGGACCGAGAGGACCCACGTCGCCTCGGTTCGATCGGCGGCGACGTGAATTCGGGGCGGGTCGTCGCCGCTGTACTCGATCGCGTTGGACAGTAAGTTCTGAAACAGCTGGCGCAGTTGGCTCTCGTCGCCGCGGACGCACGGGAGCGACTCCACCGTGATCGTCGCGTCGGTCTCGTCCGCGCTGACCCGTATGTCCTGGCGGACGTCGTCGAGCACGGCGTCGAGCTCGACCGGTTCGAACGGGTTCCCCTTCGTCTCGATCCGCGAGTACCGGAGTAAGTCGTCGATCATCGTCTGCATCCGCTCGGCCCCGTCGACGGCGTACTCGATGAATTCCTCGCCGTCGTCGTCGAGGTCGTCGGCGTACCTGTCCTCGATGAGTCCCAGGTAACTCGTCACCATTCGGAGCGGTTCCCGTAAATCGTGGGAGACGATCGAAGCGAAGTGATCCAATCGCTCGTTGGACTCCTGTAACCGTTCTACCGCGGCTTCGAGGTCGTCTCGCGTCTGCGATAGCTCCCGATTCCGCCGTTCGAGCCGTCGCCGCGTTCGCTTCAGCGCCTCGTTTCGCTGATTGACCTCCCGCTCTCGAGTGATCGCCTGCGCTTCGTGAATGCCGATTCCGAGGCCCGCGACCGACCCGAGCGCTAACGCGATGGCGCGCTCTCCGAACGTGAACGAGGCGGCGACTCCGGGGTGAACCGCACGCAAGAAAAGAAAGACGAACATCACGCTGACGCCGCCGAGGCTCCAGATCGCGATCCGGGGGTAGAGTTCGGGATCGAGGTCCGTGCTCGACAACCAGCCGCCGACGTACAGAAAGAGAATCCCCGGAAGGCTGATCAACACGAAGTCGATCGTCGCTTCCAGAGGCACCCCACCGTTGACCACTTTGACGACCGATTGGACCGCCGCGATCGCGATGAACAGGACCCCCAGCCCGTGGATGTACCGCGAACGATGGGACATTCCGCGCTCAGTAGGCACCGATAGTATAAGAGAAGAACGGTGGTTCGGCCGGTGTGTCGCCCGTCGGCCGACGTGCGAGCGCGCGTACCAGTGTGACCGCTCCACGGACGATGCGGATCGACGCCGCTCCGATGCGCGATAAATACCTCATAAACTTTTATGGTGTCCCCCGAAACCGAGGGACATGCGAGCAGCCGTCATCGAAGAACACGGAGAACCGCTTGCGATCACGGACGTCGAGTACCCGGAACCGGAACCGGACCAGGTCGTCGTCGAGACGAAGGCCTGTGGCATCTGTCGCAGCGATTGGCACGCCTGGCAGGGCGATTGGAGCTGGATCGGTGCGGGCGTCCCGGAGGGGCAGATCCTCGGCCACGAGCCCGCGGGCGTCGTCGCCGCGGTCGGCGAGGACGTCGAAACGCTCGCGGCGGGCGACCGCGTGGCGGTGCCGTTCCACCTCGGCGACGGGAACTGCGCCCACTGCCGCGAGGGGCGGGCGAACAACTGCGAGACGGTGCTCCCGCTCGGACTCTCGGAGTACGCGCCGGGGGCGTTCGCGGAGGCATTTCCCGTCCGGGAAGCCGACTTCAACTGCGTAAAACTCCCCGACGAGGTCGACTTCGCCGAGATGGCCGGCCTGGGCTGTCGGTTCATGACGGCCTATCACGCGCTGGCCGATCGGGCCGACCTCCGGCCAGGCGACTGGGTCGCGGTCCACGGCTGCGGCGGCGTCGGGCTCTCGGCGATCCACATCGCTCGGGCGCTTGGCGCGCATCCGATCGCGATCGACGTCCTCGACAGCAAACTCGAGCGGGCCGAGGAGTTGGGCGCCGTCGAGACGATCAACGGCGCCGACGTCGACAACGCCCCGCGGGAAGTCAAAGCGATCACCGACGGCGGGGCCGACGTCTCGATCGACGCGCTGGGCATCGCCGAGACCTGCCAGAACTCGGTTACCAGCCTCGGTACCCGCGGCAGTCACGTCCAGGTCGGGCTCACCACCGGCGAGGAGGCGGGCCAGATCAACCTCCCCGTCGACGTCATGACGATGCAGGAGATCGACTTCCACGGCTCGTTCGGCATGCCGCTGGTCCGCTACGAGGAACTGTTTTCCCTGATCGCCCAGGGGACCCTCGAGCCGAGTAAGATCATCGGCGAGACGCTGTCGCTCGAGGACGCGCCGGAGACCCTGGCCGCGATGGACGACTACGAGACGGTCGGGATCCCGGTCATCACGGAGTTCTAAGCGGCGCTCCGCGAGGAGCGGTCTTTCGATCGATACTCGGAGCCGCGGCTTTTCGGTCGATTTCGGTCGACGAGTCGGCCGCGTGAAACCCGGGCGGGGCGGGAACCGCCCTGGGCGTGAGAGACATGAGCGTACTCGAAGCGGGGGCGAGTCCACGTCCGAGCGATCCGGGCACGAACGCACGCAATCGGCCGGTCAGCGCGTCGCCGGTTGGGCCGAGCGCGTACCCGGCGGGGGTCTTTGCAACCCCGCACATCGGCCAACGCGGGGTTCGAGTATTGTTATGCGCTCGCTTGGAGGCCGGTAGCAGGCCCGAACCACCCGCAGGCGGCGTGTAATCCGGCCGTAGCACCCTCCTATGGATCGACAGCCGCCCCCTTCGAAGCAGTAGCCGGCCGCTTACGGCGGGGAATCGACGGGGTACTTGCCTGCGACGCCGCCAGAGGGATATCGCTGCGCGCTGTGCGGGCCCGTATGAGTGACGACGCTGCGTCACGTCCGATTCGCATCGGTATCGTCGGCCTGGGCTACATCGGTACCACCGTCGGCGGGCAGTTCCACCGCCATCCGGACGCGACCGTCGAGGCGATCTGCGACCTCGACGCGGCGCTCCGCGACGAGGTCGGTCAGGCGTTCGCCATCTCGGCCGACCGCCGGTACGCCGAGTACGAGACGATGCTCGCTGACGCACCGCTCGACGCGGTGCTCGTCGGAACCCCGCACACCCTCCACTACGAGCAGGTCGTCGCCGCGCTCGACCGGGGCTATCACGTCTACTGCGACAAGCCGCTGACGACCGACCTCGAACGGGCCCGCGACCTCGCCGAGCGCGTCGAACGGAGCGATCGGACCGTGATGGTCGGCTACCAGCGCCACCTCCAGACGGCGTTTCGGACCGCCCGCGAGCGGTTTGCCGCTCCCGCTCACGAACCCGAGTGGCTGACCGCCTCGATCACCCAGGGCTGGATCGACGACTCGCGGGGGACCTGGCGACTCGATCCCGACCTCTCGGGAGGCGGATTCCTGTACGATACGGGTAGTCACGTCTTGGACGGCGTCCTCTGGACGACCGGTCTGGAGCCGGCGTCCGTCGCGGCGAGCATGGATTTTCACGACGAGGACCGACGAGTCGACCGCCGCGCCCACTTGGACGTCGCGTTTGAAAACGGTGCGACCGGGACCTTCTCGTTCCACGGCGACGCGCCGTCGGTCCGCGAGCACGTCCACCTCTGGGACGGCGAGGGTGCCGTCTACCTCGAAGGGATCCAGTGGGGCTCGCGGGAGATCTTCGAGATCGACGCCGACGCGGGGGAGCACGTCCCTTACATCGATCCCCGTCGCGAGCAGTCCCGCGCCGAGGCCT
Source organism: Natrinema salifodinae (assembly GCF_900110455.1). NCBI lineage: Archaea > Methanobacteriati > Methanobacteriota > Halobacteria > Halobacteriales > Natrialbaceae > Natrinema > Natrinema salifodinae. The sequence goes on along the minus strand of NZ_FOIS01000001.1, from coordinate 681,539 downwards.
TCATCGAGAGTGTGAGGGCGGGAACCGAGCCGCCGGCGACGGTCCGGGACGCGCTTCGAGTGACGGCGCTGACCGAAGCGGCCTACGAGTCGGCCAGGACGGGCGAGCGGATCGCAGTCGATGTCGATATCGATACGTGATCGCTGCGTCGGGAGCCACCCGATCGCACCGCCGTCGGCTCTCGCCGATCGGACGGGACGGCGATGGCCGGCCCGGTCGGCTCGAAACCGATCCGAAACCGTCGATAGCGGTGACTATAATAGGCTCGTTTCCCCCGAGAAAGCGGTGTTTTCGCCGGGGTAATGAGTTCGTCGTCTCTCGAATCGATTCCGTTCCCGTCCCGGGATTATGCTGTTATTACGTCCGTTTGATCAGGGTTGAACGACTCCGCCTGGAAGCTGTATCCGGCCGCACCCCGATTCGCGCGCGTCGACCGGGTAAGAGCCCCATAGGCGGCCGTCCCTTTCGGTTACAAGCCGGATAACTACAACCGGTGGTGGCTATCGAACGGATATGATCACCTGCACTAACTGCGAGACGGCCCAGTTCCTGCAGATAACGCAGAGCCGCGTGTACTTCGAGGACGGCGAACTGATCAACGAGATCTCCGAGACGTACGAGTGTACGCTCTGCGGTGCGACCGGGCAGTACGTCTACGACGAGGACCGCGACGAGGAGACCGTCACCGGCGACGTCGAACACACGACGGAACGGCCGAAGTACGCCTGACCGGCATCCCCAGCCCGCTCCGTCCGGGTTTGGGGGAGTGCCGTCCGGAATTCGGCCTGCCCGATATCGATCGATATCGATCGATTTCGACGACCGCGAGCGCAGTAGTGCCGCTCCTCTCGCCGCTTTCGCTTCTGCTTCCGCTTCACGCCGTCTGCGTGTCTGTCCGTTTTCGTTCTCGATCTCAGTTTCCTGCTGCATCGGACGGCCAGCAATCGTCAGTCCGGCGCGCCGTCTGCGTCGTCCCGGTCGTCGACGCCCTCGTGAGCGGTGCCGACGCCGAGTTCGTCGAGGGTTCCGGGCTCGCCGGCCGGTTCGGATTCGAGTTCGGTCTCGGCGTCGGGCTTGTTGGGCCTCCTGTACTGGCGACGTCTGACGGCCGCCCGCCGTCGGCTGCCGTCCCATTCCTCGAAGAGGCCGTACTCGTTCATCGTCTCCATACCGGCGATCGCCGCCGTGAGCTTGATGCCCACCAGCGGGATGTCCGCGACCGAGACGATTACGTCAGCGCGCAGGACCGCGCCGTCCCTGAGCAGCACGTCGAGCACGTCCACGAACGCTTCGTCGTCCTTTTGCGGTCTCATGGCTGTGGGTTCGGCGCGTCGCTGTCGGCACCGGTGCCGTCGCCGTCACCGCCGAGTTCCGGCGCGAACGTGTACGGCGGCCACGGCCCGGTGAACCTGACCTCGAGCCCGTCGGCCGCGGCCACGTCGTCGAGGATCGACCCGATCGTCCCCTCGTCGTCCTCGTGGGCTAACAGCGTGAGCCGACAGAGGGTCTCGCCGTCGGAGTCGTCGCCGTCTGCATCCGCCAGGTCGTCGGACAGCTTCGCGCTCGGCGAGCGCTCGAGCGCGTGGACCTCGCGGGCCGCGTCGGCCAGGCGATCCTGCAGATCGGCGGTCAGCGACTCCCGGCGGGCCGCCCGGAGCTCCGACAGCCGCTGGTCGAATTTCTTCTCGAGCAGGAACGCGGTGCCTTCCTCGGAGCCGCCGATCCGCTCGTCGAGTTCGCGCAGTCGCTCGTCGCGCTCGATCAGTTCCTCGTCGCCGATGGGATCGACCTCGACGACGTCGACGCGGTACTCCCAGTGCCCGGCGAGTCCGGCAAGCGCCCGTTCCAGGGTGTCAGACTCCTCGCGGAGCCACTCGCGGACGGCCTCGTCGTCGCCGCGGAGGATCGTGTCGAACTGGAACGGGATCGGCGTCCCGAACGCCTGACCCGCCTCGTCGACGACCGTCTGGTGGCGGACGAGCCAGCGCCTGATCTGGGCGAGGTCCGCCGAGTCGTAGATCCCGTCGCAGGCGTGGACGACGGCGCCGATCCCGTCTTCGGCGACGACGGTGACCGGTTCGCCGTCGACGCCGGTCACGTCGAGGTCCGCGTCTTCGTCGGCCCGGACGATGCAGTAGAGGTACCGGCCCTCGTCGATCTCCGGGGCCTCGGCGTCGGCCTGGCCGGCGGTCGCCTGGTCGTCGAGCGTTTCGAGTCGGTCGTCGGTCCCGGTGCCGACGCCAGGGCTGGCGCCGGCGTCGCCCGATCCGTCGTGACTCATTCGTCGTCACCTCCGAAGACGGAGTAGCCTGGCGTCCGAGGTGCGGTCGATCCCTCGTGATGGGCGCCGTGGAGCTGTTCGATGGCGTCGTTGACGATTCCGTTCAGGTCGCCCCGCAGGTCGTCGACGCCGTCGTCGATCCCCTCGTCGGCTTTGAGCTGTTCGATCTCGGCCTCGATGGTCGCGAGCTGGCTCCCGAGGCGTTCGATTTCCTCGTCCGAGAGGTTGCCCGATTCCATGCGCCGAACCGCCTCGCGCTCCAAGGCGTCGATCAGGATCTCGACGACGGTGACGACCAGGGTCACGAGCCCCTGTCGCGCGTCCTCGCCGTCGCCGACGTCGATCGTCGTCACGCGTCCTCACCCTCCGAGTTCGCGTCCGCTTCGGCTTCGGCCTCGCTCGCCTCGGATTCCTCGTCGGCCGATGCCGACTCGCGCTCGCCGTCGTCGCTCGCGTCGGCGTCTGCGTCGTCGTCGGAGCCGCTGAGCAGGTCGAACCCGCCGCTGGTCGGCCGGTCCGGTTCCGGGCGCGCGCCGAGGCGTTCGCTCACCATGTCGCCCTCGTCGACGGCCAGGTTGCTCGCAGTCGACTCGCCGTCGCTGTCGGCACCGCCGTCGGTATCGGTGCTCTCGGCGCTTTCGTTCCGGTCGCCGGCGACCTCCTCGTCGGCGGTGACGTTGACGCTCCGGGTGGGATCGATCGGCGGTTTCGGCCGCTCCATCTCCGCGAGCTCGGGGTCGCCGACGGCCTCGGCGACCCGGCGCATGTCCGTCCCTTCGGGGAACTCGAGACCGTACTTCGCCGCCGTCTCGAAGGAGGCGATCGCGGCCCGGACCTGAACGCCGAGCAGTTGCGTGTCGCCGATCGAGACGGCGATGTCGGCGTTGATGACGATCCCCTTGTCCAGCAGCATCTCGATGACTTCGGCGAGGTCGGCCTTCTGCCGGCTGGGTTGGAAGTCATCGGGCACGGTCGTCACCTCCGACGTCGGTCGACCCCGTCGCTGATCTCGTTGCGGTCGCCGGAATCTGATCGGTCGTTGGCGGTCCTCCGCGTCGGCGTTGTATCGATGGGTTAGTCATTGTTCCTCCTCCGTCGTTCCCGCTCGAGTTCGAAGCGCCGCCCGTAGATTCGTTTCCGGCTGGGTGCCGTCGAGAGCTTGACGTCCTGCGGAACCGTCGCGTACCGCGCGTTGCTCCCGAGGTCCCGCCTGTCGACCGGAATCGTCGACGCCGCCGTCGGGTTTCGCGAGTTCGTGCTCGTATCCTGACGGCGCATCTTCTCGCGGTTGAACTCGTAGAGGCGCTCGAACTGTTCGTGCGTCTCCAGTAGCGCCGTCCGGAAGGCGTCGATCCCTTCCATAGCCTGCTGCTGGATAGCGACCTGGTAGGCCTCCGGATCCTCCGCGACGTTGATGTCGCCGAGCGCCTGCTTAGCTGTCTCCGCGGTGTCCATTCCCGTCTCGAGCAAGTCGTCGTCATCGTCGTCATCGTCGTCCGCGATGTCCGACACCGCATCCTCGATCAGTCCGGCGTCGTCCCCGTCTTCGAGTTCGCCGACGGCGTCATCCAGTTCGCGTTTCGCCTCCCAGACCTCGCTCAGGTCCGCCGCGTTCCAGGCGTTCAGCAGGTCGATCGCGTCGAACAGCGCCGTGAAATCGACGATGTCGCCGACGCCCTCGTCCTCGTTGGCCAGCGCGTCGGGAATCTCACCGAGTTCGATCGCGTCGAGGAGTTCGTCCCCGTCGACCGCGTCCGGCAGTTCGCTGAGGTCCATCGCCTCGAGCAGGTCTTCGACCTCCTCGGCGACCCGGACGAGGGCGTTGACGTCGCCGACGACCGTCTCGAGAGTATCGTTGTCGAGGTCGTCGAGCGCGTCGGCATCGCCGAGGTGGCCCTCGAGCCGGTCGAGGCTCTCTTTCGCGTCCGCGACCAACTCGTCGAACGCGTCCGCCTCCGCCCCCGTCTCCGGCTCGGAGTCGGCGTCACTCATTGCTGTCCCCCGTCGTCTGTTCCGGGTTCGGTTTCGTCGGTCGATCCCGAATCGTCGCTCGAGTTCGTCTTCGGGCGGATCTGAACGGTCAGCACACCGTTCTTGATGGTCGCATCGGCGGTCCGCTCGCGCCAGGGGACGTCGATGCGGTCGACCTCGCGCTCTTCGACGGCGACGACGAGCGTGTCGTCGTCGAACCCGACCGTGACCTCCTCTCGGTCGCTCCCCGCGACGTCCGCGGTGACGAGCAACTCGTCGTCGTGCCGCCGCGTCGTCAGGTGGTGGTCGCTCGAGGGCGACGTGCGGCGGCGACGGGTTCGCGGGCGGTCCCGAGCGTCGGTGCCGAACCGGTCGGTCTCGTCCGCGGGTCGATCGAACCGGCTGTCGTCCCACAGGTCGTCGCCCGACCGGATCGACACGTCGTAATCGAACACCGCGTGGTCGCCCCGCCGCCGACCGGACCGCGAGGTCGCGCCGCTCTCGAGCGATTCGAGGGCGGACAGCAGGCTCGAGAGCCAGTGGTCGGGCCCCTCGTCTTCGCTTTTGCTCCCGTCGAATCGGCGGTCGTCGGGACGATGATCGTCGGATCGACCGTCGCCTGGTCGGCCGTCGTCGGCGCGGTGGTCGTCGGGCGATTCGTCGCGGTCGTCGTCCGGGATGTCGGTACCGTCGCTCATCGTTATTTTTTCACCTCGACGCGCCCGCTCGAGAGCCGTTCGTGGACGTCGCGGGCGACTTCGAGTTCTTCTTCGAGTTCGTCTTTGCGGCGCCGATACTCCTCTTCTGAGCGCTCGCCGAGTTCGTACAGCAACTGGTTCTCCTTGAGGTCGTCCTCGATGGCCTCCACGTCGTACATTTCGTCGAGCGCGATGGAGTGCAGTGCGTCGACGATGCCGACGAACGGTCGAAACAGGAGGTCGTCGAGGATGAACATGGTTATTGTTGGGCTCCGATCTTTACGTCGACGAAGCTGTACGGTGCGAACGGACCCGTGTACTGGACGACGAGGTCGTCGCGCTCGTCCTCGAACTGCGCGACCGCGTCGTCGAATTCGGCTTGCCTGTCGCGGTCGACGAGATACGAGCGGTTGAGGACGAGCCGGTCGCTGAACAGGTCGTTCGCGACGGACTGCGCGGCGATGGGCTCGAACCGGTTCGCGACGTCCTCTTCGAGCGCGTCGCGGTCGACGTCGGCGTCTTCCTCGCTAACGAGTTTGAGGCCGAGTTCGATCTTGCCCTCAATGTCACGCATCGCGCGCCGGAACGCCGGTCGCGCTCCCCGCAGGACGTTTTTCAGCTCCCGGTTGCTCTCGAAGGCCATTCCGAACTGCATCGGGACGATGGTCGTCTCGCCGTCGTACTCCATGATCTCTCGGAGGACGTCGTCGTGCCGTTGGGCGTCCTCGTCGGTCTCTTCGGGGTCGGTCGTGTCGATGTCGGAAACGACGGCCCCGAATCGTCGGTGGGAGATCGTGTAGACGCGGTCGGCGCCGGCGACGGCGTCGGTTTCGAACTCGACGTCGGCCGATTCGACGACGCCGTAGACGTATCGGTTGGTCATCGACGGATCACTCGCTGGACGTGCATGGAATCGTCACCTATTCGGTTCGATCTCAGTAGTCGACGGCCGTTACCGGATCGTCGCCGGTGCTGACGGACCGATAAACGCGTGCGTACACTGGGGTGTGGGAGGCGTCTCGATAGCATGACTACGATAGCGATGCTCCTCGTGGACGACACCGTGACGAGCACTCGAGTATCATCGTGAAGCGTTCGGTGTCGGCGTGGGTTATGGTAGTGCTTGCAATCGCAGCCTCCCTCGTGCGGTTGCCTTCCTGTCGCGATCGAGATCAGCGTTCCGCGAGAATGCATACCGACGACGCCGGCTGGTCAATCGGCTTGCAGACGCAGTCAAAGGGGTGTTACGAACTGCCGGTCAAGATCTGCTGTATGGCACAACCACAACGAAGACCTGACTCCTCGAGTCTCGCGGAAGTACTGGACCGCGTCCTCGACAAGGGCGTCGTCATCGACGTTTGGGCACGGATCTCGGTCGTCGGGATCGAGCTGCTGACGATTGAGGCCCGCGTCGTGGTCGCCTCGGTCGACACCTTCCTGCACTACGCGGAGGAGATCGCCAAAATTGAGCAAGCCACCGCGGAAGGCGATCTCGACGAACTCGAAGAGCTCGAGGTCGAGCCCCGCCCCGAATCGTCACCGCAGTCGGCATCAGAGTAAGCGTCCATGGCCGACGACGCCTCGCGCAAGCGCAAGGTCCGCGGCAAGAAGATCCGGGCCAGTCGCGAACAGAAGGAGGGCCGACGAGCGAAGAAGGAGCTCGCGCGAAAGGCATCAAACGCTGGCGAACGAAGCGGCGACACCCCCCTCTCCGATCCCGCGGAAGTCGCCCCGGACCCGTTCGTCGAGACCGACGCCGTCGCGTCGCTGCGCGGCCGCATCAACGGCTGGCTCGACGCCGATCAGCCGGTCCACCTGATCGGGCCGACGGGCTGTGGTAAGACGGCGCTCGCGCTGTCTGCAGCCGCCGAACGCGGCCGCCCGGTCGTCTGGATCAACGGCGACGAAGCGGTCGACACCGCCGCGCTCGTCGGCGACCACGCCGGCGGCGAACGCTACAAGGAGGACGACCAGTTCGTCGGCGGCGTCAGCAAACAGACGGAGATCGTCCGCGAGCGGTGGGTCGACAACCCGTTGTCGGTTGCCGTCCGCGAAGGTGCGACGCTCGTCTACAACGAGTTCTCGCGCAGCGATCCCGCCGCCCACAACGTCCTCCTCTCGGTCTTCGAGGAGGGCGTTCTGGAACGACCAGGCAAGCGCGGCGACGATCGGACGATCGACGTCCACCCCGATTTCCGGGCGATCCTCACGTCCAACGACGTGGAGTACGCCGGGGTCCACAAACAGCAGGACGCGCTGCTCGACCGGTTCATCGGCGTTCACGTCGACTACTACGACGACGAGACGGAACGCGCGATCGTCGACGCACACGTCGATCTCGCCGAAGAGGACATCGCGACGATCGTCGAGACGACGCGAGCGCTGCGCGACGAACTCGACGTCGTCGTCGGCACGCGCGCGGCGATTACGGCCGCGAAGGGACTGACGATCTTCGACGGCCACGACGAGACCGGCGAGTTCGACGACGAGACGCTGACGACCGTTTTCACGGACGTGCTCGCGCCGAAGGTCGTCGGCAACAACGGCGAGGACGTCGACCACCTGCGGTCGCAGATCGCCGAAACGGTCTGACCCGAAACGGAGGGCTCCGAACCGACACGCGTAACGAACTGAGTCCAAACCAATGGCCGAAGCCGACAGCCAGTCACGAGAGCAGTGCAAAGCCCTCACCGCGGACGGAGAGCGCTGCTCGCGGCCGGCCCGAGACGACGGCTTCTGCTACCAACACGACGAGAGTGATCCGACAGTGAGCGACAGTCAAGCAACCGAACAGGAGAAACAGGAGGAACAGGCCGAGCAGGAGCAGCCGGACGACCAGGCCGAGGGTGCCGACGCATCGGCGTCGAGCGGATCGGTCGACATGACCGCCGACGAGCGGACCGATCCCGAGGCGGTCGACGCGGACGTCGACACCGACCAGGACGAAATCGCGGGCATCCTCACGGTCCGGAAAACCGTCAAGTCGACCGCCGGCGAACTCATCGGCCACGAGTTCGACGGCGTCAGCGAGATTTCGCCGACCGACGACGGCTGGCGCGCGATCGTCGAGGTCGTCGAGCGCCGGGCCGTGCCGGACACGCAGGACATCATCGGCCGGTACGAGATCGAACTCGATCCCGACGCCGTCGTCCACGGCTACCGCCGGGTCGACCGCTACCGACGCGGCGACACCGCCGAGTTCGAGTAGCGGCCGCGAGTCGACTGCGCTCGCCCCGCAGCCCCGTTCGGGGACGCGAGTGGCGACTGTCGGCAGCGCCCACCTCACTCCGTTCGTCGCTCACTGCCGCCGTCAGTTCATTTTTCATACCCGATTCCGACCCGGAACGCCGTCCGAACCACCGAAGAGTCCTGATTCCGTCGAACCGATTCGAACCCCGCGCCCGCAACCAGTTTGAGGCACCGGTCCGGAGACCGAATCCGTCCGCTATCGCACGGACCGCGACGACGTCGCGGTTCGGTTCGCCTGGCGAGATCGGATTCGATACGACGAGGCCGGTCACTCAGTCCGAAGGGGCGCCGTTGGCGGCGAGCACCGGTCGATCGTCGGTCCCGGACGGATCGCGTGGCCGGTAGTCACAGCACCGGCCGGGGAAGTAGCGCCTGGCGAGGACCGTCGCGGCGTTGAAATCGGCGCCGACGGCGTCGACGCGACAGGCCGGATTGTCGCATCGGAGGAGCGTATTCTGCTCCCGGTCGCCGAGCACGCCGCAGGCGTGACACTCCTGCGTGGAGTACGCTTCGGGCACCGTCGCCGCCGGAATTTCGTACTCGGCGGCGACGGCTCGCAGCCGCAGGTGCGCCGCGGGGAGCAGCCACGACGAGCCGCGGTGGGCGTCGGGGTCGATCAGCCACGCCCACAGGTCCGGCCGGTAGTGGCTGTCTTCGGTGACCAGCACCGGATCGTCGTAGGCGGACGCGTACTCGCAGATTTCGCGGGCCGCGGCGTCGAGGTCCGCGACGAGGGCGTCGCGGCGCTGCCGGACGTGGGCGGCGATCGGGTCCCGATCGAAACCGCTGGCGAGCAAGGCGGCGGCCTGGCGCCGGAGGACGTCGAGGCGCCGGCAGAGGTCGTCGCCGGGGATCGCGAACGCGCCCCGCCAGTCTGGGAGGGCGGTCGGGCAGGCCGTATAGAGGTTGTACTCGCCGATGTCAACGCCGATCGGGGTTTCGTTGCGGTTAGCCATCGTGATCGTCGCGAGCGGCGTCGAGGTGATCAAAGCGGAGCGATGCGACTCTCGTGTCGGGGCTTTCAAGGCCCCGTGACGTGTCGTCGGACATGGCTTGCGTCCCATAGCTACGCGAGCCGCGCGGACCAGTGGCTCTAGCACCGGTCCGCATTTTCACAACGGAGCCGACGGACGGTCAGGTCCGCGTGTGGATCGCGTTAGTATACCGATATTTGTTCCTCCGCTATAAGTTTTCGGCCCATTCTGTCCAATATATCGGACAGTACTGTACGACAAACGGGCGTATTCGAACCAACTAAATGTCGATTCACCCTTTCAACGGTGATGAGAAAACCGGGAGAATGGATGCAACTCCCCACGGATAATCTCATTCTCGAAGCTCTCGACAAAGGGTTGGAGATCGGACCGACCGCTATTGCGAGGAATATTGATAAATCACAAAGTACGGTTCACGAACGGCTCCGCGTTCTCATCGAGTACGGTCTCGTAGAGAAGGTTGACGACGGCTATTACACGATCACCGACGACGGCCACGCCTATCTCGAGGGCGATCTCGACGCGAAAGATCTCGAACCTTCCGCCTGAGTTCGAATACATCCGCTGTTCCCCGGTTTTTGGTCATTGGGATGATGGCGCGGACCGCAACCCCGAAGCACCCGCCGGCCGTCGCTCCAATCGTGCAATCGATCGGGTCCCACGACGTTGTCGGCGTCGACGTCGATTCCGACACGCGCTGTGCCCACTACCGCACGGAGCGCGATGTCGTCGCATTTCGGTTCGCCTGCTGCGAGCGGTATTACCCGTGTTTTCGGTGCCACGAGGAGCGCGCGGACCACGAGGCGATCCCCTGGCCGCGCGAGCGATTCGACGAGCCGTCCGTGCTCTGTGGCGTCTGCGGGGACGAACATACCGTGCCCGAGTATCTCGCGGCCGACTACCGCTGTCCCGCCTGCGACGCCGCGTTCAACCCCGGCTGTGCGAACCACGCGGAGCTGTACTTCGAGACGTCGGACTCGGACACATAACCGGCCACTCCGGCCGATGGCGGGAAAGAAGTGCCTCAGTCGTCCGCCGGCGCCGGTCGCGAATCCGCCGCTGGCACGGGCTCGTCGATCAGGGCCGCCTCGACCGCCGGCGGCAGTTCGTTGACGATCGCCCGCCCGTCCTTCTCACGGACGACCAGACCGTCCTCCTCGAGCGCGGAGAGGTGGTGCGATATCGTGCTGGGATCGCGGCCGAGTTCGTCCGCCAGGCGGCCGTTGTGAGCGCGGCCGAGGTCGGCGAGCGCTTCGAGCACGTCGCGCTTGGCGGGTTCCGCGAGGGCGGCCTGGAGTTCGGCGTCCGCCTCCTCGAGGAAGTAGCGGCGCTTCCCGTTGACCTTGCTGTCGGTCACCAGGTCCTCCTCTTCGAGGACGCGGACGTGGTGGCGAACCGTCGAGAGGGGCACCCCGGTCCGATCGCTGAGCTGCGAGAGGTACGCGCCCGGCTCGTCCCGAATCGCCTCGTAGACCGCCCGGCGGCGGTCGTGTTCGAGCGGATCGGAGTCATCGTAGCGGCTGTACCGGAAGATCGGGAGGAGCTTCCAGAGGTCCGACCCTGCACGCCGGAGCGCGTCCAGTTCGCGCGCCTGGCCGAGCCAACTGGCCGTCGCGGTGCTCGCGCCGCTGGCAGCACCGGCCCCGGACGCCCCTGCGCCGGCCCCGCCCGCCGCGGCACCGGAGGCGGTGATCGCCCCCAACAGACCGACTAACACCGCATCGGTCGCCGCGTCGCCCGCGTCTGGCGGCCCGGATTCGGACGAGTTCGCGTCGCCGCTGCCGTCGTCGCCGGCCGCGGGTTCGGTACCGGATCCGTCGTCGGTCGCGTCGTCGCGGTCTGCGTTCGCGGTCGCGCCGCCGACCGACGCCTCGGCGCCGACCGACGCGTTAGGCCCGGTCTCGGCGTCGCTCTCGAGTTCGGCATCGACTTCCGGGGCCGTCGTGTCGACGGTCTCCGTCGTCTCGTCGACGGTGTCGTCGACCGCACTCGTCGTATTCTCAGTGGCGTTCTCGACCGATTCGCCAATGGTGGTCAGGTTATTGGCGGCGTCGTCGACGATATCGGTCGTCCCGTCGACGACCGGTTCGGAGTCATCGGTCGTCGTATTGGTTGCATTCTCGACAGTATCGGTCGTCCCCTCGCCCTCGTCGATCGCGGTGTCGGTCGCGTTTTCGACCGGCTCCGTCGTCTCGTCGATCATCGAGCCGATCGACGCGGTCAGCCGGTCACTCTCGAGGCTGGCGTCATCGATTGTCGGCGCGACCGAACTCGACGGTCCCGCCGCGGCGCTCGCGACGCCCGCGACCGCGCTGCCGAACAGCATCGCGGCGACGAGACACGCGACCAGGCGAACCGCGATCGACGATTCCGACGGCATAGCTCTCGTAGGGGAATGAGCGATCGATCGTAATACGCTTTGTCCGTGTCGTGACAGTCGCGTAACCTGATACTGGGGTCACGATCACCTGCTGTGCCAACGGGCTCGGTCCAGTAACCAGCAAGGTATTTCCGCGTCGGGCGGCCGAACTCAGGTATGGATTCGGCGCTTGGCCCTCCCGAGGAGATGGCCGAGAAACGCGACGAGCTGACGCCGATGATGCGCCAGTATCACGATCTCTGTTCGCGCTACGACGAGGCGATCGTCCTCTTTCAGGTGGGTGACTTCTACGAGACCTTCTGCGGCGCGGCCGAACGCACCGCGCGGCTGCTCGAGATCGCCCTGACCAGCCGCGAGGACAGTACCGGCGAGTACCCGATGGCCGGCATCCCGATCGACAACGCCGAGTCGTACATCGAGGAGCTGTTGGAGGCCGGCTACCGGGTCGCCGTCGCTGACCAGGTCGAGGAGCCCGGCGAGACCTCGGGCGTCGTCGAGCGGGCGGTCACGCGCGTGATCACGCCCGGGACGCTCACCGAGGACGAACTGCTCGCGAGCGACGACAACAACTTCGTCGCAGCGCTGTCCCGCGAGGGCGAGCGGCTCGGCCTGGCCCTGCTCGACGTCTCGACCGGCGACTTCTACGCGACGAGCGCGACCGCGGCCGAGTCGGTCGCCGACGAGGTGAGCCGGTTCGACCCCTCGGAGGCGGTCGTCGGTCCCGACGCGCCGGCCGACCTCGTGCCCGACGGCTGCATGGTAACGCCGTTCGACGCGCGGGCCTTCGACCGCGAGCGAGCCGGCGAGAAGCTCTCGGCGTACTTCCGGAATCCCGACGCCCTGCTCGCCGGCGACGCGGAGATCCGGGCCTGCGGCGCCCTGCTCGCGTACGCCGAGTACGTCCGCGGCGGCGAGCACGAGGGCGAGCGCGGCGACGATGGTGACGATGACGACGAGCGGGTCGACGCCGTCTTCGAGGGCGACGCGGACCACCGCCTCGAGTACATCACGCAGCTTACCAGGTACGATCCGCGGGAGTACCTGCTCCTCGATGCCGTCGCCTTGCGCAGCCTCGAGCTGTTCGAACCCCGAACCGTCCACGGCCGGGACGACGCGACGCTGGTTGGTGTCCTCAACGAGACCGCCAGCGCGCTCGGCGGCCGCAAGCTCAGGGACTGGCTCCGCCGGCCGCTGCTCGATCCAGCCCGGATCGAGGGCCGCCACGACGCGGTCGCGGAGCTGAAGGGGGCCGTCCAACGTCGCGAGCGGCTCCACGAGATCCTGCGAGACGTCTACGACTTAGAGCGGCTGATCGGGCGGATCTCCCGCGAGCGGGCCAACGCGCGGGACCTGCGCTCGCTTCGGGACACGCTCGCTGTCGTGCCCGACGTCCGGGAACAACTGGCCGACGCCGACTGCGAGCGCCTGCGCAAACTCCACGAAACCCTGGACCCGCTCGCCGACGTCCGCGAGTTGATCGAGGACGCGATCGTCGCCGACCCGCCGATCGAGATCACCGAGGGCGGGATCGTCGCCGAGGGCTACGACGAGGACTTAGACGACCTGCGATCGACCGCCCGGGACGGCAAGCAGTGGATCGACGAACTGGAGGACCGCCAGCGCGAGCGCACGGGCATCGACTCGCTGAAGGTCGGCCACAACTCGGTCCACGGCTACTACATCGAGGTGACGAACCCGAACCTCGATTCCGTCCCGGACGACTACCAGCGCCGGCAGACGCTGAAGAACTCCGAGCGGTTCGTCACGCCGGAGCTCAAGGAGCGCGAGGACGAGATCGTCAGCGCCGAGCAGCGGTCCGACGAGCGCGAGTACGAACTCTTCTGCGAGGTCCGCCGCGAGATCGCCGACGAGGTCGAGCGCGTCCAGGGCCTGGCCGAGGCGCTCGCGACGCTCGACGCGCTCGTCTCCCTGTCGACGGCCGCCGCTCAGTACGACTACTGCCGGCCGGAGATCCTCGACCGCGACGCGGGACAGCACGTCGAGATCGAGGGCGGGCGCCATCCCGTCGTCGAGCGCACCCAGGAGTCGTTCGTGCCCAACGACGCGCGGCTGACGAGCGACCGCCGCCTGGCCGTGATCACTGGGCCCAACATGTCGGGCAAATCGACGTACATGCGCCAGGTAGCCCAGATCGTCCTGCTGGCGCAGGTCGGGAGCTTCGTCCCTGCGCGGGCCGCCAGGCTCGCGCCGGTCGAGCGGATCTTTACCCGCGTCGGGGCCAGCGACGACATCGCGGGCGGGCGCTCGACGTTCATGGTCGAGATGGACGAGCTCGCGACGATCCTGCGGGAGGCCGACGAGCGCTCGCTGGTCCTGTTAGACGAGGTCGGCCGGGGCACCTCGACGGCCGACGGGATGGCCATCGCGCAGGCGATCACCGAGCACCTCCACGACGCGGTCGGCGCGATGACGCTGTTCGCGACCCACCACCACCCGCTGACCGAACTCGCGGACGACCTCGCGGCGGCGTTCACGCTGCACTTCGAGGTCGATCAGGACGACGGCGAGGTCGTCTTCCACCACGAGATCGCGCCCGGCGCGGCGACCGGCTCCTACGGGGTCGAGGTCGCGACCGCCGCCGGGGTTCCCGAGAGCGTGGTCGATCGCGCGCGCGGTCTGGTCGCAGCGGCCGCCGACGAATTCGAGGCGAGCGACGCCGACGCGAATGGAGACGCGGACCGGGTGAGCGCCGACATCGACGGGAGCGACCGTGAGAGCGATGGGCCGACTTCCGGGTCGGCGAGCGAGCCGACCGCCACGGCGACCGCAGACGGGGGCGACATCCCGGCGGACGTGGCGGCGGAACTGCGCGCGCTCAACCTCGCTCACCTCACCCCGGTTGAGGCGCTGACGGAACTCGATCGGCTGAAGCAGTTACTCGAGGAGTGAAATAGACTCTCGGTCGGTCGCTCAGCCGATTCCGGTGGGCCGATCGGCGAGCGAATTCGTCCGGGGTAGTTCCGATTTTCCCCACCGAGCGCGATCGGATCGGGTCAGGCGGGAACGGTATCGTTCGGAGCGACGGCCGATCGAACGTATCGACGACCGACGAGCGTTGCGACGATTACGACGAGCATGGCCCCGAGCGCAAGCGGGAGCGGTTGACTCCCGACCAACCAGTCGCCGGCGGGAGTCTGATGAAGGATCGTCGCCGGGGTGGCTCCGCCGAGCGCCACGGCCGCCAGCCCGGTCAGACTCTGGACGACGAACTGTTCCGGTTCGACGTACCGGTAGGCACCGCCGAGAACCGCGAAACTGCCGAGGACGAGTCCCACCAGCTCGCCGGTTAGCGGGTCGACGTACAGCGTCCAGTACAGTGCGACGAAAGCGCCCGTGACGATAGCAAGATCGAATTTCCGATCGTCGGATTCAGCAAACGTCATACGTCCGATGCATTCTCCCGGTATATAGCTCCCCGCCAGACTCAAAGAACGATTGTAGTGGACTCCCGAGATCCGATCCGTCTTCGCGCCGTCCGTACCGTCACCGACTCACTCGCCTCTGGATACGCGTTTTGCGACGGCTCGATCCGATCGGCAGTCAGCCGCCGGGACGGAGGCGAAATCCCCGACGCCGGACAATCGGCAGGCCGCCGCTCGCTCTCCGACCCCGTGTAAGCTATTTTTCGCTCGCCGGTGAACGACTCACCGGAGTGAATCGGGACTCACCGCGCCAAACGCGGTGACGAGACGACCCGACCAGGCGAGCGAGCGACGAACGGCCGACCGAACTGCGATCGGAGAACCATGTCAGACCTCAGTCTCACGAGCCCGGCGTTCGACGACGGCGACCGCATCCCCGAGGAGTACGGCTATACGGAGCGAAACGTCAACCCGCCGCTCGAGATCGGCGGCGTCCCGGACGACGCCGAGTCGCTCTCGCTGATCGTTGACGACCCGGACGCGAAAGAGCCCGCAGGGAAGGTGTGGGACCACTGGATCGTCTGGAACGTTCCGCCGGGGACGGAGACGATTCCGGCGGACTGGGACGCCGACGACGCGGCCGAAGGAACGAACGACTACGGCGATCCCGGCTACGGCGGCCCGAATCCGCCGGACAGAGCACACACCTATCGATTCGACCTGTACGCCCTGGATACGACGCTCGACCCCGGCACGGACGCCGACGCGGACGCTCTCGAGGACGCGATGGACGGCCACGTTCTCGCGCAGACGCGACTCGAAGGAACGTATCCGGCCTAACCGATTTTTGGCGGGCGACCTTCGTGCAGTCGAGTCGCGACGTCGAACCGCCACCGACCGTTCACTCGGCCGGGGGTTCGAGCGAGACGAACTCGAGGCCGTGTTCCGTCAGCAGCCGACTCGCACGATCGGTCACCGACGGGGCGACCAGAATTCCGCGGACGGTGGCCTCCGCGTGTAAGTCCCGCTCGAGGGCGTCGACGTAGCGCCGGAGCTGCCCCACCGCGTCGGGGCCGACACGCCGGCGCTTCAGTTCGACGACGACCGCCTGGCCGGCCGCGTCCTCGCCGTAGATGTCGACCGCGCCGGCGGGCGTATCCCGTTCGGTCGCCAGCGGCGTGAATCCGCTCTCGAGCAGATCGGGCTCTTCGAGGAGCCGCTGGCGGAGATCCTCCTCAGTCCCGATCAGGGCGAGTTCGCTTTCGTCGGTCCCGGCGAACGCCGACACTTGCAGCACCTCCTGAAACCGGACGCGTAGTCGCTCGTCCGGCGTCGACCGCAGGCTCTCGAGGACGAGCGCACCGTCCTCGCAGAAGGCCTCGTGATCGCAGCCCGGGGGTTGCCAGTTGACCGGCTGCTGGCCCTCGTCGGTGTGAACCAGCGACGCGCCGTCCGGCTTGAGCATGACGTGGCGGTCCCCTTCCTCGAGGAAGCTCGTCGCTCGACCATCGTAGTCGACGGTACAGCGCCCGTAGACGGTCACGAGCGCGTCCCGTTCGATACCGGTCGCGACGGCGTCGCGGGCGGCCGCCGGCGTCGGCCGCTGGAGGGTCTCCGTCCGTTGGCCGTACTCTGGATCGCTCACTGAACCGACGTAGGGACGGCGCGAATAAAAGGAGCCCGCACGCGGGCGATTCCCGCGTACCACCGTCCGTTCGGTGCCGAGCCGCCAGCGATGGTCGGCGACCCGGGCATGACACGGAAAGTATATTCACGTCCGCACTTGCGGTCCAGAGGCACGATGTCGAACCTTCCGACCCGCCGCGGATTTCTCACGCTGACCGGTACCGGCGCGGCCGCGTCGCTCGCCGGCTGTTCGCAACTCGAATCGATCACGCAGGGCGAGTCCGAGAGCGCCGACGACACGCTGACGGTGACGGTCCAGCCCGATCAGGAGACGCTGACGAGCGTCAATGAAGAGATCAGCTCCGACCTCGAGAGCGGTAACATCAGCCGACAGGAAGCCCAGCAGCGGTTCCAGGAGGAGCAGCAGCGCCTGACCGAGGAGGCCGCGACGCCGCTCCAGGAGACCGCCGAATCGGACGACCAGGTCTCGATCGAGCAGTCGGATCCGGCGTACGGGTTCTTCCTCGTCGACGCGCCCGCCGAGACGCTCGTCGGCGCGTTGCAAAACGACGAACTCAGCGCGATCTATCCCGCCGACCAGTACGAGCAGTTCGCTCAGCAACGGGATCAATACGAGCAACAGCAGGCCGCGATGGAGAATCAGGGAGGCGACGGGACGGAAGCGGAGTCGAACGAATCAGACGGGTCGAACGAATCGAACGACTCCGACGAGTCGAACGAATCGACGACCGACGAGAACGAGTCCGCCGACGGCGACTCGAACGCGTAGCCGTCCGCTCACTCGACGCTGAACGGGCTCTCACGCTCGGTCCAGTTCCAGCCGGGGAGTCGTTCCTGGAAGCCGGCGGCCAGCGCCGCCTCACAGTCGTCGACGCCAGCGTTCTCGCTCGCGTCGCCGTGGACCTGCACGTCGGCGTAGTGGAAGGTCGCCTCGCCGAGCGTCCGCAGGGGCTGGGCCCCGGCGATCGTCGCGGCCAACTCCCGGCCGAGGATCTCGTCGACGACGAACCCGGGATAGTCGCCCTCGACGTCCAAGTCCCGGAGGATCGCGACCATCGCGGCGACGTTGACCGCCAGGTCGCCGTCCGCGAAGACGGCGTCGACCTCCGCGCGATACTGGCCGGTCGTGACCGCGTCGACGTCGGTGTCGAAGATATCGCCGAGGTCGTCGCGAACGTCGTTGATGATCGGAACGACCGTCTCGGCGCGGTCCGCGACCCAGTCCCGTTCGTCGCTAACGCGTGCGGGTGTGATATCCATGAGGCACCGTCAACTACCGGCCCTAAGTCCCTTGGTTTTGCGAAGGCTTTTATACTACGCAAAGAATAGCGTCGAGTAAGCGGGTTCTCCCTGGAATTGTCCCGCACGGACCAGGATAACCGATCCGGGAGCGTGTCCGTCATACGGGGTAGACGATGATTCGAGAGACTAGACGGCGTGTGAGCGACGTTGTCCCGCGGGGACGACGGCGCTCGCACTCGCGTCTCGGTTCCGCGACGGTCCTTCACGGTCGTCACGGTACCGGCACGCGTCACCTTCTCTCAATCGCCACACCCCGATCCGACGGCGACTGCGATCCCGGACGGCGAGTTCACGCAAGCCACATTCGGCGATTATGAGCACTGTAGAGCAGCAACTCGACGATCTAAAAGCAGAGATCACGAGCGAGTTACCGAGCGATATCTCGGTCTCCTCGGTGAAGTACGAAGGGCCCGAACTGGTGGTCTACACGCGCGACCCGAAGAAGTTCGCCCAGCAGGGCGATCTCATCCGCCAGCTCGCGAGCAAGCTTCGCAAGCGCATCACCGTCCGCCCGGACCCGAGCGTCCTCTCGCGACCTGAACAGGCTCGCGAGGAGATCATGGACGTCATTCCGGAGGAGGCGGGCGTCACGGACCTCGACTTCCACGCCGACACCGGCGAGGTCGTCATCGAGGCCGAAAAGCCCGGCATGGTCATCGGCCGCCACGGCTCGACGCTCCGCGAAATCACGAAGAACGTCGGCTGGACGCCCGAAGTCGTCCGGACGCCGCCGATCGAGTCCTCGACGGTCTCGAACGTCCGTAGCTTCCTCAAGCAAGAGCGCGACGAACGCCGCGACATCTTGGAGACGGTCGGCAGACAGATCCACCGCGAGGAGATGTCCGACGACGAGTACGTCCGCATCTCCACGCTCGGCTGCTGTCGCGAGGTCGGACGCGCCTCCTTCATCCTCTCGACGCCCGAAACGCGCATCCTCATCGACTGCGGTGACAAGCCAGGCGCCGAGGGCGAGGTCCCCTACCTCCACGCCCCCGAGGCGTTCGGCGCCGGCCCCCAGACCATCGACGCGGTCGTCCTGACCCACGCCCACCTCGACCACTCCGCGCTGATCCCGCTGCTGTTCAAGTACGGCTACGACGGTCCGATCTACTGTACCGAGCCCACGCGGGATCTGATGGGCCTCCTGACGCTGGACTACCTCGACGTCGCGGCCAAGGAGGGCCGCAGCCCGCCCTACGAGAGCGAGCAGGTCCGCGAGGCGATCAAACACACCATCCCGCTGGAGTACGGCGACGTCACCGACATCGCGCCGGACGTCAAACTCACCTTCCACAACGCCGGCCACATCCTCGGGTCCGCGGTGAGCCACTTCCACATCGGCGACGGCCTCTACAACGTCGCGTTCTCCGGCGACATCCACTACGAGGACACCCGCCTGTTCAACGGCGCGGTCAACGACTTCCCGCGCGTCGAAACGCTCGTCCTCGAATCCACCTACGGCGGTCGCAACGACTACCAGACCGACCAGGCGGACTCCGAGGAGAAGCTCAAGGAGGTCATCAACGAGGCCTACGAGCGGGACGGCAAGGTCCTCATTCCGGCATTCGCGGTCGGGCGCTCCCAGGAGATCATGCTCGTCTTGGAGGAGGCGATGCGCAACGGCGAGATCCCCTCGATGCCGGTCCACTTGGACGGGATGATCTGGGAGGCGACGGCGATCCACACGACCTATCCCGAGTACCTCCGGGACGACCTGCGCGACCGCATCTTCCACGAGGACGAGAACCCCTTCCTCGCCGAGGAGTTCAATCACATCGACGGCGGCGAGGAGGAACGACAGGATGTCGCCGACGGCGAACCCTGCATCATCCTCTCGACCTCCGGTATGGTCACCGGCGGTCCGATCATGTCCTGGCTCTCCCACATCGGCCCCGACCCGGACTCGACGATGGTCTTCGTCGGCTACCAGGCCCAGGGAACGCTCGGTCGGCGCATCCAGAACGGCTGGGACGAGATTCCGACCAGCGAGGTCGGCGCCATGGGCAACAACGGCGGCGGCCGCGGGACCCTCTCGCTGAACGTCAATGTCGAGACCGTCGACGGCTTCTCCGGTCACGCCGACCGCGCAGGGCTCGAGAACTTCGTCCGGACGATGAACCCGCGCCCGGAGAAGGTGCTCTGCGTCCACGGCGACGAACGGTCCACGCAGGACCTCTCCTCGGCGCTCTACCACGAGTTCGACATGCGCACCTTCGCGCCGAAGAATCTGGAGACCTTCCGGTTCCTGTAACCCTCGCGGCTTCGATCGGAACAGCTTCTTTCCGGCTCGTGCAGCCGTCGTCCGCACTCCTTTCGAACAGCCTGGCGGCTGCCGTTCGTCCTGGCGGGGATATCCCAGCAACCAGGCCCGCCACGAGAACTGATGCGGTGTCGCCTGGTGAGCCGCGTCGATGCCGACGTCTCCGGTCAGTTCGAGACGGGGTCATCGTCACTCGCGAGCGAGGAAGCTATCAGAGCTGATACTGAGGGCGAATGGTTGAAAGTACTACAGTGGGATGCGATGGCACATGGAGAAGGAGGAACTCGAACGGACGGACGAGCATACGATAGAGTTGGAGACCGAACTCGGCGTGCCGATTTTCACGTACAACGCGTTCGTGGCGGGGGAACAGCTGCGAACGATCGCACGCAGGTGGGAGGCGGTCATCGAAGCGAACGGTGTCGAACGGTACGTCGTGAACACTGAGGAGTTCATGGCGCACACGGAGGAGGACAAGCAGTGGCTCGCCGAGACCTGGATTCCGAACCTGATCGAGCACGGCGTTCGAGCCGGGGCTGGCGTGTACTCGGATTCCGCGATCGCGAGCCTCGATATGGGCCGCATCGAAACGGCGTTGAATTCCATCGACTCGAGATTTGAGTATCGCACGTTCGGAACCGAAGCGGACGCGATAGCGTGGCTGCGGGAACAGCCGTAAGACCGGCCGGTCACGCCGGGACGAATTCGAACGGAAACGGGTCGACGACGGGCGATCAGTCGCCCGTCCCGATCAGGAGAGCTGTCGCGAGAGCCAGTCCAAGTTCGTTGCCAGCACCGCGAGCAGGATCGCGAGCAGCGAGATCAGGATCAGGAACGTCGAGACGACGCTGACCATCGGGTCGAGCGACTGCCGGAGTTCGCTCCAGGCGAGCACCGGAATGGTTTGAGAGCTGTGATTCGAGAGGAACAGCGCCATCACGAACTCCTGGAGGCTGACGATGAAAGCCAGCAGGCCGCCGACGAAGATCCCGTGTTTCACGTTCGGCAGGACGACGTGGACGAACGACCGGATCGGGCCGGCGCCGAGGTCGCGGGCCGCGTCCAGTTGCTGCCAGTCGAACCGGCTGAACACCGACTGCATCACGAAGTACACCAGCGGCGTCGCCCACAGCGTGTGCGCGAGGACGATCCGCAGGTACGACGCGTCGAGGCCGGTCTTATTGAAGTAGACCAGCAGCGTGATCCCGAGGATGACCGGCGGGATCAACAGCGGGACGAGGACGAGCGGCGCGAGCAGCCGGCCGGCACCGCCGTCGTCCAGTTCCTGGCCGAAGGCGGCCATTACGCCGAGTGTCGTCGCGATGATCGTCGTTCCGGCGCCGACGACGATGCTGTTGTCGAACGCCGCCAGCCAGAGGGCCTCGTCGAAGAACTCGCGGTAGTGGACCAGCGAGTAGCTCTCGGGCGGGAAGACGAGCTGACCCGACTCGGAGAACGAGGTCGTAACGACCACGACCAGCGGCAACAGCATGAAGGCCAGGATCGCCAGATACCCCGCCCGGAACAGGGCGTTCTCGACGGTTTCTCTATGCATACTCGAACTCACCTCCGAAGCGGCTGAGAACGGCAAAGAGGGCGGCGACGCTCGCGAACATCAGGACGAGCATTACGACCGAAAACGCCGTCGCGACCTCCCACTGGAGATCCGACAGCAACTGCTGTTCGACCTGCATCGCGAACGTGCGGTCCCCGCCGCCGAGCAGTCCCGGCGCGGCGTAGGCGCCGACGCTCCACGCGAAGGAGATCACCGTCGCGACGGTGATCCCGGGAATCGCCTGGGGAACGACGACCTCGAGCACCGAGCGCGGGCGGCTCGCGCCGAGGTCACGGGCGGCCTCGACGATCCCCCAGTCCATCGTCGCGAGGACGCTGTAGATCGCCAGCACGGCGTAGGGGAGGACGATGTAGACCTGGCCGACGACGACGCCGACCGTCCCCGGGACGAACTGGATCGGCTCGGAGATGAGGTTCAGCGACAGCAGCACGTCGTTGAGCGTTCCACTCGGCGAGAGCAGCGGCATGAAGGCGTAGGTCTTGATGACGAGCGTCGTCAGTAACGGCAGGACGACCGAGAACAACAGCGCCGACTTGATCAGGCCCTCGGATCGCCAGATCGCGTACGCGTAGAACAGCGCGACGGCGACGGTGATGGCCGTGACGATGATGCCGAGCTTGAACGAGTACCAGATGATACTCCAGTAGAGATCGCTCGTGAACACGTCGGCGTACGCGCTCAGCGACCAGGTTCCCTCGACGTACGCGAGGTTCGAGGCGCCCTCCGACAGGCTGATCCGCAGGAGGATCAGGAAGGGCGCGAGGAAGATCAGCAGCTCGAACGCCATCAGCGGTGCCATCAACAGGAGCGCCCGCTTCGAACGCGAGCGCTCTTCGAGCGCCGTCCAGAGGCGGGCGACCGGCGCGGGCAGCGTCGATTGCGATTGCGTCCCCGCCATCGTCACAGTCCGACTCGCGAGCCGTCCTCGGTGAACGCGAGCACGTCCTCGCCGTTCCAACTGATGCGGATCCGATCGCCGGCATCGAACGCGCCCGAGTCGGCGACGGTCCGTTCGACGAACACCGAACTTCCCTCGATCGAGACGGAGTAGCGGACGGTCGAGCCCCGATAGAGGACGTTCTCGACCGTTCCGACGACGGTGTTGGTCGTGCTGCCGTCCGCGAGGACGGCCTGGCTTCGGTTTTCGTCACCGTTCGCGTCTCCGTCGGCCCGCTCGGTCGAGAGCACCTCCGGCCGGAGCGACAGCGTCAGCGCGTCACCCGCGGCGCAGTCGACGTCGCCGTCGGTCGGAAGGACGACCTCCCGTCCCAGTTCCGTTTCGACGCGGAGGGTATCGCCCGTCTCAGTAACGGTGCCGTTGACGAAGTTTGTGTCGCCGAGGAAGCCCTCGATAAACCGGTTCTTCGGGTTCTCGTAGACTTCGTCGGGTGCACCGACCTGGACGAGTTCGCCGTCGGCCATGATCCCGATCCGATCGGCGAGCGTGAAGGCCTCGTCCTGGTCGTGGGTCACGTGGACGAACGTCGTCTCGACGTCCTCGTGGATCTCCCGGAGTTCGATCTGCATGTCCTCGCTGAGCCGCTTGTCGAGGTTCGACAGCGGCTCGTCGAGCAACAGGACGTCGGGTTCGACGGCCAGCGAGCGAGCGAGCGCGACGCGCTGTTTCTGTCCGCCGCTCAGGTTCGTCGGGTCCTGATCGCCGTAGCCGCCCATCTCGACGCGGTCGAGCATCTCCCGGGCGCGCTCGCGGCGCTCGTCTTTCGCTACGTCGCGCATCTTTAGGCCGAACGCGACGTTCTCGAGGACCGTCTTGTGCGGGAACAGCGCCCAGTCCTGGAACACCGTCGAGGTGGTGCGTTCGTAGGCGGGGCGGTCGGTCACGTCGTCGTCGCCGATGCGGATCTCGCCGTCGGTCGGCGTCTCCAAGCCGGCGATCATGCGGAGGGTCGTCGACTTTCCGCTGCCGCTCGGCCCGAGCAGGCACAGCAGTTCGCCGTCCTCGATCGTGACGGAGACGTCCTCAACGGCGAAGGTATCGCCGTATCGCTTCTCGAGTTCAGCAAGCGTAATCTCTGACATGAAATGATAAGTTGCGAGTCGTGTCCGTTAGGAGTCGGTCTGGATCGCGGTGAACTCGTCGGAGAGTTCGTCGTCGTGCTCGGCGAGAACCTCCCAGTCGGGGAAGGCGATGTTCGCCGCCTCCTCGCTGTTGCTCGGCAGATCCTCGGCCAAATCCTCGGCGTACTCCGTGTTCTCGTTACAGAACAGCGTGGGCATCTCCTCGGACCAGGCCGTCTGGGTCTCGGCGTCCATGAGGAAGTTGATGAACTCCTCGGCCTGGTCGCGCTTGTCGGTGCCGTCGACGACGCACCAGTGGTTGAGGTAGCCGGTCGTCTCCTCCGGCATCGTGTGGGTCAGGCCGTCGTAGTCGTCGATGTCGTAGGCGACCTGTTCGTAGTACCACTGAGCGGCGTCGATGACGCCGTTGTCGAACTGCTGCCAGACGTCCTCGCCGGAGCTGGCCCAGCCGGAGACGGGCCAGTCGCGGAAGGTCTCGAGGACGGCCTCGTGGAGGTCGGGCTCGTGCATCTCGTCGCCGAGTTCTCGTTCATCCATCCCGACCGCGGCGGCGTAGAGCGGGTACCACCAGAAGCCGGTGTCGACTCCGACGCCCGCGCTGTTCTGGACGGCCTCCGAGGAGAAGTCGCTCCACGAGTCCGGCTGGACGTCCGCGTCCTCGCGGTGGACGATCGTACAGGGTGCGCCGTCGACCGGCATCCCGTACTCCGTCGTCCGGAACTCGGTGTAGTAGTCGATGACTTCCTCGAGGTTGGGGACGTTCTCTTCGCGGATCTCGTGGAACAGTTCCTCCTGTCGGCCGTAGTAGTAGAAGTTGCCCTCCGTGACGGTGACGTCGTACGGCGGGTTGTCGTCCGGAGCCGACCGGATGTCGGCGAGGATCTCGTCCCAGCCGCGCTGGAGTTGGATATCCGCGTCGAACTCCTCCTCGTATTTCGGCACGACCGCATCCTCGAACCGGTCGGCGTAATTCCCGCTCCAGACGCAGACGCGCAACGCGTCGCTGCTACCGGAGAGGAGTTTGGTACAGCCGGCGAGGGCGGTCGCCGATCCGACCGCCGTCGCGGACAACATACGTCGGCGGGAGACGGATGCCTGCGCCGTCTCGGACGACGCCGCTTCCGACTCACAGTTACTCGACTCTGCAACCCGTTCTGGGTCTGCAGCCATTGGTACCCCGGGTATACCCTGATACCGACATAAAACCGTTGTGAAGTCAGGAGAAAATATATCGAATTCGAAAGGTACGGCAGATATCGCCGGACTGGGACGGAACTGAGAATATACGCTCGCTCATAGATACTGGGTTCCACGACCCACGCGAGGGCGAAACCGCCGACGACAGCGGATCGCGTCGGCAGTCGGCTCGCCTGGTCCCTGCTCGAATCGGCCGCGGACGAACCTCCGATCGCCGTGCGAACGCGACCGCGGATCGATCGCACGCCGGCTACGTGTCGTTCTCGTCCGGAGAATCGGCGGTCTCGGCACCGCCACAATCGGCCGCGGCGCGGTCCGAATCCGCGGGTCCGTCGCCGGAATCGTTACCGTCCGCCTCATCGTCGTCCGATTCCTCGCCGTCCCAGATCCGGAGGCGGATCGCGACGTAGCACGGAATCGCCAGCAGATACAGCCCGACCGCGAGGATCGCGATCGGCGACCGACCGACGACCGCAACGCCGGCGAGCAGGCCGATCCCCGACAGGAGTAACAGGATGAACCCGGCGTTGGACGCGATCTCGAACGGGCCGTCCGAAACCGTGTCGCGATCGATCATTCAGCGCACCTTGTCGAGTAGGAGCGACCCGGTGACGATTACGGGCACGATCTCGAGGCGACCGACCCACATCGCGACGACGAACGCGAGTTTCAGCGATGGCGGGATCGTCGGATCGACGATGCCAGCCGAGAGACCGACGTTCCCCTGAACGCTCGCCACCTCGAAGAGGACGTTCGCCGTGGACTGCTCGCCCGGGAGGACGAGCAACGCGAGCACGGTCGTCGCGAACAGCACGACGAACCAGCAGATCGCGATGGCCGCGGCGGTGTCGAACGTCTGGGTCACGCTGCCGGCCGTCTCGGCCGAGGGCTCGCTCGGCTCGTAGACGTCCATCCCGCGCTCGGGAATGTCGACCAGGACCCGCCTGGCCCGGATGATCTTCATTCCGCCCGCGGTCGAGCCGGCCGCGCCGCCGACGAGCATCGAACTCGCCACGAGCAGCGTCGCTGGCTCCGCCCACGCGCCGCCGAGGTTGGTGTCCGTCTGGAAGCCGGTGCACGTGAGCCCGGAGACGAGTTGGAAGGTGCCGTACCGAATCGTCTCCGCGGCGGTCGGATAGGCGGCCGTGAGCGCGAGCACCGCGACGACGGCCAGGCTGCCCAAGCCGAGCGCACCGAACAGCCACTTGGTCTGGACGTCGCCCCGAATCCGATCGGAGTCGCCGCGGAAGCAGAAGAACAGGAGGCTGAACGAGACTGCACCGGCGATCATGACCGGCAAGAGCGCGAGTTCGACGACCGGATCGCCGTAGGTCTCGATGCTCGAGGCCGTGATCGTGAACCCGCCGGTCGTGACGCCGGTCATGGCGTGGTTGAGCGCCGCCCACGGCTCCATCCCCGCGAGCCACAACAGGAGGGCGCTCGCGACGGTCAGCAGCGCGAGCAGCCACCACAGCGCCGCCGCCGTCCCGGTCGTCGTCGAGCGGATCGATTCCGTCGGCGCCCTGTTGCCGTGGACGGCCGAGAACGTGTGGCTCTCCTCGCTGCTGACGAACGCGGCGGCCAGGACGACGACGCCGATGCCGCCAACCCACTGGACGGCCGACCGCCACCACTGGAGCGCTCGGGGCAGTTCACCGGGATCGCTCGCCATGCTGAAGCCCGTTCCCGTCGCGCCGCTCATGCCCTCGAAAACGGCGTTGGTGGGTTGCAGGAAGGTCGCGAGCGGGCCGGTCATCGCCGGCGGCGAGAGGACGCCGACCGACGTCGGCGCCGCGCGGACCGTCCAGGCGACGAGCAACAGCGGTCCGGCGCTGAGCAGGCCGCAGACGAACCAGCCGACGACGACGGTGATGACGCCCGATCGCATGTCATCTTCGTCCGGTTCGGCGAACGCTCGTTCGAACACCCGCCCGAGCCCGTAGGCTGCAAGCGCCGTCGCCGCGAACGCGGGGATCGCGTAGAACTCCGACCAGGCCGCGGCGACGACGATCGAGAGCGCGGGCAAGAGGCCGTACACCTTGACCAGCGTGCCGAAATCGTACAACGCCCACTCGAGCGTCTCGTCCATGTCGAATCGGGGTTCCGCCGAGGAACCGCGTGCCCGCGTACGGAAGACGGCGGAAAAAGCGTTCGTGCGGGAGACGCAGGCCGCTGGCGGTCGGCGGGAACCCGACCGCTTTCCGAGCCGCCAACCGACGTCCCGTCGATCAGTCGAGGGCCTCGGTCGGGTCCACGACCTCGCCGGTCTCGGGAGAGACACCGACCTGATCGCACAGATCGGCCATCGGACACGCTTCCGGACCGTCGAGACAGGCCGGCTTCCGCGCGCTGCAGTACTCGCGGCCGAACTGGATCGTCGCCGTGTGGCCGAACCCGCACTTCGCGGCGGGGACGTCGCGCTCTAAGACGGCTCGGACGGCCTCGTGGTCGGCGTCCGCCGGCGCGATGCCCAGCCGGCGGTAGATCCGGTGGACGTGGGTATCGACGGGGAAGACACTGCCGCGACCGCCCGCGAACAGCAGGACGCAGTCGGCGGTCTTCGGCCCGACGCCGCGGACCGAGAGCAACATCTCGCGGACGGTCGACGGCTCCTCGTCCTTGACGAAGGCGTCGAACGCCGCGGCGGAGCCGAACTCCTCGCTGACCCACTCGGCCGCGTCGATGATGATCTCCGACTTCTGGTTGTAGAGCCCCGCGGAACTGATCGTCTCCGCGAGCCGCGACTGTTCGGCGTCCGCGAGCGATTCGGCCAGATCGGCGTCCTCGGCTCGCGCCTGGCCGCTCGCACCGTCCGCGTCGCGTTGCGACGCACTGCCGCCGTACCGCTCGATCAGCGCGTCGTGGGCCGGCTGGCTCGCCTTGTCACTCGTGTTCTGGCTCAGGATGGTGCGGACGAGACAGGTAAAGGCATCCTGCCCGCCGTAGGTCTTCTGCCAGTACAGTTCGCCCAGGCGGTCGACGACCTCCTCCGCGCGGGTGTCCGCGGTCGCGGGATCGAACTCGGCGGCCGCGCCGCCGCCCTCCCGCCCGCCGCTGATGTTGACGGTGGGCTCCGGATCGTCGCTCATGGGCGCGGTTACGGACCGCTGCTATGTGTGTATGCCGGATTCGCGAGGCGCGCCAGCGGGCTCGTCGCTATCTCTCTCTGGAGCGAGTGCAGCCACTATGCTCCGCTCAATTCCGGTTCCGAGCGATACTGTCGCTAACTCGCGAATATTATAAAGGATGGTGAATTCGGCCCTGCACCTGCCACGTGATGTTCGATGACTTCCCGCGGCGGGCATTCGTGCGAGGAGTGGGCGCGACCGTGACAGGCACGGCACTCGGATCAGGCGCTGCGTCGGCTACTGATCGCGACGAGGCGAACGCGGAGGCAGACGAAAATGAGGTCGCGGACGCCGACGATCGGCCGCCGGCCAATACTCGATCGGCAACGTACAGGGCGTGCTCGTTCAACATCCGCTACGACAACCCGGACGACGACTACCCGTGGGACGAGCGTCTGGGGCGGATCGGCGAGGCCGTCACCGAAATCGACCCGGACCTCCTCGGCGTGCAGGAGGCCCTGCCGAATCAGTACGACGACCTCCGCGCGGCGCTCGACGACTACGAGTGGTACGGCGTCGGCCGCGAGGACGGCGACCGCAGCGGTGAGATGGTTCCGGTCGCCTGGCGAGCCGATCGGTTCGACGTCCTCGACCGCGGCGAGTTCTGGCTCTCGGAGACGCCTGGCGAGCCGAGCGTCGGCTGGGACGCCGACCTCCCGCGGGTGACGACGTGGGCACGGCTGCGCCACCGCGAGAGCGATCGGCGGGTGTGGCTGTGCAGCACGCACTTCTCGCACGTGAGCGAGACGGCGCGGGTCGAGTCCGCGGCGCTGATCCACGATCGGGTCCGAGAACGCGCGGCGGACGGCGACGACGTCGTCGTCACGGGCGATTGCAACGCGAGACCGAGTCGCCGGCCCTACCGAGTGCTGACCGGCACGGGTGACGAAGGAGCGGGTGAGAGTTCCCTGTTCGATCCCCGCCGCGAAGCCGGCACGAACGGCGTGGAGGGCCCGTGGGGGACGTACCACGGGTTCACGAACGAGATCGGGGACCGGATCGACTACGTCTTGACGCTCGAAACGGCGACAGTGAAGGGCTATCGAACGCTCGACGTTCGGGACACCGCCTACCGGTCGGATCACCTGCCCGTCGTCGCCGAGTTCGCGTATGGCTCGCCGTCGCAGTGGACGTCGCCTGGCCGGCGAACCGAACGGGACGACGAGAGTCCCGGTCGCGGCAACTCGTAACGGCGCGATCGACGCCGCGGTCGGGTTATTCGACGGAAATCGTCACCGTCGCTTCGGCGCCGTCGGCAAGCGCGTCGACGAGATCACGGTCGAACCCCTCGGCCGCGAACGCGGCGCCGTTTACGATCGTGCGGTCGTCGACGTAGTCGCTCGTCCGCCCCACGGCGCTGCGCTCGTTAGTGAACTCGAGGTCGGGATCGCCCCGACCGGTCACCGACTCGCGGTGGCCGTCGGCCTCGATGGTGACCGTGATCGTCGCGTCCCGATTTTGGCAGGCCGCGACGAACTCGGGATCGAAGTCCGCGGGGGCGCGGTCGGCCTCGATCGCGAGGATGCAGTCGCCCGCGGGGGTGAGGTAGTCGTCGGTGGTCACCTCGAACGTGCTCGCGTGCTCGGCGCTGACGTTCTCGTGACCCCGAGCGCGAATGACTTCTTCCATGCCCGGCGGTTCGTTGCCGGGCGGAAAACGGGATCGAATTACATCGGAGCGGCGTCTCCCATCGCAACTGGGGAACTCCTGGGAAAAGATAGCTGCCAGCAAAACGGATGCTGCGATACGATCGGTGCCGATTCGGCGGCGTCGGCGCTTAGACCAGACTGGCGCCGTCGAACTCGCCGCGGCTGTACTCGATGTCCAACAGGTCGAGGATCGTCGGCGTGATGTCGAACAGATCGGCGTCGTCGATCGTCGCGTCGGGGTGGTCGATGTACAGCGACGTGTTGTCGAAGCTGTGCATCCCGTTGCGCGGCCCGGACGTGAAGATCTCCGAGTCGGCCTTGAAGCCGGACTTGAGGTCGAATCCCTTGTTCGGGATCGCGACCAGGTCGGGCGCGATGTCGTCGTGGTCGCCGCGGAAGGCTTCCTCCTTCTCGACGACGCGGTCGACGACCTTCCTCCCGTCGGGGCCTTCGAGGGCCTCGAGGTCGGCCTTGAGCTGGTCGCGGACCTCGTCGTAGTCTTCCTGGGGGACGGAGCCGCGCGGTTCGCGGCCCTCGAGGTTGAGGTAAAACCGACCCGGGATGAAGGAGTAGGCCTTGGTGTCGTCGGAGATGTCGCCGAGTTCCTCCGGATCGTTGGTCTTGAACGAGAGCCAGCCCTGCTCGCGGAGCCACTCGTTGAAGTGAACCTCGTAGTCGAGGCTGGTGAAGCCGTGGTCGGAGGCGACGATCATGGTGACGTCCTCGGGCAGCGAGTCGCGCAGCCGGCCGATGTAGTCGTCGACCTTCCGATAGAAGTCGATGAACTCGTCCTTGTACTCGCCGTCACGCTCGTAGTCCTTGAACAGGAAGTGGTTGACCCGGTCGGTCGTCATGAAGACGCCGAAGAAGAGGTCCCAGTCGTCCTCGTCGATGTAGTGCTGGAAGGCCTCGTACTGGGCGTCGATCGTCGCGTGGGCGTCCTCGATGAACTCCTCCTTGCTCTCCTGATGGCCGAGTTTCGGATTGACGTCGATCCGGTAGTCGAGCGTCTCGAGGTAGTCGCGGACGTCGTCGGGGTAGGCGGCCTTATCGAGGCCAGGCGAGAGGAAGCCCGAAACCATCCGCTGGACGTTGCGCTGGGGCGGGAAGGTGACGGGGACGTTCATCACGGTGGCCTGGCGGCCGTCCTCCTGAACGCGGTCCCAGACGCGGTCGGCCTGGACCTCGCGGCCCATCGGAACGTAGGTGTCGTAGGTGCCGACTTCCCGGTCCTGGAAGCCGTAGACGCCGGTTTCGCCGGGGTTCACTCCGGTCGTCAGCGACGGCCAGCAGGCGCTGGACTCCGGCGGGACGATGCTCGAGATCTCGTTGGCCGTTCCCTCGTCTGCGATCGCGGCGAAGTTCGGAAACAGTTCCTCGTTCTCCGAGAGGAGACTATACGGCACGCCGTCGACCCCAATAAAGGCGACACGGGGTTCGTCATCGCCCCGTAGTCGATCGAACAGACCCATGGACGTGCGTAGTTCGACCGCATACAAGAAGGTTCGTTTCGAGACAGTGTGTTTCGTACAACTGACATTTCGACGACCGGCTGCTCGCGGCGGCGACACGGCGGGCGGCGGGCGGCAGACGCCAGGCGGCGGATTGCGAACGGGGGTCGACTACTCGTCGCGTTCGCTGTCGTCCGCTGGGTCGAAGTTCGTCGGGACGACCGTGGGATGGGCCATGCCGACGCCGGACTCAGTCGCCTCGGACGCGGGGGACTTTCGCGGGGACGGATTGGGTGCTGCCATACAGGAACCTACTACGACGGACGACGGGATAAAATTACCCATGCTCATAATGCATGCGCTGGACGGGCGGCGATAACTCTGGTGAATCGAGCGCCGACCGACGGCGAAAACGGAGCACACCGGGGCTCGAAACGCGGCCCACCGGTATGGGTTCGCGTTACTCGAAGTTCTCTTCGTAGAGTTCCTGGGCGTGTTCGATCGCGTCGTAAGCGGCCTGCTTGTCCTCCCAGCCCTGGGTCTCGACTTCCTTACCCGCCTCGAGGTTCTTGTAGGTCGCGAAGAACTCGTCGATCTCGTCGAGTTGCTGCTGGGGGATGTCTTCGAGGTCCTCGATGTGGTCGTAGCGCGGGTCCTCGCTGGGGACGGCGATGACCTTGTCGTCCTGCTCGCCGTCGTCGTCCATCTTCATCAGCGCGACGGGACGGGCCTCGATGATGCAGCCGGGGAACGTCTGGTCCTCGACGAGGACGAGCACGTCGAAGGGGTCCTCGTCGTCGTAGTACGACTGCGGGATGAAACCGTAGTCGCTGGGATAGTGGACGTTGCTGTGGAGCACGCGGTCCAGAACGACCCCGGGAACGTCCTTGTCGTACTCGTACTTGTTCCGCTCGCCCTTGAGACACTCCACGACGGCGTAGATCTCTTCGGGCGGGTTCGGTCCGGTTTCGAGGTCTTCCCAGAGGTTGACCATGTACCGGAGAGTCCACGGTCGATCAAAAAGTACTTTCGTAATCGAGTGTAGTATCCACCTGACGGTTGCCAGATACCCGACAGACACGAACCCGGTCCGTATCCCCGCGCTCGGCCGCATACCGGCCGATATCGGGCTGTCCGACCGACTGATACGAAGGAATGGTTGACAAGTCTTAAATAGTCTGGTGACATTTACACAAGTATGTCAGAGGCACAATCAATCACCGGCGAACAGAGTATCGCACGCGAACTCACGGCGTTCCAGACAAACATCCTCACCATCCTCGCCAAGGAGCCGATGTACGGCCTGGCGATCAAGCGAGAGCTCGAGGACTACTACGGAACGGAAGTAAACCACGGCCGTCTCTACCCCAACCTCGACGAGCTCGTCGAGCTCGGCCTGGTCGAGAAGAGCGAACTCGACAAGCGAACCAACCAGTACTCGCTGACCGACGACGGCTACGACGCCGTCCTCGACGGTATCCAGTGGAGCCTCTCGAAGGTCGTCACGGGCGAAGACCGTGCCGACGAGATCCGAGAGATCGTCGAGAACAGCCACTAACGCTCTACAACTCCGGCGTCGGTTCGCCGGCCGTCTCGAAGACGAGTTCGATCGACTCCTCGATTACCTCCTGTTGTTTTGCCGACGGCCAGGCGTTGCGCACGAAGTACTCCGTCAGGAACTCCGAGAGCTCCGCGCTTGTTAGCGAGTCGATCGGTTTCGCGTAGTGGTTGCCGGCGAAGTCGGCGAGCAAGGCCACGTTGTCGCCGTGGACGTCGCCGTGGGTGGCCCTGACCTCGTCGACCAGCGTCCGGTTGGTGGTGTCTACATCCTCCCAGTCGTCCGGATCACCCGTTCCCTCGAGCGGGATCTCGACGGCGCGATCGATGTCCTCGATCCGGTCGGTTCGGATGACACCGTCCTCGTGCCACTCCTCGGGGTGGCAGACGAGCACGTCGTCACGGTCGTCGGTGCGGATGCGAGAAGTGAAGTCGTGGTCGTCGAGTAGGTCCTCGCGGTGGTCCTTGTAGGCCGCGGCCTCGTTGTCGTCGACCGCGCTGCGCGCGAGCCTGGTCAGTCGCTCGGCTTCGTCGACGACGCCGCGGGGGAGGTCGCCGGTGTCGACGTCGCTGCCGTCGGAATCGGTCGTCTCACCGTCCGCGTCGGCGTCGGTATCGGCATCGGTGTCGACCGCGTTCGCGTTCGGATCCGTCATACGCGGTCGTTGCGCTCGAACGGTTTTCCCCTTGCCGATCCCGGACCCAGTTCGATCCGGTCGCGGCCCGCGACCACGACTGCGTCGACGCGTCGGCGTTCGAGTCGTCTGCGTCGTCCGCGTCAGGCCTGGTCCAGCGCTTCGTTGGCCAACTCGTCGGCGCGGTCGTTGATCTCGCGGGGCACGTGCTCGAGAGTCCACTCGTCGAACGCGGCGAGCAGTTCGTGGACCGTCACGCGCTTCTCGCGGAGGTCGGGGCTGTTGGTGTCGTACTCCCCGCGGACCTGCTTGACAATGAGTTCGGAGTCGCCGCGGACGTGGACCTCGTCGTAGCCGTAGTCCCGCGCGGTTTCGAGGGCCCTGATCAGCGCCTCGTACTCCGCCTGGTTGTTCGTCGTCGTCCCGATGGTCTCGCCGCCCTCGGCGACGATGCCGTTGCCCGTGACGATCACCCAGCCGATGGCGGCGGGGCCGGGGTTGCCCCGGGACGCACCGTCGAAGTAGAGGTGAGCGCGGCCGCCGCCCTCACGGAGCAGCGCTTCGAGGTCCTGCGGGTTCGATCCCTGGATCACGACCTTCTCGTCGTAGGCGACGGCGGTCGCCGATCCGCGGCTGGCCCGCCAGCACTCGTGGTCCGTGTTTCCCGACTCAACGGTCACGCCCGCATCTTCGAGTCGTTCGCGGGCCGTCTCGACGTCGCACTCGATGACCGGCATTCGTCTCCGACGTCGGCGAGAACCGGATAAAGGTTTTCCGGTTCCAAATCGTAAACTTCGTGTCTAAACGCCCGTATTCCCCGTTTTCGGCGGATACGGATCAGCTGGCGAAAACGCCCACCAAACATTTATATACTGTGGTGATACTACTATAAAAGTGCGATGACACGGTCCACCCGCCAGCGGGAGCGAACGCGCGAGAGGGACGAGACCGAGGATCAGGAGGGGGTACGTGCCTGCCCCGAGTGTGAATCGGATAATCTCGTCAAGGACTCCGACCGGGGAGAGCTCATCTGTGAAGACTGTGGGCTCGTCGTGGAGGAGGAACAGATCGACCCCGGCCCGGAGTGGCGGGCGTTCAACCATCAGGAACGGCAGGAGAAGTCCCGCGTCGGCGCCCCGACCACCCAGACGATGCACGACAAGGGGCTGACGACGACCATCGACTGGAAGGACAAAGACGCCTACGGTCGCTCGATTTCCTCGAAGAAGCGCAGCCAGATGCACCGGCTGCGCAAGTGGCAGGAGCGCATCCGCACGAAGGACGCCGGCGAGCGAAACCTCCAGTTCGCGCTCAGCGAGATCGACCGGATGGCCTCCGCGCTGGGCGTCCCGCGGTCGGTCCGCGAGGTCGCGTCGGTGATCTATCGACGCGCGCTCAAGGAAGACCTCATCCGCGGCCGCTCGATCGAGGGCGTCGCGACGTCCGCGCTGTACGCCGCCTGTCGGAAGGAAGGCATCCCGCGAAGCCTCGAAGAAATCTCGGAAGTCTCCCGCGTCGAACGCAAAGAGATCGGTCGTACGTATCGATACATCTCGCAGGAACTCGGCCTCGAGATGCGTCCCGTCGACCCGAAAAAGTACGTCCCCCGCTTCTGTTCTGAACTCGAACTGTCCGAAGAGGTCCAGACCAAGGCCAACGAAATCATCGAGAAGACGGCCGAGGAAGGACTGCTCTCCGGGAAGTCACCCACGGGCTACGCCGCGGCTGCGATCTACGCTGCGTCGCTGCTCTGCAACGAGAAAAAGACCCAGCGCGAGGTCGCCGATGTCGCACAGGTGACCGAGGTGACGATCCGAAACCGGTATCAGGAACAGATCGAAGCGATGGGCATCCACGGGTAACGCGCCCGCGCGCCGACACCGCTCGACACGTCGATTTTTTATCGCGCGTTCGACCACAGTCGCGCCCGGCCCAGCGATTGCGCTCACGTCCGCGCAGTCGTTACTCGCCGCCCGCTGACAACCGACAATCGTCGGCGCGCGGAACTGCTCCGGCTCCGATCCATAAAAGCGCGATCCGACGGCTCATACCTCACGCGAGCGCTCGATCGAGAAACCGTTCGATCGCATCCGGTCCCGCGGGCGGGACGCTCCCGAGCAGGCCGTCCGTCGACGCCCCCTCCTCGAGACGGGCGGTCGCGGTGACCGTCTGTGCGGGCCGTGGCTCCCCCGTGAGCCGTGCCATCGCCGTCCGTTCCGACTCCGCTCCGAAGACGTGGCCCAGCGCGTGGAGTTCGTACATCGTCGCGCCGACACCGGACGCCTTCAGCGCCTCGAACAGCAGTTCGCTCTGCCGGATCGAGACGACCTGGTCCTCGCGGCCGTGCATGACGAGAAACGGCGGCGTCTCCGGACCGACGTAGGTCGTCGGACTCGCGCGCCTGGCCTGGTCTCGATTCTCCGAGACGGGCCCGCCCAGGAGGAGCGATTCGAGCCCGCCTGGTCGACCCGGGAGTTCGAGTAAGTCGCTAACGCCGTACCAGTCGACGACGGCCTGGACGGCGCCCGACTGGTCGGGTGCGACGTCCTTCTCGACGGCAGCGTCCGGATAGGCGTCTCCGGGGAGGGCCTCGATATCGTCGAGGGTGCCCGCGAGGGCCGCAAGGTGCCCGCCGGCAGACGCGCCCCACGTCGCCACGCGGTCCGGGTCGAACCCGTACTCGTTGGCATTCGCCCGGAGCCACCTGATCGCGGCCTTCACGTCGACGAGTTGGTTCGGAAAGACGCCTCTCGGGGTCGGGTTGTCCGCGATGCCGTCTCCCGGGAGGTCGGCGTCGTCCGGGACCGCCGCTAATCGGTAGCTCACGCTCGCCGTCGCACAGCCCCATTCCGCGGCGTACCGCTCCAGATCCGGCGCGTTCTTCCGGGTTTCGAAAACCCAGCCGCCGCCGTGGACGTAGACGACGAGCGGCGGGTTCTCGTCCACCGCCGGGACGTACAGGTCAAGTTTCATCTCGCCCGCATCGCGGACGGCGTACGTAACGTCTTCGTGAACCGAAACGGCGGGCGCCTGGTCATCGTTCGTCTCCTCGTCGTCCCGCTCGCTCGACTGATCGGTGCTCGATTCGTCGCTCGGGTTCAGTCGCGAACAGCCCGCGACTGCGAGCGTGCCGATCGTTCCGGTCGTTCCCAGGAAGCGCCGTCGTAACACTGCCGCGCGGTTGGTATCGGTCATAGTCGGAGGGCGTACACGCGGTTTCTTACAGAGAAGGATATCGTTATTGGTGCACGGAGTGTACTCGGAGAATAGATCATCGGCGGCGAACGCGGAACTCGAGTCGGAGACCGGCGCGGACGAGCCGTCCGCTCGAGCGATCAGTCGTCCTTGCCGACGCTGATGACCTGCAGCAGCGAGTAAACGGGAACACCCTCGATCTCCTCGAGGCCCTGCTTGTCCGCGAGGACGACGCAGGCCAGCGGCTTCCCGCCCTCGGCGCGGATCGCCTCGATCGACTCGCGCATGGTGGTACCGCTGGTGATGGTGTCGTCGACCACGTAGCACTCCCGGTCGCGGATGCCGGCGAAGTTCCGGCTGAACGTGCCGCCCAGGTCCTCGATGTCGCCTTCCTCCCACTGGTGTTTCGCGGGCGTGTACGTTCCGAGGTCGGTCTCGAGTTCGCGCGCGACCAACGTCGCGATGGGACCGCCGGCCTTCTCGATGCCGATCGTCAGGTCGACGTCCTCGCCGTGTTTGGCGAGCAAGTCGGCCATCGCCGAGGCGACGTCGCTCATCCGCTTGCTGTCCCGGCCGATCGCGGACCAGTCGACGTGGATGTCCTGCGGGCCGCTCGCACTGGCCTCCGGCCGCTGGGTCGCCTGGTCGGTCGGTTGCGGCGTCGCGCCGCTGCGCTCGACGAGCCAGCTCGCGGTCTCGCGGGAGACGTTCAGTTCGTCTGCGATCTCGCCCTTCGAGAGGCCCCGGTCGGCGAGCTCGGCCGCGCTCTCGATCAGGTCGTCGACGTTTTTCATATACCGTCGAATTCGACCGCTGTTTTTATAGTCGTATCGTCATCCGCACCCGTTGCCGCGCCGTGGCCGGCCGGGACGGCCGCGGTCGCGCGCGGGAACGCCCGTTCGACCGCGTCGAGACCGTAGACGCCGGTCACGATCTCTTCGAGTACCCAGTCGGGCAGCGCCGCGAGCGTGTCGATGGCCGACTCGAAGTGGCCGCGGTTGGAGTTGACGCTGCCGACAAGGGCCTTGTTGTGGAGGACCAGTTCGCGGTGGAGTTTGCCGCCGTCGATCTCGAAGTGCATGTCGTCGGGGACACCCAAGACGGCGGCGACGCCGTTCGGGGCGAGCGCGTCGACCGCCTCGAAGGGGTGTTTCGGGTAGCCGGTCGCCTCGTAGACGACGTCCATCGGCTCGTAGGCGTCCGGAATTTCGGGGACCGACGTCTCGCGGGAGTCGATGTAGGTCACGCCCAGCCGTTCGAGGATGTCGATGGACGGGTCGGGTCGATCCCGTCGGCCGAGGCAGTAGACGCGTTCGTAGTCAGGGGTCGTCGTAAACATCGCGGCGGTCAACAGCCCCAGGGAGCCGTTTCCGAGGACGAGTGCGGACTCCGGCTGCCAGTCGAACGCCGACCGGGCCGCGCGGGCGTGTTCGATCGCCTTCTCGGTGATGCTGATCGGTTCGACCAGGAAGCCCCATTCGGCCAGGTCGTCGGAGATCGGCACGAGGTCCTCGGCCGGACTCGTGATGTACTCGGCCATGAACCCGTGCTCGCCGACGATGCCGCGCTCGACGTACTCGCCTTCGGGCGCCATGTCGGGCTCGCCGCGCTCGAAGTACTCGTTGGTCTCGGTGCCCGCGGGCGGTCGGCGGACCGTGGGGACGACGTACTGGCCCTCCTCGAGCGCCGTTCCGTTGGCGTCCTCGACGACGCCGACGGCCTCGTGGCCGAGGACCAGGCGGTCGTCGCCGTCGGGGACGCCGCCGTGGCTCCCCTCGATGACCTCGTAATCGGTGCCGTCGACACCCACGCGACAGATTCGCACGAGCGCCTCGCCTGGCGCGGGGTCGGGAACCGGGAGGTCGACGATTTCGGGCACGCCCGCACCGGGCTCAACTGCGATAGCTTTCATGCTCGACCGTTATGAACCGGGAAAGTAAATATTTATTCCCATACGAGTAAATCGATGCGCAGCGTACCTGTCGGAAGGATACGACGATGGAGCGTCGGGGCCGGCTCGGCTCGCCGGCCACCAAAAACGATTATCCCCCTGCCCCTGCCTGTAGCTATCATGGAACGATACGATCTCGTCTACCGGCTCTACGACGAGTACGAGACGGAGACGTTGCGGGAGTATCAGGAGTTCGTCGACGTCTTCCCGGCGGTCGACTCCCGGGTCGCGTTAGACCACTGGCAGGGCGCGAGCGAGGAGCTCGAGCAGCGAAAGAACGATATCCGCTCGGATTTCGCGGCCGGCGAGACGTTCGCGGAGGTCGCCGCGCACGCGACGCGCGACCAGGCATTTACCGCGCTCGACCTCGAGTCGAAGTACGGCCGCGCGGTGAACGTCCTCGTGCTCGACGTCGACGAGACGCTGCGCTCCGCGGGCGGGACGGACAACGAGATCCCCCGGGAGACGCTGCACGTCCTGACTGAGTTCCACGAGTTGGGCGTCCCGATCGTCATCTGTACGGGCCAGACCTTAGAGAACGTCAAGGGGTTCGCGATCCAGGGTCTGGGCAGCGAGATCGTCCACTCTGGGAACCTCTCGATCGTCTACGAGGCCGGAACGGGCGTGTTCACGCCGGGTCACGGCGCGGACACGAAACAACTGCTCTACGAGGACCTCGACGCGGAGATTCGAGACGTCTTCGACAACGTGCGATCGCGCGTGCTGCCCGAGGCGCCCGAACGGCTCCGGCGCGGCTGTCACCTCCAGGGTAACGAGTTCAACGTCACGATGAAGCCAAACTACGAGACCGGCTCCGCGGACGCCCGCGAGGTCATCGACGAGGCGCTGATCTACCTCATCGACCTGCTCGCGGACGCTGTCGGGACGGCAAGCGAGCGAGCCGGCGGCGAGACCGGTGCCGAGAGCGACGGGATCGACGCGTCCGACGACGACGCCGACGACGGCAACGGCGGGACGAGCCTGGCTGGCGAAACGGTCGCCGACTGGACCCGCGCCTTCTACGCCGACCAGGACCCCGAGATCCGAGCCGTCCTCGAGGGCGAGGGTGCCTATCCCGACCTCGACGCCGACGCGGTTCCCGATCGACTCGCGGCGGTGCTCGATCGAATCGACGTCGCCTACTACGAGGCCGATGCGGCCGAAATCGGCAGCCTCGAACTGAACAAAGTGGCCGGCGTCGAGCGCGCGCTCGACGTCCTCGGGATCGACGACCCGTTCGCGCTGGTGATGGGTGACTCCAAGAGCGACCTGCGCGTGATGGAGTGGGTCGCGGAGAACGACGCCGGCATCGCGGCCGCCCCGGAACACGCCTCTCAGGACACCTTGGAGCACGTGCTCGAGACGGACGAACTCGTCTTCGACCGCGGGAAGAGCGTCGACGTGCTCCGGACGGTCTACGCGCTCAACCGCTTCGCCAGGCTCGGCTGAGTCGCCGGTCGGAGCGACGGCGTCGATCCCCGTTCCGTCACGTGATTTGGACCGTCATCGGGGAACGCGCTCACTTAAACGACCGGAACACAAAGGCCCGCTCATCAACCGTGTTCGAGGCGTCCCTGTTATTAGCACGATCCGAGGGCGACTGCGGCCGTCGACCGGGGAGGCCCGCCTCGGCGGGCGGAGTCGCGGTGTCCGAGGGTCGGCTGGATACTTATGAGACGAATCGGGTCCCACCGTCACGGCGATAGCGGCGTCGTTCATCAACCGGACTCGAGCCAGCGATACGAGGTGAGCATCCAATGACGACGATCGCAGAACTCTCGCTTTCGACCGACGAGTTCGCACTCGCAGAGACCTTCCAACGACTGCCGTCACTCGAGGTCCGCGTCGAAAGCGTCGTCGCGGAAGGGCCGGTCCGAACCATGCCGCTCGTTTGGTTCTGTAACACCGATCGAGCGGACCTCGAGGCGGCCCTCGAGGCGGACCCGACCGTCGCCGAACACCTCCAGCTGCTCGAGAACGCCGAAGACGACGAACTGTTCTACCGGCTCCACTACACCGACGAGATCGGCTCCGTCTGCTGTTGCGTCTACGAGCACGGCGGAACGGTACTCGACGCACAGGTGTCCGACGGCCAGTGGACGCTTCGGCTCCTCTTTCCCCACCGCGAGGAACTCTCCGACGCCGTCTCGAACATCGAAGACCACGGCGTCCGCGTCGACGTCAAGCGCATGGTCGAGGCCGGCCAGGACGAGGACCTCGAGACCACCGCGGCCCTGACCGAGCCCCAGCAGGAGGCCATCGCCGAGGCCTACCGCCAGGGCTACTACGACGTTCCCCGAGAGATCTCGCTCGAGGAACTCGCCAACGAACTCGACATCTCCCACCAGGCGCTCTCCGAGCGCCTTCGGCGGGCCAACCGCGTGCTGGCGGGCGAACAGTTAGACGAGCCCGCGAGCGAGATGGCGACGCCCGACTAACCCGAGCCAACGGTTGCTGTCGACCGGCGCGACGGTCGCGCGGACTGTCCGTTCTCGGTGCGACCCGCGGGCGATCGGCGGCCCGTGTCGATTCGGACGGACCGATCGACTGATCGGGAGACTGATGGCACGTCTTTTTTGCTCGTGCCCGACGGACGGTCGTCTATGGCACATCACGATCCCGGTGCCGACGATCCGCTCTCGCTTCGCGGCGTCGTCCCGCCGACCGTCACCGCGTTCGAGGAAGACGAGTCAGTCGATTACGAGACGACGGCCGCCCACGCCAGGTTCGTCGTCGATCGGGGCGCCCACGGCGTCTTCCCGCTTGGAACCAACGGGGAGTTCCCGCTGCTCTCGGACGAGGAGCGCGACCGGGTTATCGAGGCCGTCGTCGACGAGGTCGGCGACGAGGTCCCCGTCATCGCCGGCGTCGGCGCGCCGAGCACGCACCGGACCGTCGCTCACGCCGAGCACGCCGAGTCGGTCGGCGCTGACGGGATCGTCGTCGTCACGCCCTACTACTATCCGCTGGATCGTGAGGGCGCCCTCGAGCACTATCGACGGGTCGCCGAGGCGGTCTCCCTGCCGGTCTACATCTACCACATCCCGAGCAAGACCGGGAACGACCTCTCCTTAGAGACGCTCGCCGATCTCGCCGAGATCGACGCCGTCGCCGGCGTCAAGGACTCGAGCAAGGACGTCCCCTGGCTCGCCCAGGCGATCGACGCGCATTCCGACCTGACGTTCCTCGCGGGCTCGGACTCGCTGATCTTCACCGGACTCGAGATCGGCTGTTCGGGCGCGGTCAGCGCCGTCGCGAACGTCTTCCCGGAGCTGGTCGTCGAGTGCTACGAGGCCTACGACGACGGCGACGAGGATCGCGCGCGTGAGCTCCAGAGCACGATTTTCGACGTTCGCGACGCGTTCAAGCACGGCGGCGCGTACATGTCCGGCGTCAAGACCGCGCTCCGACTGCGCGACTTCGACGCCGGGCCGCTGCGGAGCCCGCTCCGGCTGAAAGACGACGACTCCGCCGCCGAGATGCGCGAGCGACTCGACGCCGTCGAGTACGACCTCGACGGGATCTGAATCCCTTCCCGGCCGTTCCTGGCTCCAATCGACTACCGTCACCGCTTCCGTTTCCGGCCGTCCGCCGCCGCGGCGGTGGCCCTCGACGTGGAGATTTTTGCTCCGGCCGTGGAATGGCCCCCATGGACCTCACCGAGGAACGGGCGGCCGTCCGCGACGTCGTCCGGGAGTTCGCCCGCGAGGAGATCAGACCGACCGCGCTCGAGGCCGACAGGGACCAGGCGTTTCCGGAGGCCGTCTGGGACGGCCTGGCCGACCTCGATCTGACGGGGCTGACGGTCCCCGAGGAGTACGGCGGCTACGACGCGGACCCGACGACGGCGGCCGTGATCAACGAGGAGGTCGCCTACGGGATGCTCGCCGTCGCGACCGCGCTGTCGGTCCACTCCCTGGCGACCTCCTGTATCGCGGAGTTCGGCACCGAGGCCCAGCAGGAACGCTGGCTGCCCGAGATGGCCGAGGGGCGGCCGGTCGGCGCGTTCGCGCTCTCGGAGCCTCACGCGGGGTCGAACCCCGCTGAGATGTCGACCGAAGCCCGCAGGGAAGGAGACGAGTACGTCATCAACGGCGAAAAGCAGTGGATCACGAACGGGAAGCGCGCGGGGGTCTACGTCCTCTTCGCGAAGACCGACCGCGACGACCCGTCGACCGTCACGCAGTTTCTCGTCCCCGGCGACGTCGACGGGCTGACCGTCGGCGAGAAGGAGGACAAGCTCGGTCTGCGCGCCAGCGACACCACGAGCCTGACCTTCGACGACGTCCGCATTCCCGCCGAAAACCGGCTGACGGAGGAGGGCGCGGGGCTGTCGGCCGCCTTCCACATCCTCACCGGCGGCCGGATCGCCATCGCCGCCCAGGCGGTCGGCCTGGCGCAGTGCGCGCTCGACGAGGCCCTCGCGTACAGCGAGGAGCGCGAGCAGTTCGGCGGCCCGATTTCCGACATCCAGACGATCCGGCACAAACTCGCCGAGATGGCGACCCGGACGAAAGCCGCCAGGCTGCTGACTCGACACGCCGCACAGCAGCGGGCCGCGGGCGGCGCGGCGCTCGAGGCCAGCATGGCGAAGTACTTCGCGAGCGACGCGGCGATGTTCGTGACCAACCAGGCCGTCCAGATCCACGGCGGCTACGGCTACGTCGCCGAGGGCGAAGTCGAGCGGCTCTACCGGGACGCCAAGATCACCGAAATCTACGAGGGGACGACTGAGATCCAGAAGACGGTCATCGCGCGGGAACTGCTCGAGTGACCGAGTGAGACGACGCCGGGGACGGCCGATTCGTCTCAGCAACGGTAGCGAACAGTATATTCGATCCCCGCTCGTATCAATGGCCGTGACCGAGTACGACGCCGTCGTCTACGATCTGGACGGGACGCTCGTCGATCTCGACGTCGACTGGAACGCCGTCGCCGCCGACGTCCGCGCGGTGTACGACCGCTCGAACGTCGCGCCGCCGAGCGACGGGCTCTGGGACATGCTCGAGGGCGCGGCCGACGCCGGCCTGGCCGACGAGGTCGAGTCCGCCATCGCCGCCCACGAGCACGACGGGGCTCGCACGTCGGCCCGCCTGGCGCACGCCGATGAGCTACTCGAGCGGCGGCTACCGGCGGGGGTCTGCTCGTTGAACTGCGAGCGGGCCTGTCGGATCGCGCTCGACGAGCACGCGCTCGCGCCGGCGGTCGACGCAGTGGTTGGCCGCGACACCGTCGGGACGTGGAAGCCGGATCCGGAGCCGCTGCTGGCGGCCGTTTGCCGACTCGACGCCGAGCCGGAGCGGGCACTGTTCGTCGGCGACTCCGCGCGGGACGAGCGGACGGCAGAACGAGCGGGCATCGACTTCGAGTACGTCGGCGAGGGGTCGGCCGGCGTCTGAGGCGGGTCGGGACGCGTTACGTCTGTTTTCGCTTCGCGTACGCGAACACCGTGATCGCCGTGGCCAGCCAGACCAGGGCACCGACCCGGATCGCGAACTCGACGCGCGCACCCCACGTTGGGAGGGTCGTGGTCGTCGACAGGCCGGCGACGACCGGCGCGCCGGCCAGGATGGTGACGACGAACGTCGTCTGCATCACCCAGCCGTAGTCGACGCCGTCGGGCGAGGTCGTTTCGACGCGTTCTGGCACGCGTGAGTATGGCGACCGGTGTATCTTAAGTACCGCGGATACGGCCTCTCCTCGCCGCCCCCGGCGATCGGCGCGCGAGCGAAGAACAACGGCATTTAATCGTGGGAGCCCAACCTGTGGGTATGCCTACCGTGCGGGACATCAGGGCGAAGGCGGGCGAGGAACCGATCACGATGCTGACGGCCTACGACGCGCCGACGGCGGCGCTGGTCGACCAGGCGGGCGTCGATATCATCCTCGTCGGGGACAGCCTCGGGAACACCAGCCTGGGCTACGACACGACGCTCCCGGTGACGGTCGACGACATGGTCAGGCACACGAGCGCGGTCGCGCGGACGACCGAGGACGCCCTCGTCGTCGCCGACATGCCGTTCCTCTCGATCGGTGTCGACGAGAGCGAGAGCGTCGAGAACGCCGGACGGATGCTCAAGGAGGCGGACGCCCACGCGGTTAAACTCGAGTGTGGCCCCCACACCGTCGAGTTGACCGAAAAGCTGGTCCAGTTGGGGATTCCCGTGATGGCTCACCTCGGACTGACGCCCCAGCACGTCAACCAGTACGGCGGTTACCCCCGCCAGGGGACCGATCGGGAGGCCGCCGAGCGCATCCTCGACCTCGCCGAGGCTCACGCGGACGCCGGCGCGTTCTCGCTGGTTCTCGAGCACGTCCCGTCGAACCTCGCGAAGGAAGTCACCGAGGCGCTCGATATCCCGACGATCGGGATCGGCGCGGGGCCGGATTGCGACGGCCAGGTACTGGTGGTCGACGACGCCGTCGGCCTGAGCGAGTGGTCTCCCTCG
Source organism: Natrinema salifodinae (assembly GCF_900110455.1). Classification (NCBI taxonomy): domain Archaea; kingdom Methanobacteriati; phylum Methanobacteriota; class Halobacteria; order Halobacteriales; family Natrialbaceae; genus Natrinema; species Natrinema salifodinae. The sequence goes on along the minus strand of NZ_FOIS01000001.1, from coordinate 636,545 downwards.
TTCGCGAAGCAATTCGGAAACGTTCGCGAGGAGATGGAATCGGCGATCGACGACTACGTGACCGCGGTCGAATCGGGCGAGTTCCCCGCCGAGGAGCACAGCTACGAGGAGCACGACCTCGACGAACTCTACTGAGAGCGCGCGGGTCTCGGCGGCCCGCTCGCTCGGGCTGTTGGTCGCTTCATCCCCATCCCCGTCACTCCTAGTTCTGTCGTCGTCTTCGTCTCCGTTACACCCAGTTCTGTCTCCAGGCCCGTTCCCGCCCTCGACTACGAGCGTCGCTCCGGGCGTCGCTACTCGACCGTCTCCGTCAGAAACGCCTCGACCGCATCGTTGAACGCGTTCGGTCGCTCGACCATCGCCAGGTGCGCCGCGCCGTCGATCTCGACGACCTCGCCGTCTCCGATTTCGTCGATCAGGTACTCGTGGAACCAGGCCGGAGTCAACTGGTCGTGCTCGCCGTAGAGCGCGAGCGTCGGGACGTTGATCTCGGAGATCCGATCGCGGACGTCGAACTCGTGGCAGGTCAGGAAGTCCCGCTGGGTGGTCGCCCGGCCGCAGTCGTACATTTGGTCGATCGATCGCTCCCGGACGTCGGGATCGGGATCGTGGAAGAGCCGATCCGTCCCGTGGAGAAACTCGACCGCCTGGTCGAAGTCCGAGTCGAGCCACGCCAACAAGTCTTCGAGGACGCCGAGTCGAGCGCCTGTTCCCGTCAGCACGACCGCATCGGGTTCGAACTCCCGTTCGAGCAGGATGTGCTGGACGACGGCGCCGCCCAGCGAGTTGCCGACGAGGACGCGGGCGTCGGTCGCCTCGGCGACGGCCAGGACGTCGTCGGCGTACGCCGAGAGGGCCGTGTAGCCGGCGCTCGCGTCGACATCGTCCGAATCGCCGTGGCCGCTGAGATCCACCGTCACAATCGGGAAGCGGTCCGAGAGCGGATGCTGGCCGGTCCAGACGCGGCGCGAGCCGCCGCTCCCGTGGACGCAACAGATCGGCGGCCCGTCGCCGTCTCGGTCGGTGACCTCGTACGCCGTCTCCCGACCGTTGTGTGGTACCGTTTCCATACGCGATGTAACGAGTGGAACCGGTATAAAGACTCGAACCCGCTGCAACCAGAGAGCGCCAGCAGGGGGAATATGTCCGTCCCGATGCAAGTGACCGGCACCGTCTCGGACGACCGGTCCGAGGAGGAATCGCTGTGAACTACGAACAACGAACTCTCGGTCGATCGCGGTGCCGTCCTGCGGTCGTCCGGGGATAAACTTATATAGAAAGAGTGCTTACCTTGGGTTAGTTACAGCATGACTCTCGAACAATTCACCCGTGAAGAGGGGCAGTTGGCCCGTCGGTACGACTACGACGACGGCACCGTCTTCGCCGTCGACTTCGGTTCCGACGTGGCCGATGCCTCTGTCGATCTGGTCGACGACACCGTCATCGTCGTCGTGGATGACGAGCAGTACGAGATCGAACTCTCCGACGACGTCGCCGATGCGCACACGTTTATCAAAAACGGCGTGCTCACTGTCGAACTGGAGGAGGAGCTATGAAACTCACCGTCAAACCCCTCAAACAGAAGGACGCCGGCCGCGGACTCGCGGCGATCGACCGCGTCTCGATGAACGAACTCGACCTCGAGAACGGGGACTACATCGTCATCAAGGGCTCGGGCGACGGTCAGGCCGTCGCGCGCGTCTGGCCCGGCTACCCCGAAGACGAGGGCCGCGGGATCGTCCGCATCGACGGGCGCCTGCGCCAGGAGGCCGACGTCGGCATCGACGACAACGTCACTGTCGAGACCGCCGATGTCAAGCCCGCCAAGTCCGTCACCGTGGCGCTCCCGCAGAACCTGCGGATCCGCGGTGACATCGGCCCGCTCGTCCGCGACAAACTGAGCGGCCAGGCGGTCACCGAGGGACAGACGGTGCCGTTTTCCCTCTCGTTCGGCCCGATGGCCAGCTCCGGCCAGTCGGTGCCCCTGAAGATCGCGAGCACCTCGCCGTCGGGCACTGTGGTCATCACGGACTCGACGAGCATCGAGATCTCCGAGACGCCCGCCGAACAGGTCAGTTCCGGCGGCGGCGGCGCCTCGCCCGAGGGCGTTCCGAACGTCACCTACGAGGACATCGGCGGCCTGGACGACGAACTCGACCAGGTTCGCGAGATGATCGAGCTGCCGATGCGGCATCCCGAACTGTTCCAACAGTTAGGGATCGAGCCGCCGAAGGGCGTCCTGCTGCACGGCCCGCCTGGCACCGGTAAGACGTTGATGGCCAAGGCCGTCGCCAACGAGATCGACGCCCACTTCCAGACGATCTCCGGCCCGGAGATCATGTCGAAGTACTACGGCGAGAGCGAGGAGCAGCTCCGCGAGGTCTTCGAGGAGGCCGAGGAGAACGCGCCTGCGATCGTCTTCATCGACGAGCTCGACTCCATCGCCGCCAAGCGCGAGGAGGCCGGCGGCGACGTCGAACGTCGGGTCGTCGCGCAGCTGCTCTCGCTGATGGACGGTCTCGAGGAGCGGGGCCGGGTCACCGTCATCGGCGCGACCAACCGCGTCGACGCGCTCGACCCCGCGCTGCGCCGCGGCGGTCGCTTCGACCGCGAGATCGAGATCGGCGTCCCGGACAAGGAGGGCCGCAAGGAGATCCTGCAGGTCCACACCCGCGGGATGCCCCTCTCGGAGTCCATCGACCTCGATCAGTACGCCGAGAACACCCACGGCTTCGTCGGGGCCGACCTCGAGTCGTTGACCCGCGAGGCCGCGATGACCGCCCTGCGGCGCATCCGGCCCGAACTCGACCTCGAGGCCGAGGAGATCGACGCCGACGTCCTCGAGGAACTCGAGGTCACTGAAAACGACTTCAAGGAGGCGCTCAAGGGCATCCAGCCCTCGGCGCTGCGCGAGGTCTTCGTCGAGGTCCCCGACGTCACGTGGAACGACGTCGGCGGCCTCGGGGACACCAAAGAGCGCCTGCGCGAGACGATCCAGTGGCCGCTCGACTACCCCGAGGTCTTCGAGCAGATGGACATGCAGGCCGCAAAGGGCGTCCTCATGTACGGGCCGCCGGGTACCGGCAAGACCCTGCTCGCCAAAGCGGTGGCCAACGAGGCCCAGTCGAACTTCATCTCGATCAAGGGCCCCGAGCTGCTGAACAAGTACGTCGGCGAGTCCGAGAAGGGCGTCCGCGAGGTCTTCGAGAAGGCCCGCGAGAACGCCCCGACCGTGATCTTCTTCGACGAGATCGATTCGATCGCGGGCCAGCGCGGTCGCCAGCAGGGTGACTCCGGCGTCGGCGAGCGGGTCGTCTCCCAGCTGCTGACCGAACTCGACGGCCTCGAGGAACTCGAGGACGTCGTCGTCATCGCGACGACCAACCGACCGGACCTGATCGACCAGGCCCTGCTGCGTCCCGGCCGTCTGGACCGCCACGTCCACGTGCCGGTCCCCGACGAGGACGCCCGCAAGAAGATCTTCGACGTCCACACCCGCGACAAGCCCCTGGCCGACGCGGTCGACCTCGACTGGCTCGCCGCGGAGACGGAGGGCTACGTCGGCGCCGACATCGAAGCGGTCTGTCGCGAGGCCTCGATGGCCGCCAGCCGCGAGTTCATCAACTCGGTCGACCCCGACGAGATGCCCGATACCATCGGCAACGTCCGCATCAGCCGCGAGCACTTCGAGCACGCTCTCGAGGAGGTCAACGCGAGCGTGACCCCCGAGACGCGCGAGCGCTACGAGGATATCGAAGCGGAGTTCGACACGGCCGAGCCAACTCAGGACGAGCAACTGGGCCGAACCTTCCAGTAATCGACGGACCGGACGGGAGGTCGCCGTTCCCGTCCCGGCGCCGTCAACGGCCGTGACTGCGGCCTGGTCCGCAGCCACTACCCGCCGCTCGTTCGCGTCCTATTCTTCGCACGCCGTACATTCGGCGTTGGCATCGTCGTCGCTCGTGTCGCGTTCGTCGTTCGCACCGCGTCCATTGCCCGTCTCGAACGCGAGTTGCGCGAGTCGCCGTTCGAGGAAGTACCGGAACCAGGCGACGAGCCCGTGACCGCGCTCGCTCGTCCAGATCCCCGTTTCCGCCCGTTGGCTCGGGACGATCCCGGTCGTCAGCGCGCTCACGACGACCGTCTGTCGATCGACCACGAGGAGCCGACCAAGCGAGCGATCCGTCGTTACCTGCGAATCGAACTCGAAGTCGGTGACCGCGACCTGCACCGTCGCGACGGCGTCGTGAATGCGGTCGCGATCGTCGGACGACGGGACTTCGACGAACACGGTGACGTCCCGCTCGCGCGCCGCAGCGAGTCGGTCGAGCAGGGCCGACTCGAGCACCTCGCCGTCCGCCGCGAGCAAGTAAATCTCGCTGGTCGCGTCCTCGACGGCCTGTATCGTGCGGTTGCGAACGTCCTGATCGCTCGCCACCTTCCAGGCGCCGTCCTCTTCGAGCGTCCGGCGTTCGAGCGCCTGGAGGTGCGTCGTCGCGGTTTCGAGGTGATTCCGGTACTTCTGCCGAAGTCGGTTCCTGGCCACGTCGACGGGAACGGCGCTGTATTTCCGCGGGTCTGACTCCTGAACGTCCACCAGGCCGAGCCGGTGGAGTTCGTCGACGACGTCGTAGACGCGCGACTGCGGCACGTCGGCGACCCGGCTGATCTCCTTTGCCGTCCCCTCCGAAAGCTGTGCGAGTGCGACGAAACACTGCGCTTCGTACTGACGCAACCCCAGTTCCACCAGTGCATCGACCGCCTCGGCTTCAGACATGATCGGATCGACCGTTCGTCAAGGGAGCCATACGTGTACAACTAGTTTACACTCGACGCGTGAAAAGTTGTCCCACATCTTCAGTCCCGTACAATCGGGGAAAGCGGCCGGAGAGTGAACGTTCTAGGAATCGAATACTCGATTCCATATGAGAAACAGTATGAAAGTCGATATGAATTATAGATTGCTATCGGCGTTTCGCTTTGGGTACGTCGATCGGACTCTCCTATTCAAGCCGAAGCTTAGTGGTACCATATCAAGTACCACGAGTGATGGAGGAACCACCGATCGACTGGGATCAGGTGACCAACACGCGGCGAGCGGAACGCGGCGACCGACGGCGCGATCGACGTAGGAGGGCCCGAGAATGACCGGACCCGATCGGGACCCATCGGACGACGATGGAAACGGAGACGAAGACGACGATCGCTCGGTCCTCGCCGAACGCGCCTACGGCGGTGGGACGCCGCCCAGTATCGCCGCCATCTACGCGATCACGTCCGCGCTCGACACCGATCCGGTCGACTGTACGACCGACCTTGGATTCACGCTGTACGACTACGTCGATCCCGAGGCCCTCGACACGCTCGTCACGCAGGACCAGCGAAACGGGACCGTCACCGTCGAACTATCGCTAGACGAATATCTGGTCCGGGTCTCTGACACCGGCCGAGTCCGGGTTATCGGCCCCGCCGATCCGACCGGGCCGGACTCGTAACCGTAATCGGCCCCGTATCCGAGCGCCTGGCGCGGCCGTAACCGAGACGAGAACAGAGACGGAGACGTCGTCAGCGCGCGGCGTCGATCGGCTCGAGATCCGCCAGAACGGCGTCGGCGTGTCCCTCGGGTGAGACGTCCTCGTAGACCGCCTCGATGCGTCCGTCGGGACCGACGACGTAGGTGTTCCGGAAGACGCCGTCGAAGGTGTTGCCGAACATCCGCTTTTCGCCGTAGGAGTCGTAGAGCGTCGCGACTTCGCCCCGCTCGTCGGAGAGCAGGTCGAAGTCGAGGTCGTAGTCAGCCGCGAACGTCGCGAGGTCGTCGACGGGGTCGTCACTGATTCCGACGATCGAGACGTCGCGGTCTGCGAACTCGGCGAGGGCCTCGTTGAATTCGCAGGCTTCGGCCGTACACCCCTCCGTGTTGGCGCGAGGATAAAAGTATACGACGAGCCGCCGCCCCTCGAAATCGGAGCGTGCAACGGTCTCGCCGCGCTGGTTTTGCAGTTCGAACTCCGGGGCTTCCTCGCCGACATCGATCATGGATGCGAGTTAGCGACGGTCGACGTAGGCGTTGCGGTTTCAGCCGCCTGCCTCGGCGGGACGAGCGACTCCCCGGCCAGCGGCGGGTTGCAGTGACGGAGATACAATCGGACCGCGACGGCTCAGTCGAGCCGTTCGGCCGCCTCCCGCTCGACGAGCGGCGCGGCGTTTTGTTCCGGCAGCGTGACCACGTCGTCGCTCGTCAGCGTGTACTCGCGGTCGTCGACGCCGAGAATCTCGCCGATATCGCTTGTGATCCTGACGGTCGTTCGCTCGACGTCGGCCGCCGCGGAATCGGTCGCGGTGCCGTCGGGATCCGTCTCCTCGGCCCCCGACTCGGCGTTCGGCGCCGACTCCGATTCGAGACCCGACTCGGGCGCGGTCGACGGCACGGGCTCCTCGCCTGGTCCCCCCGCTTGCGATCCCGACGGCTCGGGCGGTGCGGGCGGATCGGCGCCGCCGTCCGCGTCGTCGACGGACGGGCCGTCGCCGCCCATGACGTCCGCGGGGGAGACCCCGCTCGAACCGTCCGCCGCCGCGTCGGTCGCCGTCGACGGTTGCTCCGGCGGCGCCGGCGGCGCGTCGTCCGCGGCTGCGTCAGTCCCCGGCGCGCCAGGCGCCGGGCCTGGCGAGCCGTCGGGATCGGGGTCGGCGGGCTGGGCCCCGTCGGCGCCCTCGAGGACGTCGAGGACGCGGGACTTGTTGGACTCGATGCGCTCGACCAGGTCGTCGAAGAGGTCGGCCTCCTCGGCGGTCAGGCCCTCGTCGTCGGCCGGCATCCCGGCGGCGGCCAGGCTGGCCTGCTTGACGAGTTTGCCCATTCGGCGCTCGTAGATGGCCTCGACGACGTCCTTGGCGGTCTCGATCTCGTCGGTTAGTCGGCCGACTTCGGGCGAGGAGAAGGGGTCGTCCGCCTGGTCGGCGACGCGGTCGCGTTCGTCCTCGAGGTCGGCGATGTACTCGCCGACCTCCTGGTAGAAGGAAGGGCGCAGGTTTTGGAGGCTGTCCTTCTGGCGCTCCTTGCTCTGGACCGAACGCAACTCGTCTAAGTTCATTCTTTCTCCTTCTCCGCCCTACCGCGAGCCATCAGGAACACGGCGACGTACTCGGGTAGTGACTGGTCTCCTTCCTGGACCGTAAAGCTATCTCCTCCGAGTTCGACCACCCCGCCGTCGGTGACGTCGACGGCGATCTCGTGACCCCGGAACGTCTCCGGGACGGCGTCGGCGAGCGGATCGAAGTCGGCGAGTTCGTCGCGCTCGAGACGAACCGTCTCGAGGGCGCTGCCGCCGTGGAGGCTCCCCGGGAGCCGAATGAGCCGGTTCGTGTCGGTGGTGACGGGCTCGTCGATCGGCGCGTTATCCCGCTCGACGGCCCGGTTGGCGAACCGCTCGGCGAGTTGGGCGACGGCGGTGTGGACGGTGACGTTGCCCGCCTCGAGTTGCTCGCGGTTGTTTCGGGCCGCGTTCAGCGTGGCCGTCGCTTTCCCTTCGCCGATGCCGTCGAACTCCTGGAGGCGTTCGCGGGCGGCGTCTTCCTCCATCTCGAGCAGTTCGTCGACGAACTCCATAAAGTGGGCGTGCGTCCGGGCCCCCCAACCGCCCTCGGTCCGGAGGGACCGGCGCTCCGTCGGGGTCTTTCGCCCGATCCCCGCGACGGTCTCGGTCTCGATCAGTTCGTCGAACTCGAGGCCGATGCCACGGACGTAATCGACGATCTCGCGGCGGTGTTCCCGCTCCAAGTGGCGGACGTTCTCGTCGCGGACGTGGACGTGGTAGCCACGCCCGCCCGAGAAGACGATTTCCGTGTCCTCGAACGCGAAGTCGTCCTCGAGGAAATCGAGGAGTCGAACGAGGGCGTCCTTGCACTTCGCGAGCATCTCGGCGTAGCTGTCCTCGCCCAGCGTGACGCTGGGCAGGTGGTCGGCGTCGAGGTCGAAAACGAGATCCGCAGACTGCCACTCCTTTTCGCTCATCGAACTCGCGCCGGGGTCCCGAAAGCGGCCCGCGGAGAAGTAGACGTGCCGCGGGCGCTTGCGGACGAGAAACTCCGAAAGGTCGCCGAGTTCGAGCAGCGAACGGTGGCGCACCATCGTGGTATCGGGCCCCTCTGTCCAGGGGATGTAGCCCCATTCCCGTTCGTTGGCCGCGGGCGGCGGCGTGATCTCTGTTCGTCGATAGTGATCACGGAATCGCCCCCGAAGATAGGCCCTCGTTCGCTCCTCCATGCGCTTCGGGTAGTCGTGGGTGGGGGGCTATAATCCTGCCGAATGGCGCGGAAACGGGAGTCGTTCACGTTCCGCACCGGCCGCAAGCGGATCGGTCGAGCGGACGGACCAGGCGGTCGTCGTCTCGACGAGGGGTGGGGAAAACGGTCGCGGGTCGATCGCCGATCGTCACCGCCGCATCAGGTCCGAAATCTTGTCGGTGATTCCGACGTCCGAGCCGAGTTTGAGATAGTAGGCGTCGCCGCCGTCCTCGTAGTAGTTGTCGATTCGGCGCTTGATCTCGAACCCGAGGTGTTCGTAGAACTGGAGGGCGTTCTCGTTGCTCGTCCGGGCGTGGCAGGTGATCGTGTCGTGGTCGTCGGCGACGCGGGCGACGAGGCGCTTGCCGATGCCTTCGCCGCGGAACCCGGGGGAGACCGCCAGAAAGAGAATATATCCGTCGCGTCGCACGGCTGCGAACCCGACCAGTCCGCCGTCTTGAACGTAACAGTGGACCTTCGACCGCCGGTACGCGTCGGTGAAGAAGTCGTACCGCTGCTTGAGTACGCCCTCCTGTCGACGGATCTCCTCTTTCAGCTCCCAGGCATCGTCGACGAAGTCGTCGCTCCCCGGCGCGACGACGCGACTATCGATGTTGACGCTCACTATCACAGTCTACCAGCGTCGTCAATATAATTCCACCGGCACACCGGTCTCCGGAACGTCAACGCGGCGAATCTGTCGGGACAGTTACCAGGCGCGAACCGGGGCCGACGGCCGATCCGAAGCGACGCGCCTACGACCCCCGCCGGCGAAGCGCCGACAGATCGAGATGGGGTTCGAACTACGCGATCACACGGCCGACGTTGCGGTCGCGGCGACCGGTGACACCCTCGAGTCGGTCTTCGGCGCGACAGCCGACGGCCTGGCGGCCGCGTCGTGCGACGAGATTCCGGCTGATGCCGGCGAGCGCTTTGCGGTCGCCGTGACCGCCGAGGGACGCGAGGCACTGCTATTCGACTACCTCGACGAGCTGATCTATCAGCGGGACGTCCGCGCGGCACTCCCGGTGGATCACCGCGTCGAATCGATCGAGGTGGCCGCTGGCTCGGACGCGCGCGACGCCGATACCGGGGCCGACGCTGACGAATCGACCGAGTGGCGCCTCGAAGCCAGCGCGCGCGGCGTGCCGCTCGCAGCCGTCGCCGCCCGCGAGGTGAAGGCGGTGACCTACTCCGAGATGGCGGTAGAGCGAACCGAGGACGGGTGGGAGGCGTACGTGGTCTTCGACGTCTGACCCCTCTCCACTCGTCGCCTCGCCCGCACCGGGTTCGTCAGCCTGGCGTCGGTGTTGCTGCACCGGGTGCGGACCCGACACCGTCGGCCGGCGGCTCGCGACGACCGAGACTGGGGGACGCACAGACGCAGACACAGACACAGACGCAGATCCCGGACCCGCGTCAGCGATCGGAAGCTGCGCGCACCGTCGCAACCGTCAGTGAGAGTGACTGTCGAGGATACCGGAGAGACGAACATCTTTCATCGAGGCGGTCCGACTTCCGCGTATGAGCAACTCCACGTTCGACGCGGACGACGTCACGCTCGAGCAGGTGCGTGAGTACGTCTGGGAGATCCCGCAGGAGGGCGATATGCGCGCCCCGGCGCGGGTACTGGCCAGCGAAGCGCTGCTCGAGGAGATCACGGAAGACAAAACCCTCGCGCAGATCAAAAACACGACCCACCTGCCGGGAATCACCAACTACGCCATCTGCATGCCCGACGGCCACCAGGGCTACGGGTTCCCGGTCGGCGGGGTGGGCGCGCTCGACGCCGAAAACGGCTGCATCTCGCCTGGCGCGGTCGGCTACGACATCAACTGCGGCGTCCGTATGATGCGGACGAACCTGACCTACGACGAACTGCAGGGTCAGGAGGAGGAACTCGTCGAGTCCCTCTTCGCGAATATTCCGTCTGGGCTCGGCGGTGGCGGCATCGTCGAGGCCGGCATCGACGACGTCGACGAAATTCTGGCCCGGGGCGTCGACTGGGCGCTGGAGAACGGCCACGCCGTCGAGGAGGACTTGCTGCACTGCGAGGACGAGGGGATGCGCGAGGGCGCCGATCCCGACAAGGTCAGCCAGAAGGCCAAGGACCGCGGGAAGAACCAGATCGGCTCGCTGGGCTCGGGGAACCACTTCCTCGAGGTCCAGCGCGTGACCGACGTCTTCGACGACGAGGTGGGTGCGGCCTACGGCCTGGAAGAGGACCAGATCGTCGTCCTGATCCACTGCGGCTCCCGCGGCCTGGGCCACCAGACCTGCAACGATTACCTGCGGAAGATCGAGCAGCAACACCAGGGGCTGCTGAACCAGCTGCCGGACAAGGAACTCGCGGCCGCGCCCGCGGGCTCGCAGCTCGCGGCGGACTACTACGCGGCGATGAACGCGGCGATCAACTTCGCGTGGGTCAATCGCCAGCTGATCATGCACCGCACGCGGCAGGTCTTCGAGCGGGTGTTCGGCCGCTCGTGGGAGGAGATGGACATGCACCTGCTGTACGACGTGGCCCACAACATCGCGAAGAAGGAGACCCACACTGTGGATGGAGAGGAGCGCGAACTCTACGTCCACCGCAAGGGCGCGACGCGCGCGTTCCCCGCCGGCCACCCCGAAGTGCCGAAAGCGTACCGCGACGTCGGCCAGCCGGTGATCATCCCGGGCAGCATGGGCGCGGGCAGCTACGTCCTGCGGGGCGGCGAGAACTCGATGGACCTCACCTTCGGTTCGACCGCCCACGGCGCTGGCCGGCTGATGAGCCGCACGCAGGCCAAAAACGAGTTCTGGGGCGGCGACGTCCAGCAGCAACTGGAAGAGCAAGACCGGATCTACGTCAAGGCCCAGTCGGGCGCGACGGTCGCCGAGGAGGCCCCGGGCGTCTACAAGGACGTCGACGAGGTCGTCCGCGTCTCGGACGAACTCGGCATCGGCGACAAGGTCGCGCGGACGTTCCCCGTCTGTAACATCAAGGGGTGACTACGCTACAGCGCCGGATCAACTCGTCAGGAGTCGCGAAGCGATTGACGAGCGATCGACCGGGCGGTAGAGAGATCGAGTTCGTCGAATGTGTCGTCCTCCTTGAGCGTCTCGATGACGGCCTTGACGGGTTCCGTGAACGTGAACACGAGGTGGACGCCGCTCTTGAATCCGCCGCTGGTCCGCTCGCTCTCGAGCACGCCGTACGTGCCCGCCTTGTTGATGTGGCTGTTGACGGTTTCCTGCGTGTACACGTCGCGGTCGGTGCGCTGGCAGATCTCTCGATACAACGCGTAGACCGCCGGACTCGGCGCGGCCCCGTCGTTCACGTCCGCGACGACCGCCGCGGCGTAGAGCGAGAGCTTCTTCTGGAGGGTCATGCCGCCGATCATCTCCAGTACTCGGTTCTTCACGACCGAGTCGTTGGCCGCGTGTACGTGCTGCTCCGTTACGACGGTCTCCCCGTTCCTGTTCGCGATTTCGCCTGCATCGCGGAGGAGATCGATCGCTCGCCGCGCGTCGCCCTCGTTTTTCGCCCCGTACGCGGCAACCAGTTCGATGACGCCGTCGTCGAGCGCGCCCTCCTTGAACGCGTCGCGTCGGCGGTTGAGGATCTCGATGAGTTCATTGGCGTCGTAATCGGAGAAGTGAATGCCGGTCGGATTGTACGAGCTATCGGTCCTGCTATCGAGGTTCTCACGGAATTTGGGATGGTTGGTGATGACGACCGTCGAGACGAGGGTGTCGACGTGTTGTTCTGCCATCACTCGGCTCAAGCTATAGAGTAATCGGGAGTACGCGGGCACGTCTTCACCGACGCGACCGGTGAGCGCGTCGATCTCGTCGAGAACGAACACGAGCGCGTCGAAATGGCGGTCGACGATCTCGTAGAGACGGACGTATTTCGCATCGGTCGAGACGCCCTTTCGCGGGATATCCCACGTGACGCCGGCTTTGGTGGCGGTTTGATGGCCGAGTTTCCAGACGGCGCGGTCCAGCGAGTGCGACTCCATCGTCTTGAAGTTCACAGCGACGAAGTCGAAGGTGATATCGTTCCGCGTGGCGCGTTCTCTCACCTTTTTGGCGACCGCCTTCACGGTGAGGCTCTTCCCGGTTCCGCTCGGCCCGTAAAGCAAGAGATCCGGGGGACGTTCGCCGTCAAGCGTGTCGCGAAATGCGCGCGCTTCGGCCGCTAGTTGCTCGTCGCGGCCGTAGATCCGGTTGTGATTGACGATCGTGTTCGAGTCGACGAGTTGCTTGTTCTCGAAGACGGTCTTGCGCTCGCCATCGAGGATGCTATCGACGATAGAGGACTCGGGGGATCGGGCCGCGGCGTCGTCGTCTCCGTCCCCGTCCCCTCGAGCGGTCGACGGCTCGTGATTCATTATCGGCAATGATTACGGGCCCGCAATACTTCTTTCGAAATGAAGGGTCCTAAGTCGAAATGAATGGGGTGGAATCGAAGTGAGAGTACCGAAGTCGAGATGAAGGCCCCGTGGTCGATATGAATCGGAGAGCCCCGTCGGTATCGACGCGATACGACTACCTGCGAAATGAAGGCACCGTTATCGAAATGAAGTCCGGGCACCGTCCGTCGCCGAAATGAAGACACCGTCATCGAGATGAAGCGAGCGCGAGACCGTGAGCGAAATGAAGGCGCCGGTATCGAAATGAAATCGGACCGCGGAGAGAGCGAGGACGGCCGGACCGCTCCCACACCGTGATCGAAATGAAACCGCAAAACGGAGTCACCCGTGGCAGGAGAAGGTGGCGTAATCGAAATGAATTTACCAGATGTCGCGTGAGAGCCGGGTATTTCGGGCGTCTACGGCGGAACTGGGGCCGAATTCGGCACAGGGAGGTGAGATTTCATTTCGAATTCGGTGTGAGGGACGACCCGAACGGAGACGATGCGCTCTCTGACTCGCTCCGAGAGGAACCCGAGTTCGAACTCGTCGCACGATCGATCGACTGTCAACTGCCGCTCGCGTCGGTCACTTCAATCGGTACGGATTATCGTCGTCCTCGTCGTCGCTGCCCTCGCTCTCGTACGGTTTCCGGGCCGTGATCGTCACGCTCGCTTCCGGATCGTCCTCGTCGGCCCAGGGGCTGTCGTAGGCTGAAATTTCGAGGTCGGTAACGTCCCAGCCTTCCGCTTCGATGAGTTCCACCAGGCGACGCTGGTCCGCGAGCATGTCCTCGTCCATACGGCCACGTTGACGCGTGGACGGGGTAGGTCTTCCGCCGGCCGTCAGTACTCTGTCGGTCGTCCGTCGTTCGTCGCCGTCGGCCGTTGTCCGCCGTCGACGTCGGTCCGATTCAGATCAGTCGTTCTCGCCGACCGTTCCCACGTCGACCAACTCTTCGACGAGCGTTCGGTGTGCCCGTCGGAGTCGCTCGGAGAGCGCCTGATGGGAGATGTCGAGTTCGTCGGAGAGCGCTTCCATGTCCATCCCGCGGGGAATCTCGTAGTAGCCGCGGTCGAGAGCCGCGACCAGGGTCTCGTACTGAGCGTCGGTGAGCCCGATCCGACCGTGGCGGTTCTCCTCGAGGCGGTGGATCCTGCGGATCTCGACCGACAGCCCTCGATCGGTCGCGACGTCGTACGTGCGCGAGAACGCGTCCCGTTCGGGAAAGAGGACGCGGAACCGCCATCTGGTGCCCTCGTCCTCGACGTGGGCGTTCAGGACCGTCGCGTTCTCCTCGGTCAAGAGGTGGACGATCAGGGTGACGTCGTCAACCCAGTTCATCCGGTAGAGGCGTTCCTCGTCGAGATCGGTCAGGAGTTCGGCCTCGTTGATACTCGGATCGTCCGCGAGCGCGTCGTCGGCGGTCGCGAGCGTCGATTCGTCGCCGGAAAACCAGACGTAGGGCATGACGTGATCGGGATCGTAGGCGACGACGCGTTCGATCTCCGCGTCGAGATCGGCCGTCGCCTCGAGTGTGTGCCGGAGCGCGAACTCCGCGGCGGGGACCGCGAGTTCCGCGATGGTACTCATGCGGTGGCCCACCACGCCGACGACCAAGAGTCCCGGACCCCGGCCAGGTCCGACGAAGCGGTCCACGCGCTCGCTCGGTGTGCCCGTCCCGTTCCGGACCGCTGCTAGCAACGGGAAACCGAAATCGGTTACGCACCGCTGAAATTCCCGGCGTGTTTAAGCGGATCCGGCTGCAATTCGGTGGCATGCTCACCGACGAGTTCGGGCGCGAGGTGACTGGAGTCCGCGTCTCCCTCACCGATCGGTGTAACTTCGATTGCGTCTACTGCCACAACGAGGGGTTGGGCGACACCCGCGGGCCGATGGACCCGCAGGACGACGAGATGGACACGGACGACGTCGTCCGGTTTCTCGAGGTCGCCGCCGAGTTCGACGTCGACGCCGTCAAGTTCACCGGGGGAGAGCCGATGCTCCGACAGGACTTAGAGGAGATCATCGCTCGCACGCCCGACCAGATGGAAGTCTCGCTGACGACCAACGGTACGTTCCTCCCGGGCCGCGCCGACGACCTCGTCGACGCGGGGCTCGAACGGGTCAACGTCTCCCAGGACGCGCTCGACCCGCAGGACTTCGCCGAGATCACCAAGAGCGGGGCCTACGACAAGGTCATCGAGGGAGTCGACGCCGCGCTCGAGGCCGGGCTTGACCCGGTCAAGCTCAACATGGTCGTCTTCGAGCACACGGCCGGCTACGTCCCCGAGATGGTCGACCACGTCGCCGAGAACGACGGCCTGCAGCTACAGCTAATCGAGTACATGCCCGAACTGACCGGCAAGCCGGAGTGGAACATCGACATCCAGCGTGTCCACGACTGGCTGGCCGACCAGGCGGACGAGATCGAACACCGGGAGATGCACGACCGGCGGCGCTACTGGGTGAACGGCGGGATGGTCGAGATCGTCGATCCGGTCGAGAACCCGACGTTCTGCGCGAACTGCCACCGCGTCCGGGTCACGCACGAGGGGTATCTGAAGGGGTGTCTCAACCGCAACGACGACCTCAAGTCGATGGGCGAGATGACCAAACCCGAGATCCGCGAGGCCTTCCGCGAGGTCGTCGCAAACCGGGTGCCCTACTACGGCGAGTACATGATCCAGAACGACGAGGGGGAGTGGGAGATCAACGAGGAGTACATCAGCGTCTGAGCGGGCGCGACCGATCGTCCCGGATTCCGTCCCCGATCGTCACGACCCGGTTCTCCTCCCTATTGACGCCACCTTGCGACCGCTCACGAGTCCCCGATCTTCCGAGATCGGTGCCGTTCCTCCCCAGGCACGGTCACGAGCCACGGGAAACGGTAAAGGTAGCACCGTCGTAGGTCGCGGCCATGGCCGTCGAATACGACCACCTGACTATCGACCGACTCGGTCACGCGAGCGTGAGACTCGAAACGGGAGACGGCACGGTCGTCTACGTCGACCCCTGGTCCGACGTCCTCGAGGACGAGCCAGGCGACGGGGATGTCGTGTTCGTCACCCACGCCGACTTCGATCACTACGATCCCGACGGGATCGCAGCGGTCGCCGGACCCGACGCGACGGTCGCCGTCTTCGAGGCGGTCGACACAAGCGATCTCGGAGTCGACGTCGTCGACCTCCCCTACTCGGGCGAGACGGGTGTAGACGGGATCGAAGTCGAAACCGTCCCCGCGTACAACGACCCCGAAGGGGATCACGTCGACGACGACGGGATGCCGTTCCACGCGGAGGGCGAGGGAATCGGCCTGCTGCTCGCTCTCGATGGAATCGACGTGTACGTTCCTTCGGATACGGACTTCTTCGACCACCACGAATCGATCGAGGCCGATGTCTTCGTTCCCCCGATCGGGGGCCACTACACGATGGATCGCCACGAAGCGGCCGACTTCGCTCGAAGCGTCGATCCAGCCCTCGTGATCCCGATCCACTACGATACCTTCGATACCATCGACGCCGACGCCGAAGCCTTCGCAGCCGAACTCGAGGATGAGGGCATTCGCGTCGAAGTCGTCTGAGTGTCAGCGACGACGGCGATTCCGTCGTCGCCTGCGGCGCAATTCCGGCCCGAGAGGCGGCCGGCAGCCGGACGACTGTATCGCGGGATTCCGGGCCGATACGGTCACTCTGCACCCGACTACCATTGTCGCTACCTTTCGTTGCGTTTAAGTAGTCGACGGGGGTAGGTCAGAGTGCGATACGTGTAGGGGAGCGATCCCCGAGTCCGGGAGGGCGACGATAGAGACACGGTGTCGTGGTAGCCAAGCGGCCCAAGGCGCATGGTTGCTAACCATGTGGCGTCAAGCCTCCGGGGTTCGAATCCCCGCCACGACGTCGGATACTTCACTGGCGTTTTCCCGCCAGTCATTTGCAACGCACGCAGACCAGACATAAATACACGACATATGAGCGCGGAAGAACCTCAAGAACAAGAAGACGACGAAGATCTTCGTTACTTCGTCCGCATCGGGCAGACTGACCTCGATGGGACGAAGTCCGTCGAGCGCTCGCTGACGGAGATGAACGGGATCGGTCGCCGAACCGCCCGTCTCATCGCCGAGGAAGCGGGCGTCGACCGGACGGCGACGTTCGGTCGACTCGACGACGACGTCATCGACGCGGTCGTCGAGATCGTCGAGAACTACGCCAACGAAGTCCCCGACTGGCTCAACAACCGGCGCGAGGACTTCTACTCCGGCGAAACGACCCACGAGATCGGCAACGACCTCCAGTTGACCCGTCAGCACGACATCAACCGGATGAAGATGATCGACTCCTACAAGGGAGTCCGCCACAAGCGCGGTCAGAAGGTCCGCGGTCAGCGGACCAAGTCCACCGGTCGTACGGAGGGCACCATCGGCGTCAACGTCGAAGAGATCCGCGAGGAAGCCGAAGAAGGCGGCGACGAGGAGGGTGGTGAATAATGCCGCTCGGAACCCGCACCAAGCAGTACGAGACGCCGAACCACCCCTACCAGGGTGAGCGCATCGCCTCCGAACACTCCCTGATCGACCGCTACGGGCTCAAAAACAAGGAAGAGCTCTGGCGCGCCCAGTCCGAGCTTCGCTCGCTGCGACGCGAGGCTCGCGACCTTCTCGGCCAGGCCCAGGACGACGAGACCGTCCAGCAGCGGTCCGACGAGTTCCTCGGTCGGCTCAAGCGCGTCGGCATCCTCGACGAGGCCGACGAACTCGGCGACATCCTGTCGCTGGAGATCGAGGACATCCTCGAGCGTCGCCTCCAGACGGTCGTCTACCGCAAGGGCCTGGCGAACACGACCCAGCAGGCTCGTCAGTTCATCACGCACGGCCACGTCGTGGTCGGCGAGCAGCGCCACCGCGTTCCCTCCTACGTCGTCGACGTCGACGAGGAGGGCCTGGTGGCCTTCGACGAGAACAGCCCGCTGGCGGACGAACTCCACCCCGAACGCGCGGAGGGTCAGTAAACCATGAGTCAGGACGACGAAAAGTGGGGAATCGCCCACGTGCACGCATCGTTCAACAACACGATCATGACCGTGACGGACCTCACGGGCGCGGAGACGATCGCCAAGTCCTCCGGCGGGACGGCGGTCAAGCAGAACCGCGACGAGGCGTCGCCGTACGCGGCCATGCAGATGGCCGAGTCCGTCGCCGAGGAGGTCAAGGCGGCCGGCATCACGGGCCTACACGTTCACGTGCGTGGCCCCGGCGGCAACCTCCAGAAGTCCCCCGGTCCGGGCGCGCAGGCAACGATCCGCGCGCTGGCCCGCTCGGGTATCGAGATCGGGCGCATCGAAGACGTCACGCCGATTCCGCACGACGGATCGCGCGCACCCAAAGGGAAGGGCGGCTACTAGATCATGAGTGCAGAGTACGACGTCGAGTTCGTCGAACGCGGGGATCGCGAAGCGCGGTTCCTCGTCCGGGGCGTGACGCCCGGCTTCGCCAACGGCATCCGTCGCGCGATGGTCGCCGACGTGCCGACGATGGCGATCGACACCGTCCGGTTTGTCGAGAACTCGTCGGTCATGTTCGACGAGCAGCTCGCGCTCCGGCTCGGGCTCGTCCCCCTGACGACACCGCCGGAAGGCGAGTTTTCGGAGGACGACACCGTCACGCTCTCGATCGACGTCGAAGGGCCGGCCACCGCCTACTCCGGTGACCTCGAATCGAGCGACGAACTCGTCCAGCCCGCGGACGAGAACGTCCCGATTATCGAACTCAAGGACGGGCAGCGCCTCGAAGCCGAGGCCGACGCCATCCTCGACCGCGGCAAGGACCACGCCAAACATCAGGGTGGCGTCGCGGTCGGCTACCGACACCTTCAGCGCGTGGAGGTCGCCGGTGATCTCCCCGAGTTCGAGGAACAGGAGAGCCGGATCATCCGCGGTGTGATCGAAGAGGACGGCGAGCTCGTTCCCACGAGCGAGTTCGACCACGACCTCTCGAACCGCTATCCGGGGAAGGAAGTCCGGGTAGAGGACGTGCCCAACGCCTTCGTCTTCCACGTGGAGACGGACGGCTCCTTTACCGTCGAGGAACTGGTCACGCGAGCCGCGGACACGATCGGAGCGCGCGCGACCGAACTCGAAGAGGCAGTACAGCTATAGACATGACCCGACGCCCCCGACCCACACAGGACGAGTCGTTCGCCGGCGCCGTGAGCGACGAGACCAGCGGTCGCTCGTCCACTGGAATCGAAAGGGGTTTGAAGGGGCGGCGGGTACACGGAAGTGCGAGCAGGGATAGCCAAGTCAGGCCAACGGCGCAGCGTTCAGGGCGCTGTCTCGTAGGAGTCCGCAGGTTCAAATCCTGCTCCCTGCATCACTTCCACTTCTACCAGATCGATTCCAGTCCGACAGTCGACGGCACAGACACGAGTACTCGTGCCGCCGACGGTCGTGCAGTTGCAGTAGCAGTTGGAGGATACCAATGAGTAGCAAGACTAATCCGAGGCTCAACGATCTCATCGCCGAGCTGAAGTCGACGTCCCGAGAGACGGACGCCGACGTCTGGCGAGACGTCGCGGATCGACTCGAGAAGCCCCGGCGCACCCACGCTGAGGTGAACCTGGGCCGTATCGAGCGATACGCACGCGAAGAAGAGACCGTCGTCGTTCCCGGCAAAGTGCTGGGTTCGGGCGCACTACAGAAGAACGTCACCGTCGCGGCGATCAATTTCAGTTCGTCGGCGGAGACGAAGATCGACCAGGTCGGCGAACCAGTACCGCTCGAGCAAGCGCTCGAAGAGAACCCCGAAGGTTCCAACGTCCGGGTGATTCGATGAGTCTCGCTGAATTCGACGCAGACACCGTCGTCGATGCCCGTGACTGCATCCTCGGTCGCGTCGCCAGCGAGGTCGCCCAGCGCGCGCTGGACGGCGAACGCGTCGCGATCATCAACGCCGAGGACGCGGTCATCACCGGCGACAAGGAAGATATCTTCGAGACGTACCGCACGCGGCTGCAGATGGGCTCGGACAGTGGGCCCTACTACCCCCGACGACCGGACACGATCTTCAAGCGGTCCGTTCGCGGGATGCTGCCGTACAAGAAACCGCGCGGCCGCGAGGCGCTCGACAGCGTCCGCGTCTACGTCGGCAATCCCTACGAGGACGACGACCGCGAGACGGAGGTCCTCGAGGGAACGTCGCTGGATCGGCTGTCGAACATCCGCTTCGTTCACCTCAGCGAAGTCTCCGAACAGTTAGGTGCTAACGTCACATGGTAACCAACACGAGTGGCAAGAAAAAGACGGCCGTCGCTCGCGCCACGGTGCGCGAGGGCGAGGGTCGCGTTCGAATCAACTCGCAACCGGTCGAACTGGTCGAACCGGAGATGTCCCAGCTCAAGATGGTCGAGCCGTTCCGCATCGCCGGCGAGGACCTCCGCAGCGAGATGGACATCGATGTGCGCGTCGAGGGTGGCGGCATCAGCGGCCAGGCGGACGCCGTTCGCACCGCCATCGCGCGCGGGATCGTCCAGCACACGAACGACGCCGAACTCCGCGACGCGTTCATGGAGTTCGATCGGTCGCTGCTGGTCAACGACGTTCGCCAGTCCGAACCGAAGAAGTGGGGCGGCCCGGGCGCTCGGGCGCGCTACCAGAAGTCCTACCGCTAAGGTGATTCAAGCATGATGGTACCGGTCCGGTGTTTCACCTGTGGCAACGTCGTCGGCGAACACTGGGAGGAGTTCGACGAGCGAGCAAACGAGGGCGACGAGGACCCGCAGAAGGTCCTCGACGAGCTCGGCGTCGAGCGCTACTGCTGTCGGCGCATGCTCGTCAGTCACACTGACCTCGTCGACGTCGTCTCTCCGTACCAGTAACCTATGCAACAGCAACAGCACAACCGCTACGAGAAGGCACGCATCCTCGGCGCGCGAGCGCTGCAGGTGTCCTACGGTGCGCCGGTACTGATCGAGACCGATCAGACGGAACCGATTCTCATCGCCGCCGAGGAGTACGACGCCGGCGTGTTGCCCTTTACGGTCAAACGGGGGTACGACGAGCAATGACGCTCATCACGGACGTTCGACTGCGTCGAATCCTCGACTCGCGGGGTAACCCGACGGTCGAGGCCGACGTTCTGACCGAAAGCGGCGGGTTCGGCCGCGCCGCGGCCCCCAGCGGTGCCAGCACCGGTGAATACGAGGCCGTCGAGCGTCCCCCGTCCGAGGCGATCGCCGCGGCCCGGGAACACGCCGTTCCCCGGCTCGTCGGCGAGGCCTACGCGGGCAACCAGCGCGAGGTCGACGCCGTTCTGCACGCCGCAGACGGCACCGACGACTTCTCGGAGATCGGTGCCAACAGCGCGGTGGCCATCTCGATGGCCGCCGCGAAGGCCGGTGCCGACGTGCTCGGTGCGCCGCTGTTCCAGCATCTCGGTGGGACGTTCCGCGGCGAGAACTTCCCGATTCCGCTAGGGAACGTCGTCGGCGGCGGCGAACACGCCGCCGACGCGACCGACATCCAGGAGTTCCTCGCCGCGCCCGTCGGCGCGCCAAGCGTCGAGGACGCCGTCTTCGCGAACGCGGCCGTCCATGCCGCCGTTGCGGACCTCTTAGAGGACCGCGGCGTGCCCTGCGGTAAGGGCGACGAGGGCGCGTGGGCGCCGTCGATCGACGACGGCGAGGCCTTCGAGATCGTCGACGAGGCCGTTTCGATGGTCGAGGAAGAGGTCGGCTTCGAGGTCGGCTTCGGCCTCGACGTGGCGGGCGCGGAGCTGTACGATGCCGATTCCGGCACCTACGAGTACAGCGACGCGAGCCGCGACACCGACGAACAGATCGCGTACATCGCCGAGCTCGTCGACGAGTACGATCTCGTCTACGTCGAGGACCCGCTCGACGAGGACGATTACGAGGCCTTCGCCGATCTCACCGACGAAGTGGGTGATCGGACGCTGATCTGCGGTGACGACCTGTTCGTCACCAACACCGATCGGCTCCGCAACGGGATCGATCAGGGCGCGGCCAACAGCATTCTGATCAAGCCCAACCAGATCGGGACGCTGACCGACGCCTTCGACGCGATCGAACTCGCGACCGAGAACGGCTACGACTCGGTCGTCTCCCACCGGTCGGGCGAGACCGAAGACGCGACGATCGCACACCTCGCCGTTGCGACCGACGCGCCCTTCATCAAGACGGGCGCCGTCGGCGGCGAGCGAACCGCAAAGCTCAACGAGCTCATCCGAATCGCAGACGACGCGACATGACAGAGAACGACGCATCCCAGGAAGGGCTCGACGCTGCCGAGGAGGCGATCGACGAGGAGCCAGCCGAAGGGGCTGGCCCCGCCGCCGACGAGGACGTCGAGCCAGCAGCCGAACAGCCCGCCAACGCCGAGGGAGAGCCCGAGGCGGAGGCCGACACAGACGCAGCCGACGACGCCGAGACCGAAGACGCCGGTCCGACCCTCGACGACGACGTCATGTCCGACGAGGAAGCGGACCTGCTGATCCCCGTCGAGGACTACCTCGGCGCCGGTGTCCACATCGGTACCCAGCAGAAGACCGCGGACATGGAGCGGTTCATCCACCGCGTCCGGACCGACGGGCTCTACGTGCTGGACGTCTCCAAGACCGACGGCCGCATCCGCACGGCCGCGGACTTCCTCTCGAACTACGACCCCGAGCAGATTCTGGTCACCTCGAGCCGCCAGTACGGGCGATTCCCGGCCGAAAAGTTCGCCGAGGCCGTCGGCGCTCGCGCCCGCACCGGCCGTTTCATCCCGGGCACGCTGACCAACCCCAAGTACGACGGCTACATCGAGCCCGATGTCGTCGTCGTCACTGACCCGATCGGCGACGCCCAGGCCGTCAAGGAGGCCATCACGGTCGGCATCCCGGTCATCGCAATGTGCGACTCGAACAACCAGCTCAGCAACGTCGACCTCGTCGTCCCGACGAACAACAAGGGTCGAAAGGCCCTCTCGGTCGTCTACTGGCTGCTCGCCAACGAGGTTCTCGACCGCCGCGGCGCCGAGCCGTCCTACTCGCTCGAGGACTTCGAGAGCACGCCGTAACCGGGTTTTTAGTCGACACTGATCGTTTCGTTTCTCGTCCCCACGTTCGTCCCGAGCGGTGCGACCGCCCTGTCGCTTCTCGAAACCGATTAACCACCGTCGAACCGATCGGTCCCGACCACGTTCAGTTACCGATGGTAATTCGCAAAGTTTACCGGACGTGGTACAGTCACATATCCCATGCAGAGTCGACAGCCTGGCGGTCCGGGCGAGGTCGTCGAGCGATGGGACCGGGTATTCGCCGCGCTCTCGGCCGAGCCGCGACGGCAGATCGTCACCGAACTCATGGACGTCGCTCCCGGTGAAGCGGTCTCGCTCCCGGAGGCCGGCACGAATCCGGCGCTCGAAACCGAACCCGAGCGCCTTCAAACGCAATTACATCACCACCATCTCCCCGTGCTGGCGGACGCAGGGCTCGTCCAGTGGGAGCGCGACCCGTTTCGCGCGTATCGCGGCCGCGACTTCGAGGAAGTGACCATCGTCCTCGAGAGCCTGTACGCGAACGTGGACGCGATGCCGGACCGCCTGGTCCGCGGCTGTCGCAGGCTCGAGCGCGAACGCGAACAGGAACGCGACGACGACGGCGGAAGTTCGGGGTACGGAGTGAAGGGCTGACCGCCGCCGGTCCGGGAGAGAACGGAGCCGAAGAATCGGGGCGGTTGAACGAACGAGATTATCGGATGCTCGTCACGTCGACTCCGACTCGAGCAAGTCGCCGATCAGTTCGGCGGCGTCGACGGCCGTCGCGCCGAAGACGTAGGTGACGGGCTCGATCCCGAACGCGCCGCGGTGGTAGGCGACGCGCGGGACCGCTCCGCGGTCCGCGAACCGACTTCGCAGGTGCTCGCCGCGGTCCTCGTAGTCGGCGTCGAACTCGAGTGGCTCGATGCCCAGCGTCTCGGCGGCCTCGAGCAGGGCGTCGTCGGTGGCGATATTGACGGCGCCGCGGATCTCGGGATCGACGGCCGTCGCGGCGAGGACGGCCGTCGCAACGTGTTTCGACGCGCCGAACTCGGGGTTCGCCGGAATTTCGATCCGGCCGCCCATGGCGTAGATGCGGCCCGGAATCGCGGCCACGTCGGTTTCGTCGCCGGACGCTGGAAGACACATGCCGACGTTCGTCCCGACGTTCGGGATGAAGTCGGTCATCTCCGGCGTCGAAGCGAGCGTTCGCGCGGCGGTGCGGACGTTTGCGAGCACGTCCCGTTCGGCCCGCACGTCGGGATCGAGGCCGCGAACGCACAGGTCACAGCCCAGGCCGCGCAGCGCCGGCATCTCCTCTTCGTGGAGTTCGCAGATGGGACCGCGGTCCTCGAGGCTGCGGACGAGCGAGAGGAGTTCGGCCAGCGCATCGTAGCCGTCCATCTCGCCGCCGACCAGGCCGTCGGCGATGCGTTCGACGGTCGCAACGGTCTCGGGGTCGTCGCGGAACCGGTCGTCACCGCCGCTTTCGCCGCTGACGTACTTGCTGACCGCGGCCTGGGTGACGCCGAGTTCGGCGGCGATCTCCTGTTGGGTCATGCCGCGCTCGGCGAGCCTGGTCGCCAGCATCGCCCGCACCGTCGGCAGGAACCGGTCGACCACGAGTTCGCTTGGCAAAACGAGCGACATACGAGCGACGTTCGACCCCAGCGGCATAACTGTTCGCTGTCACGAGCAACGCGGACACAGACAGGTATTAATCGTCGTCGTTCGAACGGCCCGGCATGACACTCTCGAGCGCTCCCGGCAAGGTGTACCTATTCGGGGAGCACGCGGTGGTCTACGGCGAGCCCGCCGTCCCGTGTGCTATCGAGCGGCGGGCACGAGTCGGTGTGCAGCAACGCGACGACGGCAAACTCCGAGTCAACGCCGAAGACCTCAGTCTGGACGGCTTCACGGTCGAGTACGACGGCGCGGCCGGCGAGGGGCCGGACGTCGACGTCTCGGAGTCGTTGCTCGACGCCGCGATGGGCTACGTCGACGGCGCGATCGAACAGGTCCGCGAGGTTACCGGGAACGACGAGGCTGGCTTCGACGTGACGATCGAGAGCGACATCCCGCTGGGGGCGGGGCTTGGCTCCTCGGCCGCGGTCGTCGTCGCGGCCATCGACGCCGCCGCCCGCGAACTCGGCGTCACCCTCGACGTCGACGAGCTTGCCGAGCGCGCGTATCGGACGGAGTACCAGGTACAGGACGGCCAGGCTTCGCGCGCGGACACGTTCTGCTCGGCGACCGGCGGCGCGGTCCGCGTCGAGGGCGACGACTGCCGCGTCATCGAGGCGCCGGACCTGCCGATCGTGATCGGGTTCGACGGCGGCGCCGGCGACACCGGACAACTGGTCTCGGGCGTCCGAACCCTGCGCGAGGAGTACGAGTTCGCCGCCGACACGGTCGAGGCGATCGGCGACGTCGTACGAAACGGCGAGGACGCCCTCGCGGACGGCGACCTCGAAGAGTTGGGGCGGCTGATGGACTTCAACCACGGCCTCCTCTCTGCGCTGGGGGTCTCCTCGCGCTCGCTGGACACGATGGTCTGGGCGGCCCGCGACGCGGACGCCTACGGCGCGAAGCTCACCGGGGCCGGCGGGGGCGGCTGTATCGTCGCGCTGGACCCGACGCCGGAGACCGAGACGGCCCTCTCGTTCACGCCGGGCTGCGAGGACGCCTTCCGCGCCGAACTCGCCGATGAGGGGGTGAAGCGGCTCGAATGATCGTCCTGAAACTCGGCGGCAGCGTCATCACCGCGAAGGATCGCGCGGAGACGCTCGACGGCGAGGCCCTCGACCGGGCCGCGGACGCGATCGCCGACGCCCGCGACGGGAGCGGCGACGAGGACCTCGTCATCGTCCACGGCGGCGGGAGCTTCGGTCACCACCACGCCAGCGAACACGGCGTCACCACGACCGAGGGCACCCGCGACGCAGACGCAGTCCTGGACATCCACGGCGCGATGAAGACCCTGAATCAGTTCGTCCTGAGCCGCCTGGCCGCCCGCGACGTCGACGCGGTGCCGGTCCACCCGTTCTCGGCGGCCCGCCGCAACAGCGACGGCGACCTCCATCTGACGACCGAGCAGGTCGAAACCATGCTCGCGGAGGGATTCGTACCGGTGTTGCACGGGGACGTCGTCGCTCACGCCGGGGCGGGCGCGACCGTCGTCAGCGGCGACGAACTCGTGGCGGCGCTCGCCCGAGACCTCGCGGCCGATCGGGTCGGCCTCTGTTCGACGGTACCGGGCGTGCTCGACGAGCGCGATGCGGTGATCGGCCGAATTACGGATTTCGAGTCCGTCGCCGACGTGCTCGGGGCCAGCGACGCGACCGACGTGACCGGCGGGATGGCCGGCAAGGTCCGGACGTTGCTCGACCTCGAGCCGGCCGCGTCGATCTTCGGACTCGACGATCTGGGCGCGTTTCTCGGCGGCGAGAACCCGGGGACGACGATCGAGTAGCGCCGGACGGTTGCAGGCGGACGGCACCACGTTCGGGCACTGATTCTACTGCTTTGACGCTGCGACGAACAGCTACCTTGACGCGAACGTGAGCGGCCGATGAAGAACGGTAATGCGACCGCGGGCCGCTCAGCGCGTCCAGAACCCGCCCGTGAACAGGACGAGCACGGGGATAATCTCGAGGCGGCCGATCCACATGAGAAAGACCATCAGCAGCTTCGAGGTGTACGGGAACTCGAGGTAGCTTCCGAACGGGCCGAGGAATCCGAATCCCGGGCCGATGTTTCCGATGGTCGCCAGGCTCGCGCTGAACGCCTCGAGCGGCGCCATCGCGCCGCCGGTGCGGGTGTAATCCAGCGCGATCAGTAGGGCCGCGACGGCGAAGATGAAGAGGTACATGAAGGTGAAGCCGAGCACGCCGCGGACGGCGTCCTCGTCGACCACGTTGCCGCCGAGGCGGATCGGACGAACGACCTCCGGATGGGAGGCGGTAAACAGCTCCCGGCGCAACACCTTGAACACGATCAGCCAGCGGATAACCTTGACGCCGCCGCCGGTCGAGCCGGCGCAGCCGCCGACGAGCATCGCGAACAGGAGGACGATCTTGCCCGTCGAACTCCACTCGACGAAGTCGCTGGTCGCGTAACCGGTCGAGGTCAACAGCGACGCGATCTGGAAGGCACTCTGACGCAGCGAGTTCTCGAGGATGCCCTCCGTCACGCCGCCGAGCTCCGCCAGGGCGGGTGCGGCGCCGGCGTAGAGGATGGCGGCCAGCAGCGACGCCAGCGCGGCGATCGCCGCGATGTACGCCCGGAACTCGGAGTTGCGGACGAAGCGGTGGTGCTCGCCGCTGAAGACGTGCCAGAACAGGGCGAAGTTCGTCCCGGCGATGATCATAAACGGGATCACGGTCCACTGAACGGCCGCCGAGAACGCCGCGATGCTGTCGGCCTCCGGCGAGAACCCGCCCGTCGGGAGCGTCGTGAAGCCGTGGGCGACGGCGTTGTAGAGGCCCATGTTCGGCGCCAGGCCGGCCAGATGGAGCCCGTACAGTAAGGCGATATAGACGACGGTGAACGTGAAGTACGCGAGCCAGAGGATCCGCGCGGTCTCGGCGATCCGCGGGGTGAGCTTCTGTAGCTGCGGTCCCGGCGCCTCCGACTGAACGAGTTGCGCACCGCTGACCGCGAGTTCGGGGAGGATCGCGACCATCAGGACGATGATCCCCATCCCGCCGAGCCACTGCGTGAGCTGGCGCCACATCATCACGGCGTGTGAGTGGCGGTCGAGCGAGATCTCTCCGAGGACGGTCGCCCCGGTCGTCGTGAACCCGGACATCGACTCGAACAGCGCGTTGACGGGATGGGCGAGCGTCGACTCGGTCCCCCAGCCCGCGAGCACGTAAGGGACCGCGCCGACGATCGCCACCGCCAGCCACGAGATCGCCACGAAGAGCATCGCCTCCCGGACCTGGAGATCGGGCATCGGACTGAGCCGTTCGAGCGCGTGGCCGACCGCGATCGTGAGGGCGATCGTCGCGACGAACGCGAGGATCGCTTCGCGATAGATGAGCGCGACGGTCAGCGGAACGAGCAGCGGGACAGAGAGATACTTCAGGACGGTCCCGGTCAGCGCGAGACTCGTCTGCCAATTGATGCGGATCCTCATAATCGGGGGATCACCCGTCGGAACCTGCTTCGGGACACGTATGTACGGGAATTCTATCGGATCGTATTAATCCATCGTAACCGGGCTTGTGTCGCCACAGAACGGCATTTCGGCTCGAAACGACTGTGCGGGCGAGACGCGAGCGATCCGTAGCCGACCGCAGCGGACGAATGCCGCCGGTTCACTCGGGCGAGGATCTATATACGTTTCGCGCCTAGAAAGAATTATGAGCGTTCGACTGCCGAGCGTCCGCGACCCGCACTCGTTTTACGACGTGTTCGGCGTCGTCGCCGCCGCAGTGACCGTCATGGCGCTCGTCTTGGCCGTCCGATACGGGACCGTCGTTCGCATCGAGATGGCCGTCCTCGTGACGCTCGTCTTCCTGTGGGCGATCTGGGCTATCGAACGCATTCTGAAACAGTCCGAAGCGCAGTCGAAGCGACGACGGTCGCCGTGGAATCGATAACGGCGGGGACGATGACGGCCGCTCGCCATCCGACCGACCCGGCCGATCGTCGCGTGCGAACCGGAGGCAGGACCTGCCTATCGAAGCGATATATTTTCAATGGGAACGCAAGAAACCCGAAGTAATGTATATTATCGTCGTCGGAGCGGGCGATATCGGCGTTCCGCTCATCGATATCGCGACCAGCTCGGGCAACGAAGTCGTTGTCATCGAGACCGACGCCGAGCGCGCGGATCGGGTCGCCGATGAGTACGACTGCCTGGTCCTCAACGACGACGCGACGTCCCACGAGGCCCTCTTAGACGCCAACATCGAACGGGCGGACGCGCTGATCAGCACGACCGATCGGGACGCGACCAACATCATGGTCTGTCTGCTCGCCCAGGAACACGAGGTGCCCGCGATCGTGTCGGTCGTCCACGATCCGGACCACATGAACGTGTTCCGCCAGATCGGCGTCAACACGATGCAGAACCCGCAGGAACTCATCGCCGAGTACCTCTATCGGGCGGTTGCCCGACCGGCGATCGTCGACTACATGCAGATCGGCGAGGAGGCCGAGGTGTTCGAAATCGAGGTTACCGAGAACGCTCCGATCGCCGGCACGACCCTCGTCGAGGCGGCCGAGGACGGACTGCTCCACGACGAGGTCCTGATCGTCGCGATCGAACGCGAGGGCCAGGATCCGCCGATCACCCCGCGCGGCGAGACCGAGATCGAAACGGGCGATTTAGTGACCGTCTACTCCGGGTTCGGCGCCGATCCCGAACTCACCGACGTGTTCGGTCACCCGGAAGATCGGTTGCAATGAGTCACCTATCGAGCGAGCGGATCGTCCGGTCACAGCGACT
This sequence comes from Natrinema salifodinae, assembly GCF_900110455.1. Lineage (NCBI taxonomy): Archaea > Methanobacteriati > Methanobacteriota > Halobacteria > Halobacteriales > Natrialbaceae > Natrinema > Natrinema salifodinae. The sequence continues at coordinate 607,367 of NZ_FOIS01000001.1, read as the reverse complement.
GCGACCGCGATCGCCGCTCCGACGCCGTCGAGCGCCGCCGCGCGTCGCGTCCGAACCGTTTCATCAACGTTTCGATGTGTATATGAACGCGGCTCCGGCAGTGAGCGATACATGAACGAGGCGATAGAAACGATCGGTCGCGACCTGGGACGCATGTTCGAGGCGCTGGCCGGCCTCCTGTTCGTCTCGCTGCTCGTCCCGCTCGTCTGGGGCGAGTACTGGGCGATTCCAGCCCTGCTCGTCTCCGGCCTGGTCCCGCTCGTCATCGGCTACTACCTGACGCGGCGGTTCCGCCAGGCGACCAGGCCGGGCAAACTGCACGGCATGGTCATCGCCGCGATGGGCTGGTTCTGCGTCGCCGTGTTCGGCTCGCTGCCGTTCTATCTCATCGCGTGGACGGTCGAACTCGGCGTGCCGGCGCTTGGCACCCCGTCGCAGACGGCGACGCTGGCGGCCTTTACCGACCCGCTCAACGCCCTGTTCGAGAGCATGAGCGGCTTCACCGGTACCGGGTTGACGATGACCGACAACGAGGAAGTGCTACCGCGCACGCTGCAGTGGTGGCGCTCGTTCATCGAGTGGGTCGGCGGCGTCGGCGTGATCGTCCTCACGACGGCGATCCTCGCCAGGCCCGGCAGCGGGTCGCTGACCCTCTACAAGAGCGAGGCCCGCTCCGAGCGGATCCACCCGAGTATCGTCTCGACCGTCCAGACGATCTGGTGGATCTTCATCCTCTTTACGTTCGTCTCGATCCTGGTACTGTGGGTCGTCGGGATGCCGATCTGGGAGGCGATCAACCACGGGATGACGGGCCTGGCGACCGGCGGGTTCTCCGTCACCGACGAGTCGATTGCGACCTACGACAGCGTCGCGATCGACTTCGCGCTCCTCCCGATCATGCTGCTGGGGAGCATCGCCTTCCCGGTCCACTACCTAATCCTCCAAGGTGACCTGCGGAACCTCTATACGGACCTCCAGACGCGGTGGGTGTTCATCTACATGAGCGCTGGGACGCTCGTCCTCACCGCGTTCGTCTACGCCGCCGGCACGTACGACTCCCTGTTCTCTGCGTTCCGGTACGGCTCCTTCCAGTTCGTCTCGGCGGCGACCTGCGCTGGCTTCCAGACCGCCGTCGACGCGACCAACGTGGCGCTCGGCCGATGGCCGGCCTACGCCCAACTGACCGTGACGGCCGGCATGATCGTCGGCGGCGCGGCCGGGTCGACCGTCGGCGGGATCAAGCTGATCCGGGCGCTCACGCTGCTGAAAGGCATCCGATTCCGCATCGCGGACGTCTTCTATCCCGAGACGGCCGTCCGGCGACTGGACATCAACGGTCGGCGCCTCTCCGAACGGGAGCTGCGCCAGGAGTTCGAGGAAGCGGCGATCATCGCTGTGTTGTGGTTCCTGTTCCTCGGTCTCGGCATGTTCGTGCTCCTCCTGATCCTCCCGCCTGGCGAGTACACTCTCGAGAACGTCATCTTCGAGGTGGCCAGCGCCCAGGGTAACGTCGGCCTCTCGGCGGGCATCACCGGCCCCGACTCGCTGCCGACGCTCGGCAAGGTCATGTTCCTGTTCAATATGTGGATCGGCCGCCTCGAGATCATCCCCGTGCTGGTGACGCTGCGGGCGCTCTTCAGCCGCGGAGGGCTGTACCGATGAACGTCGACGACGTGCCGATCGTCGGCGAGATTCTCGAATCGGGCGCCGAGGATCGGGTCTTCGATTCGCTGTTGCTCGTCGGGCCGTTCCTGATCGTCCTCATCGCGATCGTCGGTCGGTCGCCGATCACGAGCGCCATCGCGATCGCGTATCTCCTCTTTTTCGTCGCGTACGTCCTTTATCGCGGGCTCCGCCACGAGGACCGGAATCGGAGCTAAGCGACGAAGACGGACGGGGACGAGGACGGGGATGGGAAGGACGCTCAGATTAGGTCGACGACCTCGTCGAGGACGGCCGCGTCCACGAAGACGATCACGTGATCGCCAGGCTCGACGGTCGTCGAGCCCCGCGGCGTGATGTGCTCGCCGGCCCGAGAGATCGCGCCGATGACGACTCCCTCGGGAAGTTTGTTCGTCGCAGCGGCGATGTTCTGGCCGACGAGGACGCTCTCCGGCGCGACCTCGATCTCGATGACCTCCGCGCGGTCGTGTTCGAGCATGGCCACCTTCTCGGTGTGGTCGGTCCGGGTAAAGCGGACGATCTCCTCGGCGGTCTCCTCGCGGGGATTGATCGCGACGTCGACGCCGACGGTCTCGAAGAGGTCGGCGTACTCCGGGGTCTCGATGATCGCGACGGTCCGATCGACGCCGAGACGATCGGCCAGCAGGGAGACCAGCAAGTTCTTCTCGTCGCTGTCTAGGGCGGCGATCACGACATCGGCCTCGTCGACGTGCTCGCGGGCGAGGAAGTCGGCGTCGGTCGCGTCGCTCTCCATGACCATCGTGTTCGGGAGCGCCTCGGCGACCTCGCGTGCCCGGTCGTGATCCCGCTCGATCAGCCGCGGGCGGAAGCCGTGGTCCTCGAACTCGCGGGCGGTCTGGTAGCCGATCTCGCTGGCGCCGACGATGACGACCTCCTCGGCCTCCTCGGGGGCCGTGGCGACCTCGTCGGCGAAGTCGTTGATCGAGTCGGGGCTGCCGATGACGACGACCCGGTCCCCGCCCCGAATGACCGTGTCGCCGCGGGTGACGAGCATTTCGTCGTCGCGGAAGAGGGCGGCGAAGGTCAGCGAGTCGTAGCAGTCGGCCTCGCTGACGGTTCGGTCGGCGATCGGGCTGTCGGTCGGAATGTCGAACTCGGCCATCCGTATGAGCCCGCCGGCGAACGTGTCGACGTCGTGCGCGCTCGGCAGCCCCGAGATCCGGAAGATCGTCTGGGCGGTCAGCAGGTCGGTACAGACCATGAAGTCGACGCCGAACGCGCCCTGTGACCCCTGCCAGGTCTCCAAGAGCATCCGGCGGCGCACGCGGGCGATGGTGAACACGTCGGTCGCGGCCTTCGCGGCGCCACAGACGACCGCGTTGGTCTCGTCGTTGTCCGTACACGCGATGACCAGGCCCGCCTGTTCGAGGCCGGCCTCGCGGAGCGTCTCGAGGTCGGTTCCGTCGCCGTGAATCGTGAGGACGTCCAGCGAATAGGTGAGTTCCTCGGTGACGGCGGCGTCCCGATCGACCACGACGACGTCGTGGGTCTCTTCTAAGTTGGCTGCGATCGATCGGCCGACCTCGCCGGCTCCGACGATGATCACGTACACGACGGTCCCTCCGGAATCATTGCTATTCCCGGCGGTTTTCGAGCGATCGGCAAATGGATTTCGATGCGAGAACGGCTGTAGCATCGCGTCGACGGATAGAGCGAGGGCGGTGTGAGCGGTGGCGCCGCGACGGGCAGGCTAACCCACGGTGTTTTTAAGACCTGGGCGTGTACGGGGAACTAGCGAAACCCGCGGGCAAGTGCGTTCGGGCTCACGATGTCGTGTGCCGACCGGAGGCGGTTGTCTCCAGAACGCATAGCGGGATGGCCGACGCGCTGTAAGACGCCGGGGCCGCACAACCGGGAGTCCGCGGACCGTTTCGATGAGAGTCCATAACGCGGCTTTCAGTACAACGAATCATGGAAATCGAAATCGCAACCATCGGCGGCTACGAAGAAGTCGGACGGCAGATGACTGCCGTCCGTGCCGGGGACGACGTCGTCATCTTCGACATGGGTCTGAACCTCTCGCAGGTTCTCATCCACGACAACGTCGAAACCGAGCGGATGCACAGTCTCGATCTGATCGACATGGGCGCAATCCCCGACGATCGGGTCATGAGCGACCTCGAGGGCGACGTGCAGGCCATCGTGCCCACGCACGGCCACCTCGACCACATCGGCGCCATCTCCAAGCTGGCCCACCGGTACAACGCGCCGGTCGTCGCAACGCCGTTTACGATCGAACTCGTCAAACAGCAGATCGAGGGCGAGCAGAAGTTCGGCGTCGAGAACGATCTGATCAAGATGGAGGCCGGCGAGACGATGTCGATCGGCGACTCCGGCCAGGTCGACCTCGAGTTCGTCAACGTCACGCACTCGATCATCGACGCCATCAACCCTGTCCTCCACACGCCCGAAGGTGCGGTCGTCTACGGGCTGGACAAGCGCATGGACCACACGCCCGTCATCGGCGACCCGATCGACATGAAGCGGTTCCGCGAGATCGGTCGCGAGGGCAACGGCGTCCTCGCCTACATCGAGGACTGTACCAACGCGAACAAGAAGGGGCGGACGCCCTCCGAGCGGGTCGCCCGCGAACACCTCCGTGACGTTCTCTACAGTCTCGAGGACTACGACGGCGGACTCGTCGCGACGACCTTCTCGAGTCACATCGCTCGCGTGAAGTCGCTCGTCGAGTTCGCCGACGACATCGGCCGCCAGCCCGTCCTGCTCGGTCGGTCGATGGAGAAGTACTCGGGCACCGCGGAGCGGCTCGACTTCATCGACTTCCCCACCGACCTAGGGATGTTCGGCCACCGCAAGTCCGTCGACCGCACGTTCAAACGCATCATGAACGAGGGCAAGGGCGACTACCTGCCCGTCGTCACCGGCCACCAGGGCGAGCCCCGCGCGATGCTCACTCGGATGGCCCGCGGCGAGACGCCGTACGAACTGGACGACGGGGACAAGGTCGTCTTCTCCGCCCGCGTCATTCCGGAGCCAACCAACGAGGGTCAGCGCTACCAGGCCGAGAAGCTGCTGGGCATGCAGGGCGCTCGCATCTACGACGACATCCACGTCTCGGGCCACCTCAACCAGGAGGGCCACTACGAGATGCTCAACGCACTCCAGCCCCAGCACGTCATCCCGGCCCACCAGGATATGAGCGGCTACTCGAGCTACGTCAACCTCTGTGAGGACGAGGGGTACAAAATGGGCCGTGACCTCCACGTCACGCGCAACGGAAACCTGATCCAGCTAGTCGACTGATATGACGAGCCCCGAGGCACGTGAAGAGGCGGTGCTCGAGGCGGTCCGTCAGCGCCGCGAGCTGGTCAACGATGCGATTCCGGAGGAGTTGCCGATCAAACGGCCCGAACGGCTCTACGAGGCGTCGCGTTATCTGCTGGACGCAGGCGGGAAACGGCTTCGTCCGACCGTCCTCCTGACAACCGCGGAGGCGCTGGCCGACGTCGAGTCGCTCTCGGCCGAGTACCGGTCGTTCACGCCGCTCGACGAGAGCGGTCCGGTGGACATGATGGCCGCCGCCGTCAGCGTCGAGGTCATTCAGTCGTTCACGCTGATTCACGACGACATTATGGACGACGACGATCTCCGCCGGGGTGTCCCGGCCGTCCACGAGGAGTACGACCTCGAGACGGCCATCCTCGCTGGCGACACGCTGTACTCGAAGGCCTTCGAGATCATGCTCGAGACGGGTGCCGAGCCCGATCGGATCGTCGAGGCTCTGGACGTGCTCGCGACGACCTGCACTAAGATCTGCGAGGGACAGTCGCTGGACGTCACCTTCGAGGAACAGACCGACGTCTCCCCCGACGAGTACCTCGAGATGGTCGAGCAGAAGACGGCAGTGCTCTACGCCGCCTCGGCGTGTCTCCCCGCGATCCTGCTGGGAGCCGACGACGAGACCATCGACGCCCTCTACGGGTACGGACTCGACATCGGCCGCGCGTTCCAGATCCAAGACGACGTACTCGACCTGACCGTCCCCAGCGAACAGCTGGGCAAACAGCGAGGCAGCGACCTCGTCGAGAACAAACAGACGCTGATCACCGTCCACGCCCGCGAACAGGGCGTCGACGTGGATAATCTGGTCGACACCGACGACGTCGACGCGGTCACCGAGGCCGAAATCGACGACGCCGTCGCCGAACTGGAGACAGCCGGCTCGATCTCCTACGCCAACGACACCGCCAGCGACCTGGTCGCCCAGGGGAAAAACCGACTCGAAGTGCTGCCGGACAACGAGGCCCGCGATCTGCTCTGTGAGCTCGCGGATTACCTAATCGAACGCGGGTACTGATTCTGCCGGCGGTCCGACGGTCGGACTTCGGGGCGAAATTCGCGCTTCCTCGTCGTCGTTCGCCGCTCTCGGAGAGCGCGCCAACCAGCAGGGCTACTTTGAACTCGGGTCAGGTTGGCGAATGGATTAATTATTTCAATTATTTCGAATATTAGTGGGCATTCAACCCCAATATCGTTCCTATCGATTAGGAATCGGGCATCTCGTTATCACCCTCGGTACCTGACGTGGCGCTGAGGAGGATCAGAATGATGCCTCACCGATATCCTGCGACAGGGACACCATTGACTGTCGGTCGCACCGACGTCGGTCATCGACCACAGCGGACTCTCCGCCTGGTTCGGGACCGTGAGTCTGGACCGGGCGGCCGAAACGTGACGATCGGGCGCGCCGACACGAGTAAACTGGATCGGGGACTGTGACAGTGGCCGTGATAGAGTCGATCGCCAGTAACGGAATCTTCGTGTTATCCCTCGCGGTCGTCGCGGGAATGGCCTTCGGACGGCTCCGGTATCGCGGAATCGCGTTCGGCGTTGCCGGACCGCTGTTCGCCGGGTTGATCCTCGGACACGTTGGTCTCTCCGTTCCGGAGCCGTACTTCGGGCTGACCCTGGCACTGTTCGTCGCGTCGGTCGGCCTAATTGCGGCGGAAGACATTTCCGGCGTCATCAAGACGTACGGGCCGTTTTTCATCGTCCTGGCGGCGGTCATGACCGCGGTCGGCCTGGCCCTCACCTACGTCTCGGCGACGGTCCTGTTTGCCGACGCCGAGACGGCGCTCATCATGGGGTCGTTCACGGGCGCGCTCACGAGCAGCCCCGGCCTGGCCTCGGCGATCGAAGCGCTTCCCGCGGCCGCTCGGGAGCCGTACCAGATCGGCCACTCCATCGGGTACGTGGTCGGCGTCGTGCTGATCGTCGTTTTCAACCAGTTGTACCCGCAACTCGCCGGGCTTGACATGGACGCCGAGAAGCGGACGTACGAAGCCGACGTCGGCGGGAACGCGGACGAGCGCGCGGACGTCTCGCGAGTGACGTTCAGCCTCGTCGGGTTCGGTCTCGTGCTCGCGATCGGCGTCGTCATCGGTTCGATCCCAATTCCGATGGGACCGCTCGGCGCGCCCACGCTCGGGACGACCGGCGGCGTCATCATCGCCGCGCTGGCGCTTGGCTATCGCGGCACGATCGGCCCGATCACGATGCGCATGGATCGCGACGTGCTCTCCGAACTCCGGACGCTCACGCTCGGACTGTTCCTCGCGGTCGTCGGCGTCGACGCCGGCGCGGGATTCGTCACCACCGTCTCCGACTACGGCGTCCAGATCGTCGCCGCTGCCGCCGTCAAC